>DAHWHJ010000072.1:0-23535 GCA_027335745.1 bacterium | reverse complement strand
AACAGCCCCGAAACTATGGATATTCCTATTATAATTTTATCCGTGGTGGAAGATAAGGAAACAGGGTTTAAAATAGGTATAGACAGATATCTCGTTAAAGGTGCGGAATACGGGAAGCTGATAGGCGAAGTGGACGGTCTTTTACACGGGAGCGAGGCAAGACAAGGTGAGATGAGGTGAAATAATGAAAAATAACAGAATTATATTAAAAAAAATACTGTCTAACAAAGAATCTCTCGAGATATTAAATAATGCCGCGGACGCTTTAAATACAAGCGCGTTAATAACGGATATAAACGGTGGCATACTTGCAAATATAGGAAATTCCGATTTGAATTTGGATACTGAAGCCGCAGCCGGCAGTTTTCCGTTAAATATTAAAGGAGAAAATGCGGGTTCGGCAGTCGGAAACGAAAAGGCGCGGGTTATCGCTTCTATGATTAATTATATGCTTGCGGCGGAATACGATAAGAGGGACTTGATAGACGAAGTTTCAAACAGATATAAAGAAATTAATCTTTTTTACGACTTTACCGAAAAAATACTTGGCTGCAACAGCGTTGACGATATAGTTCTTCTAACTTTATCGTTGATTAAAAGTTTTATTAAGGCAGATACGGTATCCATAATGCTGAAAAACGACGAAACGGATTGGATAGACGTTATTTCCGCTTACGATTACGACGAAAAAACGGTAAAAAAATCCATTATGGCTTATAACGGGGAAAGCATAGCCGAATATGTTATGCTTTCAGGCAATCCCGAAATAATTAACGATATATCCCTTGACGGCTGGACGGCGCCGGGCGGCGGCAAAACCGGTTCTATGATGTGCGCTCCCCTTAAGATAAAGAATAAAATTATAGGAGCCATAAATATTGCTACGGAAAATATTACGGAGTTTACTTCTTCCGATTTAAAATTATTTACGACGTTAAGCCATAACGCGGCGGTTTTTGTCGAAAACGTCAGACTTTATAAAGACTTGAAGGAAATATTTATATCAACCGTTTATACTCTGGCGGAAACCATAGAAATGAGGGATAACTATACCGGCAACCATACGAACAGGGTTATGGAATACAGTTATGCAATCGGAGAAGCATTAGGAATGGAAAAGGATGGGCTCGAGGTTTTAAGACTTTCCGCCATACTGCACGATATAGGAAAAATAGGCGTAAGGGACGACGTTCTTTTGAAACCGTCAAAATTGACCGACGAAGAGTTTGCTTTAATGAAAAAACATCCCGTATTCGGCGAAGAAATATTAAAGAAAATAAAAGGGTTGGAACACGTTATACCCGGGGTTAAGCACCACCACGAAAGACACGACGGAAGAGGCTATCCCGACGGTTTAAAAGAAGACGAAATAGAATTAGACGCAAAAATAATATCGGTGGCGGATACGTTCGACGCAATGACTTCGGACCGTCCGTACAGGAAAGGATTGGATTCAAAAACCGCCGTGGACGAACTTATAAAATGCTCCGGCACGCAGTTCGATGTAAAAATAGTGGACGCTTTTATAAAAGCTTTCCCGCGCATCGATATGCATAAGTCGTAATAATCTTTTAAAAATAGGGAGATGATTTAAATGGTTAAAAAGTTAATGTATTTTACGGGTATAACTTTTTTTGTCTATTTCTTAGGGCTTATTTTATTGTACCTGTCGGTCGAGAATTTCGTAACAAGTCATTTTTTGCCGATTTTTGCGGTATCTTCGATATGTTTTGCCCTTGTTAATTTCGTTTATTTTTATTTTAACCTGTTTAGGCAGGTTAAAGAATTCGACAATGAATTTAAGGGTATATCGGCATCCGAGCGGTATGATTTTACGAAAATATACGTTCTTCCAAAACTCTTTATACCGTTTGAATCTTTTTTAACAAATTTAATAAATTTTTCAAAGAATGCCATAAGCGAACTTGTTTCAAACGCTTCTAAGTCTTCGGTGTCGAACGCGAGGTTTAACTACGAGATAGGGATTACTACGAAAGAAATGAGAGAAATAAGAAGTAACTTCGAAGCGATAGTAACGGTAATGAACGATTCCGCAAAGTCCGTAGGGGGAATTGCCGAGAATATGGAAAGATTTAAAGATTTCATAGAAGGATTAAATAAAATAAGTAATAATACTATTCAAACCGCCGAAGAAATTAATAAAAGTTCTTCGGGAACTATATCTGCTATAAATTCCAATAAAGAATCGCTCGAAGGGCTCCACAACCAGATGAATAATATTCTGTCCATAGTTAATATAATAGACGATATAGCCAGTCAGACTAACCTGTTGGCGTTAAATGCCGCTATAGAAGCGGCGCGGGCGGGGGAACACGGAAGGGGTTTTGCAGTCGTAGCGGACGAGGTAAAGAAACTTGCGGAGCAGACGCAAAAACAGTCTAAAGAAATAGAAAAGACGACAGGCATAGTCGCGGGAAATTTCGACGTATTAGTTCAGAAAAATAATTCTATAATCGAAATAATAAAAACGAATACCGGTTCGGTAGAAGAGATGCTCGGTTCTTTCGGGGATCTTGCCGGCAAAATTTCTCAGGCTAACGATATGATAATATCTATTACGGCGGCGACCGAACAGCAGTCCAGCTCCGTCGAAGAAGTTTCGCAGACCGTTTTGAATATGTCGGGATCGGTTAAGGATATTTCCGAGAAATTGCAGGATTTGAGTTCCAAGGCTATGGAAATAAGTAAAATTTCCGAGCAATCCGAAAATATCCTGAAAAAAGTAAAAGTAGGAGCGCATATAGAAAAAATCGCCGAATTTGCTAACGATGCGGTTAAAGAAATCATACGGGCAATGGAAGAGGCGGTTAAAAACGGCGAGATTTCGTCTTCGGACCTGTGGGACAGAAATTACATTCCGGTCGCAAACACGAACCCCCAAAAATATAAAACAAAATTTACGGATTTCGTGAAAAGAAGAATTCAGCACATAGAAGATAAATATCTATCGATAGACCCAAGTTTTAGATATTTTTTGCTGACGGACGAAAACGGGTATGCGGCGGCGCATAATTCGATATACGACAAACCGCTCACCGGCGACTATGCAAAGGACATCGCAGGCAACAGGTCGATGAGGATATTTAACGACCCGGTCGGTCTTGCGGTGGCAAAAAACACCGATAATATAATCATCCAGACATATCCGAGAGATACCGGAGAAGTAATCAGCGACGTCGGAGTTCCGGTTTTTATAGACGGCAGGCACTGGGGCGGGGTCAGGGTAGGCTATGCGATATAGCCATATAGTATATAGTCGTATGACTATACGAAAATGAAAGTATAAACCGATTCGGCAAATATTTATAAGTTCTAAGTTTAAGTTTATTCGGAGGTTTTAAAATAATTTTTAATTAATTTTAAGGAGGTTTTATGGAAGCAAAATTAGGTAATCCGGCTCCGCTGGGGCTTTCAGGATTTGCTTTGACGACGTTTTTACTCAGTATGATAAACGTCGGGTGGTTTACGGGCGCAGATATGCCCATGGTTCTTGCATGCGCGTTTGCTTTCGGCGGTACGGCGCAGTTTGCCGCGGGTATTATGGAAATGCCGAGAGGCAACAGTTTCGGTACGGTCGCATTCTGCGGATACGGTGCATTTTGGTGGAGTTTTGCCCTGTTTGTCTTATTTCTTTCAAAAGGAGTAACAGGCGGCTTTATCGGCTGGTACCTTTTCTTATGGGGCTTGTTCACTATGTTTATGTGGGTAGCGTCGTTAAAAAAAGCAAAAGCGCTTATGCTGGTCTTTTTATTTCTTACCGCGACTTTTTATTTGCTGGCTATAGGAGCATGGACGGGCGCAGGCATGATTAGCGTAATAGGCGGATATTTCGGTCTTATAACGGCAATATTTGCATTTTATTTGGCGGCGGCTGAGAGCATTAACGAATCTTGGGGCAAAACGGTGCTACCCGTCTGATTTATGACGTTTATGTTAAATATTGTTACAGTTTTGTTTTAATATTGTTCTTATTATCGCCGAAAAAATGGTATAATACACTTATATATGAAAAGTTCCAATCGCAAACTCGATGCTTAAGCGCAATTATTATTTCTAAAGGATATATTTATGGAGATTTAGGCGATATGAGACTTACGGAATATGAAAAAGAAACAATAAATAAATTAACTAAAAAATATTATGGCGCAGGCGCAAAGGTCTATCTTTTCGGCAGCAGGGTTTTTGACGATAAAAGAGGCGGAGATATAGATTTACTGATAGAAACAGACGGTAACGCAGACTATCTTAACAAGATAAAATTCCTTGCCGAATATGAAAGGCTCGTTAATTCAAGAAAGGTGGATTTAATTGTAAGAAGAATAGAAAGGTCGTTTGAAAACAAAAAAAGGGAAAATACGAACCCTATATTTGCAACGGCAAAAAAAGAAGGGGTGGAGTTGTGCTAAAAGATGCGATAGACGTTCTTAATTTGCATTTTAAAAGGGCTAATTAACGAAGAAGACATAATAAACGGTTTAAAATCGGCGTTAGACGCTTTTTGCGACATCGAAAACATATACAAGAAAATAATTAAATATATCAAAGAAAGAAATTTGGGTTAACGGAAGCGGCTCTTTCGAGCTCAAGTCGGTCAAGAAATATCAAACATCTTTGTCAAAAACGAAGAATATAGTATAAAATTAAATTATTATGTGTCTGGCAATTCCTTCTAAAGTTATAGAAATAAAAGGCGGCGATACCGTTATCGTCGATACTATGGGCTCTAAAAGGCTTGTTTCCACGATGCTATTGGAAGAGCCTGCCGTTATAGGCGACTACCTGCTCATACACGTGGGTTACGCAATGCAAAAAATAGACGAGAAAGAGGCATTGGAAAGCCTTAACTTGTTTAGGGAAATAGAAAGCAAAGCCGTGTAATACCCGTAATAATGGAACACTATAAAAATGGAATTATATTCCGATTTTAAAAGAAAAGAAGATATCGACAGATTAGTTTCCGTTATAAGGAATGAAGTTAAAAAACCGGTGAACATAATGGAGATATGCGGCGGGCATACCCATTCTATTATGAAATACGGATTAAACGCTCTCCTTAAAGACGAAATAAATTTTCTTCACGGTCCCGGATGTCCCGTATGCGTAATGCCTGTTAAAAGAATAGACGAGGCGATAGAAATTGCGGATTCGCCGGACGTCATACTTGCGGCATACGGCGATATGATGCGTGTTCCCGGAACCGATAGCTCGCTCATAAAAGAACGTGCGAAAGGCAAAGACGTAAGGATGATATATTCCCCTCTCGATATTATAAAAATTGCCGAAGATAAAAACAATAGCGGTAAAAAAATCGTTTTTTTCGCTATAGGCTTTGAAACGACGACTCCTATGACGGCGGCGCTTCTCGAAGAAGTTATTTCGAGGGGGATAAATAATCTTTCGTTTCATATCAATCATGTCCTCGTGCCTCCCCCGATAAACGCTATTTTGGATTCAAACGACAATTTTATAGACGGTTTTATCTGTCCGGGACACGTCAGCGTTATGACGGGAAGCGGCATCTATGACGGTATTCCTTTAAAATATAAAAAAGCGGCGGTTATTGCCGGATTTGAGCCTTACGACATATTAAGCTCAGTGCTTTTAATAGTAAGGCAGATTAACGAAGGCAGACCGAAGGTAGAAATCGCTTACAAAAGAGCGGTTAAGGAAGTCGGCAATAAGAAAGCGCAGGACTTGGTAAATAAATATTTTACCGTAAGGGATGAGTTTGAATGGAGAGGGTTCGGCAATATTCCAAAAAGCGGATTAAAATTAAGGGACGAGTTTAAAGACTTTGACGCGGAATATATTTTTAAAGATGGATTGGAAAAATTACCCGTCGGCAAGGAAAACGCCGCATGTAAATGCGGTGAAATATTAAAAGGAAAATGCAAGCCGAACGACTGCCCGCTGTTCGGTAAGACCTGTAATCCCGAAAATCCTGTGGGAGCATGTATGGTTTCGTTCGAAGGCGCATGCGCCGCTTATTATAAATATCGCAATTATGAATAAAAAAGAATATGAAGAAAGAATATTGCTTTCGCACGGCGGAGGCGGCAAGGATACCGCAGAGCTTATAAGCGGCATAATATTCGGAGAGCTTTACGGCGGAAACGCAAATATGTCCGATATGTCCATAGCCGTGCGGCGGATAAAACTGCTGGAAGATGCCGCCGTTTTGAAATCTCCCCAAAATATTGCATTTACTACCGATAGTTTTACCGTCAGCCCAATTTTTTTTAAGGGAGGCGATATAGGTAAATTATCCGTTGCGGGAACGGTTAACGATCTTTCGGTTATGGGAGCCAGACCGCTGTTTTTAAGCCTCGGGCTAATAATAGAAGAAGGGTTTTCATCGGAAGATTTAAGAAAAATTATAAACGGAATTGCGAAGGAAGCCGGTAAAACAGGCGTTACGGTCGTAACGGGAGATACAAAGGTCGTTCCGTCTGGAAAAGCGGACGGGATATTTATAAACACGAGCGGAATAGGGGAGATTTTATACGATAATCTTTCGGTTTATAATATAAAAGCCGGAGACGTAATTATAGTTTCGGGCAATGTAGGCGACCACGGGGCGGCGATTATGTCACAGAGGGAAGGCATAGAAATGGACGTGGAAATAGAAAGCGACTGCGCTTCTTTGTGGGATATGATAAAAACCGTATTAGACGGCGGGGTAACGGTCAGCGCAATAAGGGACGCCACGAGGGGCGGATTAGCCGCAGTTCTTAACGAATGGGCATTGGCGGCGAAAGCTGATATTTACATAGAAGAAGATAAAATTCCGGTAAGCGGTTCCGTAAAAGGTTTTTGCGAAATTCTCGGTTTTGAACCTTACCAGCTTGCATGCGAGGGAAGAGCGGTATTTGCCGTAAAACCGGAATCTGCCGAAAAAGCTCTCGGTATTCTTAAATCCCACCCGTTTGGAAAAAATGCGGAGATAATAGGAGCCGTAGGCGCTGGTATATGCGCGGGTAAAGGTAAAGGCGCGGGGGAAAGTGCGGGGGCATACGAATACACTGACGGCAATAGTAATAATTTAGGAAAAGTTATTTTAAAAGGTATTTACGGCATAAATAGATTATTGGATTATCCTTCCGGAGAACTTTTGCCGAGAATATGCTGAATGAATTTAGAGCCTTAATTAAATTATCCGGCAGAGTTCAGGGAGTCGGTTTCAGACCTTTCGTTTACAGGCTTGCAGAAAAATACGGTATAAAAGGTTATGTTTTAAATAATATGGGCGGGGTCGAAATCGATGCGGAGGGAACGGAAAACGCATTGGCGGATTTTATTAAATCTTTAGATTCGGATTTAGAAAAACCGCCTCTTGCGATTGTAAATAATAAAACCGTAATTTTTATCGAGCCTGTTTTTTATAAAGACTTTAAAATTAAAGAATCGGATAAAACCGGCGGCAAAGATGTTAAAAACATTAAAAACGGCAAAGACGTAATAAATACTGGTTTAACCATACCTTCCGATATTGCAATATGCGATAAATGCTTAGATGAGCTTTTAAATCCTTCCGATAGAAGATATTTTTATCCCTTTATTAACTGCACCGATTGCGGCCCCAGATTCACCATATCGAAAGAACTGCCGTACGACAGGGTTTCTACGTCTATGGCTAAATTTAAAATGTGCGCGGAATGCGAAGCGGAGTATAAAAATCCTTTAGACAGAAGATTTCACGCAGAGCCTAACGGATGTTTTATATGCGGTCCTGAAATAGAATTTATTTTAAGTTCAAACTTAGACGCGGCAAACGCTTTTAAAATGGATTCGGACGGACAAAACGGGACGGAAGAAGGAATGTCCGTAACGGATAAAGCCGAAGCCGAAGTTGAAGTTTTAGAATTAAAACGATTAATACTTGAAAAGAGTTTAAACGCCGTAAAATCTTCAATAGATTTAATTAAGGCGGGCGGTATCGTCTGCGTCAAAGGAATCGGAGGCTTCCATTTAATGGCGGATGCCTCAAACGACGATGCTTTAAAACTGCTTAGAGAGAGAAAAAATAGACCAAAAAAGCCTTTTGCCGTTATGTTTAAAGACTTAAGCGAAACGTTAAAATATGCTTATACTGATAATATTTCGGCGGCTTTAATTAAGTCGAAAGAAAGACCTATATGTTTATTAAAAGATAAAGGAAAATTATCCTATTACGTAAACTGCGGATTAAAAGATATAGGAGCGTTTCTACCTTACGCGCCCCTGCATTATATTATTTTTGATTTATTTAACGGCGTCTTAGTCGCAACTTCGGCAAATATAGGGGGGGAGCCTATAGTAAAAGATAATATCGAAGCTCTATCGAAACTGAAAGGTATAGCCGACGGTTTTTTAATTCATAACAGAGATATTTTGAGAAGATGCGACGATTCCGTTATAAAAACCGATGCCGCCGCCGCAGTCGCCGGAGGCGGCAGTTCGGGCAGGTATTTTTTTATCAGGCGCTCCAGAGGTTATGTTCCCGAACCGTTAAGTCTTCCGTTTCCTTTAAAAAGAAACGTGCTGGCGGCAGGGGCGTTTTTTAAAAACACCTTTGCGCTGGCTTATGGCGGCGCCGGAGGAGAGAGCCGCATAATATTAAGCCAGCATAACGGAGATTTAGATAATATTGCCGGTTTTGAAAATTTTAGAGAAAACATAAACGATTTTGAAAAATTTTATAATTTTAAACCGGACGTTATCGTTTGCGATGCCCATCCTTCATACGAAAATACAAAATGGGCAAAAGAATACGCTAAAGAAAAAGGAATAAAATGCCTGCCTCTCCAGCACCACAGGGCGCATATTATTTCCTGCATGGCAGAAAACGGCATCGGACTAAACGAAGAAGTTTTCGGAACAGCTTTTGACGGAACGGGTTACGGCGGCGACGGAACTATATGGGGCGGAGAATTTTTTAAGGGGAATTACAGAGATTTAAAAAAAATCGGCAGTTTTAAAAAATTTAGGCTTATAGGCGGGGAAAAAGCCGTTAAATCGCCGGGGAGAATTTTGCTCGGTATTTTGCTCGGTTTTTTTGGAGAAAAAGAAGGATTAAATGGAATAAGCGGTGGATTAAAGGTTATTTCAAATTTAACGGGTTTTTCGGAAAAAGATATAAACAATTTTTTCAAGATGTGGAGCGGCGGAATAAATTCCCCATATACCTCGTCCTGCGGAAGAATTTTTGATGCGGTTTCCTGTTTATGCGGTTTTAAAGGCGATATTACTTACGAAGGGGAGGCGGCGGTTTATCTCGAAGATTTATGCGGCGTGAGCGGCGAAAAAGACTGTTTTAAATATTCTATAAACTATGAGGACGATAAAGATAAAGATTTTTTTACGGTAAATTATAATCCTATGTTCGGGGAAATCGTTCAAACTATTCTTGATAATAACGATAATGTCAAGAATATCGATAGTAACGGTTTGAAATATATAAAGCCGGATATAGATATGATGTATAAAAATATCGCCGGTAAATTTATTAATACCCTTGTTATGATTATTAAAAATGCGGCATTGTCGGCTAAATGCAAAAACGTCTGTCTCAGCGGGGGAGTCTTCCAAAATACTTTATTGAGAAATAAAACCTCGTTGATTCTTAAAGAAAACGGATTTAACGTTTATTTTAACGAAAAAATTCCGACGAACGACGGGGGTATTTCTTTAGGTCAGGCAGTTTACGGAGGGCTCTAAGTAATTCGGGTTTATTTTCCAACTTATTCCGAAGGGTTTTATTTCTTCTAATACAAGTTTTTCGAGTATCGGCATCGCATTCTTTAAAGGCGCCGATATATCCGTTCCGACGCCCGAGCAGTCTTCCGGCGAAACAGCAAAAATAGTTATATCGGGATTATGTCCCTGTAATCCGCACATAGTTATAACGTCGATAAACTCGACGTCGTGCGCCGTTTTTTTCATCAGGTTCGCCGGAATATCGCCGTTTTTAAATTTAAAAATGCTTCCCGGTTCTTCGTCGGTTTTAAGGGCATCCACTACGATAACGTTGTCGAGGTCGAATATATCGTCTAAAAGCCCATATCCAAGGGTACTGCCGTCGATTAATCTTAAATCGCCTTTAAATATATATTTTTCTCTCAATAAGCCTATAAAATGGACGCCGAACCCCTCATCTTTCAAAATCAGATTGCCTATTCCTATTATTCCGGTCATATAGGTCGTAAAAATTTAAACTTTAATTTTGCATTAGACTTTATATAGACTGGCATTTTCGTCCACATCAAAGACATGCTTTGATAAGCCGTGAACGAAAATATCGCCTACGCGGGAATGACATTGTTTGGGTTAAAAGATAAATTCCTGTTCTTGTCTTATTAAATTTATTCCGTCTCCGATTTATTTCTCATGTATTTATAGCCGCCGAAAGGTATAAGTATATCGCCTTCTTTCCACATTACCGAACGCCACACTTCTATGTAAATATGATAAACTATGAATATTATAATCAGCCACATTACAAAGAGGTGAACAAGAGTTACGCCTGTAAGTCCGCCGAATACGACGAGCGTCCAGTCGGTTGAAAAGTGCATAAGCCAAGGCCACCAAGCGCCTACAGCCGAAGTTCCGGTAAATGATGCAACATACATTTGCAAGCCGGTGAGCATTTGAAGCAATATAAGCAAATGAAAAATAGTAAAGATAAAAGCATTAAGAGGGTCTTGATAGCGTCCGGTTTCCGGTCTGTCTTTAAGGGTAAAGTAATGCTTAATCATCTTCCACGCTTCTTCTATTTTATCTCCGAACGGTAGAAAACTTTTATAAAGAGGCTCTTTCCACGAAAAGAAAGCCAGATAAAGCCATACGATAAAAATAACGTCTATTAAGACTGCTCCCAAAAAATGAAAATCTCTCATCCATGTCATTATAAATGCCTGATTCGTTTCGCCGGAGTTTAAAACTCCGGTAGAAGGAGAATCTGCCTGAACCGGCGAGTTTCCAAACATAAGAAACGGATAAGCTATATAAAATCCGGTAATTATATTATTGATAATTGCCAGAAAAAACGTCCAGTGAATTATTCTTTTTATAACCGTCATCCTGTGGACCAATTTTATATCGCTATATTTATTATTTTCTTTGCTTTTTAGGTTTTCCATAATTAACCCCGTTTTAAAAGTTAATTAAATCAGCAGACTTTAAATTTTTTTATTTCGTTTGTTTTCGGGTCTATTAAGTGAACGGCGCAAGCCAAACACGGGTCAAATGAATGAACCGTCCGCAAAATTTCGAGAGGCTGAGAAGGATTTGCAAGTTTAACGCCGACCAACGATGCCTCATAAGCCCCCGGATTATTAAAGCCGTCTCTTGGAGAAGCGTTCCAAGTAGTCGGGACTACGATTTGATAGTGGGTGATTTGTTTATTTTTTATCCTGACCCAGTGACCCAAGGAACCCCTCGGCGCTTCGTCAAGTCCTATGCCTATAATCTCTTTGGAAGGCATATCGTAGTGCGTCCAACTCGACCGGTCGACAGCCGCATTTTTAATTAATTCCAGCGTCCATGGTTCCAATGCGTCTGCGACGTATTTTGCTTCTATTCCCCGTGCCGCCGTTCTTCCCAGCGTAGAGAATAGGGCAGTTACGGGCAATCCCGATGTTTTTAAAACATAATCTACTAAAGATTTTATAGTTTTATTTCCTTTTGCATATGCGACTAAAGTTCTAGCGAGAGGTCCTACTTCCATTGCTTTGTTTTCATAACGCGGCGATTTAATCCAACTGTATTTTTCATCTTCTCTAAGACTTCCGTCTTTTTTTAAGCCGGTATAATCGGGGTCGGTTATTCCTACCGAAGGATTAAGCCCGACTTTTTCATTAGGATATTTATACCAAGAATGAGTTACGAATTCGGTGATATTTTTTTCGTTTAAATTGTGGACTTTGCCTAAATCCCTGTCGAAAATAACGCCCCTCATCAGAAAATAATCGTCCGGATTTTCGTCGTCGGTCTGTGGAAATGCGCCGTAAGAAAGGTAATTTTTCAGTCCGCCGCCTATTCCCTGAACAGCCTCTTCTTTATAAAACTCCGCAGCTGTCAGCAAATCGGGTATATAGGCATTATTTACGAAATCGGTAATTTTGCCAATCCTGAATAAAATATCGTCCATTCTCTGCGGATTAATAATATCTGCTATGGAAGATATTCCTCCGACGACGCAAGTCTGGGGGTGCGGGTCTTTTGCGCCGAGAATAGCGATAATCTGCGCCGGTATTCTAAGAACGTTAAGATTATCCAAATAGTGCGAGGCTATAAGGAGGTTGCCTTCAGGCGGCAGTTTGTAAGAAGGATTTCCCCAGTAGCCTCCCGCAAACGGTCCAAGCTGTCCCGATTTAACGAAATTTGCAAGCCTTGTTTTGACTTCTTCGAATCTTGCCAAACTGGCATTATAAGGCGTTTTTGTATAGGCATATGCTAAATTCATAGTCTTCTTCGGGTCGGCTTTAAGCGCGGATACGATATCGACCCAGTCTAAGCCTGCAAGCTGATAAAAATGAACTAAATGGTCCTGCACCATCTGGGCACCTTTAAGTATATTTCTTGCAATTCTTGCGTTTTTCGGCGGATGTATGCCGAGCGCGTTTTCCACCGCCCACGTTGCGGCTTCGTAATGGGCATAAGTGCATACTCCGCAAATTCTCTGAGCGAAAAGCCCTGCGTCTTCGGGCGCTCTTCCGTTAAGTATAAGCTCTATGCCCCTAAAAAGCGTGCCGGAAGAGTATGCCTCGCTGATTTCACTGCCGTTAAGCGTAGCTTCTATTCTAAGATGTCCTTCTATTCTTGTGACTGGATCTACTATAATTTTTGTCGCCATATATCCTCCAAATGTTTTTAACTATATAATATATAATCGTAAAGACGTAAAGCTTAATTATCTTTATTATCTTTATTGCCTTTATCGTCCGAATCGGTTTTCTCATTTTTAGACGACGATTTTTTGGCTTCCCTTTTCTTTTTAATTCCGGTATATACTGCATGGGCTGCAATTCCTACGCCGGCCGCGCCTAAAAGAGCTACGCCAAATTCGTCTGCGGTAGCTTCGACTCCCGGAAGTATAATCTTTGCGTCGGCGTTAGGTTTTTCAAAGGGGGTCATCCTGTCCCAGAACGCAGGCTGTGAACAGCCTATGCAGCCGTGTCCCGCCCGCATAGGGAAGCTTATATCCTGATTATATTCGACTGTCGTGCAGTTATTCCAAGTAAAAGGACCTTTACAACCCATCATATATAGGCAATATTCTTTTTTTGCCCCCTCGTCGCCCCAGTGTTTGACATATTCACCGGCTTCAAAATGTCCTCTGCGGTAACAATTATCGTGAAGCCTTCCCGAATATGCCCATAACGGACGTCCAAGATTGTCGAGTTGCGGAGCTTTTCCTATCAGTATGTATTCTACGAGGGTGCCGACTACGTTTACCGGATTTGCGGGACAGGCTGGAATATTTATAACGCTTCTGTTTGTGACCGAGCTAAGACCTACGGCGGCTGTAGGGTTTGGTGCGGCGGCGGGTATTCCGCCGTAAGCCGCGCAGTTGCCTATGGCAATTATAATATCGGCATTTTTTGCCGTTTCCTTTACTATTTTAAGTCCGGTATCCCCTTTTGCGCCGATAGTGAGAAATTTGCCGTCCATTCCGGTTGGAATAGCCCCTTCTACTACAAGTATATATTTACCTTTATCTTTTTTGACGGTTTCTATTCTTCTTGCTTCGGCTTGATATCCTGCCGGAGCCATTATGGATTCCATATAATTAACGCTTACGTAATTAAGTATAATTTCTGCAGGGGTGGGATTTGCATTTCTTATAAAGGCTTCGGTGTTTCCCATACAGTCCGCCATATCTAACCATATAAAAGGGGTTCTCGTAAGAATGTTTGCGGCTCTTGCTACTCTCGGTCTAAATATATAAGGCAGCATTAAAGCGGATGTTAAAAATGCGCTCCATTTAAGGAAATCACGCCTTGTAACTCCATAAAGGCTGAATATATTCGGAAGGTTTTCTTCTTTGTCTTTTTTATCGTTAAAACTTTCTTTTTCGAGGTCGTCTAATCTTTTATCGACTTTTTTTAAAGCTTTGCCGGGGTTTTTGGAGATGAACCTTAGAGGGTCCCATTTGAAATCCGAATTATTGCCGTTATTACCGTTAGAGTTAGAACGGTTATCGTTATCCATACAGCCTCCTACATTATAAAAAATTTATAAATTAAATTGCTTTATTTTATATATAAAAAGCAAAAAACGGAGATGCCGGCGATTATTGAAATGAAAATTAAATAAATTTATTGTATAATAATTACATTTCTTTTTATTTCTTTTATCATATCGCAAAAATATCAAATGTCAAATTAATTTTATTATTGGTTTATGCATGAATTTTCTATAGCGCTTGAAATAGTCGATACGCTTGAAGAAAACGGATATTTAGACGGCGTAAAAAAGGTAAATTCGGTTAAACTCTGCATAGGAAAGTATTCCGGCATAGATAAAAATTATCTCGGTTTTGCATTTAAAAATCTAAACGACGAAAGGTTTAAAGACGTTCTATTAGAGTGTATCCAAAATGATTCGGATGAAATAAATATAGCTGAAATTCTGGTAGATTAAATTAAAAAAGGCGGCATTTATGTTAAATTCTAATCGCGTTAACCGCGGAAGCACCGGCGGAAGATTTTTAACGGTTCAGAGGAATGCTCTTGAATCAAATGAAATTATCGCTAAAAAAAATAAAGCGATATTCGGAAAGGCTTTTGTTATGAATTTTTTAAGCTCGCCCGGGTCGGGGAAGACGTCTTTACTGGAATCCATAATTCCCGTTTTAAAATTGGAAGGCTTTAGCATCGCAGTTATAGAAGGCGACGTAGAAACGGACCTGGACAAAAAACGAATAGATAATTTAGGTATTCCGGCACATCAGATTATTACAAACGGAACATGTCATCTCGACGCAAAAATGGTTAACGGTTCTTTGGGTAATTTAGCTATAAAAGATGCGGACGTAATTTTTATAGAAAACGTCGGAAATCTTGTCTGTCCAACTTCTTTTAACCTTGGGGAGGATATGAAAGCGGTAGTGCTTTCCATAACGGAAGGAGACGATAAACCTCTTAAGTATCCCGCGGCTTTTTATAAATCGAAAGTAATGATTATAAATAAAATAGACCTGCTTCCGGCGCTTGATTCGGATGTAGCAAAAATAAAAGAAAATGCGCTGTCCATCAATAAAGACCTGATAATTTTCGAAACGTCGTGCAAAAAAAAATCGGATGCCGGCGGAGGCAATGAAGGTCTTGCGGATTTTATTTCTTTTATAAAGGAAAAAATAAAACTGAAAGCCGAGGAGTTCCAAAAAATCGGCGGCGGTATTTATTTTTAATAAAAATTAAGGATTAAATTTAGGATATAAAAAGACGGTAATGAATATTTGCGCGGCGGGAGACGTCCACGGAAGAATAGATAAATTTTACGGTTGTATAAAAAAATTTGAATCCGAACTTAAAATTAATTTCGACGTCGTTTTGCAGGTCGGCGATTTTGGGATTTGGACGGACGAAAATTATCACGACGGGATTACCAAATTTCATAAAGGAACAGGAGATTTTCCCGTATGGTACCGCGAAAAAAAGCCTGTTCCCGTTAAGACGTTTTTCGTAAACGGCAACAACGAAGATTTTAATTTTCTTAATTCGATAAAATTGTCGGGAGATTTTGAGATTCTAAAAAATTTGTATTATATTCCAAACGGGCAGGTAGTCGAAATTAAAATAAACATTGAGCGTCTTATCGTTGCAGGCGTGGGCGGAAAATACGACCCCGAACATTTCGGGCATAATGAGGCAGACAGATATTATACCAAGCTCGAAATAGATAATTTGCTTAGATATGCGGACGAAAATAAGGGAAAAGAAGATAAAAACATCGATATATTTATTTCGCACGATGCACCGGAGGGCGTTCTTATAGAAGATAACGATAAAAACAGATATTATCCTAAAGCGGTCGGACTTAGGGATTTAATTTTAAAAATTAAACCGAAAATGGTTTTTTTCGGGCATCATCACGGAATATGCAAATCGGAAATAGAAGGCATACCGGTCTACGGGCTTAACGTATTAGGCAAAAAAGGGGCGCTGATTTCGACCGTTATGAAATACGACCGGAAAAAAGGAAATTCGGATAAATATAAAGAGTTAAAGCGTTTTGAAAAACCGGTCGTCAAATAAAAATAATAAAAATATAAATATAATGGATAATTTATATAAAACAAAACCGGACGGTATAAACCGTTTTTTATTATTATTTTACGCCGCATTATTTGCATTTTCGTTTTTTTTAAATCCCGTTATCGCTTTTGCCGGTCCCGACGGGTCGGGGAATAATTTTTTTTATAAAGGACCTATGGCTTTTGCTTATTTGCGATCGGGGAAATTTTTAACCGAGCAGGCTTTAGACTATCAGTCTTTTAATTCTAAATTTAACGACAGCGGTTCGGTAGAGCATTTAAGCTACAATGTCGTAAAATATGTTTACGCTCCCCAGTTTATAGGCACTTTTAAATTTTTAGGGCTAGATAATTACATAGAAGCTATCGTTCCTTTCGGCAAGGCGCTTATGAGTACTAAATGTAATCATTCGAGGGGCGGATTGGACGACCCCGAGTTATATTACGGGATATATGCGTATCATTATAGCGGAAACGGAAGCGGAAACGGATTTATAATTAACATCCTGCCTCAATTAAGCATTACGTTTCCCTATGGAAACTGGAACAATTCATCGCTTGTCAACATAGGAGGCGATGAGTGGCAGTTTCAGCCGGCATTAACCGGAGTTTTGGGGATTAAGGCGTCTGCGGAACAAAGAATTATTTTAAATTATGCTGTAGGATATAGTATAAACAAGGGTCACCCTACGGTCAACGAATCGGCAATAAATGACGAGGGCTACAGTTATACCGACCCCGGCAACGATTTTTTTACGGACGCGTTTTTAAATTATATATTCTTAAACAAATTTGATGTTTACGATGAAGTTTCATACACCAAGCAATACGATAACTACGGCTATTTCATTAACAATTACGGCGATACCGCGTTCGGTTATATAAACGGCGGTTATCAGGATTTTATCGAAGGGCTGGGGTTAACCTATCATTACGATAAGTCGTTGAGCTTCGACGCAAGGGCATTGAAAGATATGTATGGGGAAAACGCTCCCGACGGAGATTACGGCGAATTTGACGTCGTTTACGATTTTAAGTGATTCCGGAATTTTAGGTTTGAGAATATAATATTTATAATATAAAAATTTATAGTATAATTAATTTAAAAACGGTAATTAAAATAAAAAAGTATTGTGTTGATTAATTTATATCGACAATTTTGGACGGATAGAGAATCTTTTAGTAAAGAGTTATATATATTATTATTATACGATAACAGATATTACAAAACTAAAACAATATGAGCGAATTAGGCGATATATTGGAAAAAAATAAAATGACCGAAAAAGGAGCCGTAGGTATTTATGACCTTTTTTCGATCGATAGTATCTCCGTTTTGAATAAATTAACTAATTTTACGGAAACAGACTTGCGAGATATCGCCCGTATTAAAGACTGCATAGATAATGTCGCATTAGAAATAGCATCATCTTTTTATGATTATTTAATGACGATAGAAGAAACGCGTAAAATTATTCTTTCGAAGCCGGGGCTGCTCGACCGGCTTAAACTTACTCAGTTCTATTACATAAAACAATTATTCGGTTTAATATACGACGAAAAATATTTTACAAATAGGGTTATCGTCGGATTTGCCCATTACATGTATAAAATTTCCCCGTCGATTTACATCGGCAGTTACGGTTACTACAATACTCTTATCACTTCTGCCGTGATAAACTGTTGTAAAAAAAATGGAGTGGGTGCCGATGAATCTATAAATATATTGAATTCCGTTCAAAAATTGCTGTCAATAGATATTACCCTTGCAATTGAGGCATATTATCAAAAATCCATAGACGACGTTTACAAAATGGAACTGGATTCGCTCGGCAGGCTCATGGTTCTTTCCGAGTATAGAGATGAAGATACCGGCAAGCATATTTCGAGGATGTCTCATTATAGCCGCATTATAGCAAAAGAACTGGGGATGGATAATGTTTTTCAGGAAGAAATATTAAATGCCGCTCCTATGCATGACATTGGAAAGGTCGGAATACCGGACAACATTCTTTTAAAACCCGGACGCCTTACGAAAGATGAATTTGAAATTATGAAATCTCATACCGAAATAGGTTATAATATTTTAAAAGATTCGGAATCAGCCGTGCTTAAAGAAGGTGCGGCTATAGCTTTATCTCATCATGAAAATTTTGACGGCAGTGGATATCCAAAAGGATTAGCAGGCGAAAAAATTCCGATTGGCAGTCGAATTTGCAAAATAGCCGATGTTTTCGATGCATTGATTAACAAAAGAATATATAAGCCTGCATATACGCTTGAGGAAACACTCGGAATTATGAAAGATGAAATGCAGCCCGGCAAGACTTTCGACCACGATTGCTTTAACGCTTTTTTAAAAGGTATGGACGAAATACTGGATATCAGGCAAAAGATAGATGCTGGAATTTTTCCACAAAATAAATAAAAAAAATTTACAAGAAATAGAAATTTTAAAAGCTATTAACACGGCAAATTATACGCTGATTAATTAACCATATTTTATGCTATCGGTGTCAAAATTTTCTATCGGCAATTTGGGGAATTTCCTGCCTATTGACAAAAGATTTGAAATATAATTTAATATATACAATTATATACAAATAAGATTTGTATATAATTTTACAAATACTTTATTTATGCGGGAATAGCTCAGTGGTAGAGCATCACCTTGCCAAGGTGAGGGTCGCGGGTTCGAGCCCCGTTTCCCGCTCCATATTTTAGCGGTTTTCCGGCATCGTAAAAAATCCATTTTTAAAAGTGTGGGTAATTTTGTCTCTGATACGCAGAAAATATTTTAAATCGTTAAATAACTAAAAAGCGATTTTCGGGTTTTTCTTATTTGAATCGAAAATCTTTCTGCTATTCTTTTTAAATATCTCTCTCTTTCAACCTTAAGCTTATTACGCTCATATATCACCTCCTTTAAGCCTTTTTGCAGCGTCGTCTATAATCCTTTTGCTATATCTGCCGTAACGCGACAATTCGTCAAGTTTTACTAATGCAACATCAGTATCTATTTTCCCTTGTTTTCATTATTTTTCAAGATTTTTTATGAAAAGAATTATTGTTATAGTTATGCCGTATGTATAAATATAGTACTTTTCACCGTAGCAATAAAGATTAAACCGTCTCAAATTTGCATATGGAAAATAATTTTTATCGGCAAGACAAAAGTGGTATAATGGCAAAATAAATTTAATTGTAAAAATGTTAAAAATTATCCGTAACATAAAAGAACTTCAGAAAATAGAGAACGAATGGAACGATTTATCCAAATCAAGTCTTAACGAAAATGTTTTTCTGTCTTACGATTGGAATTATCTTTGGGCTAAACATTTTTTAGGTAACGCCGACAATCTTTTTATAATAGCCGTTTATAACGATGCGTCAGGGTTAGAAGCGATAGCCCCTTTTTTCCTGAAAAGATTTTTCTTGTTTTTTAAATCTATGATGTTTATAAGCGGTGATTATTCCGATTATCTGGATATTATCGTAAGAAAAGACGCCGATAAAGAAAAGATTTATTCTGAAATATTCATAGAAATTATTAAAAATAAGTATTCCGATATAATCCATCTGAAACAGGTTTCAGGCGGGCTGCTTAACGGAATTAAAAAAAACGCATCCGAAACCCCACGATTATCTTTAAATTATAAAGAAAGCGGGGACTGCTATTATTTTAATCTTCCGGATAACATCGATAATTATATGAAGCGGTTTAACTCTAAACAAAGATATAATATTTTAAGCAGGGTGGAAAAAGCGGAAAAAAATAATATTAAATTTATAGCTTCTTCGTCTATCGATAAGCCTTTATTTACGGAATATTTAAACTATTTTTTCGACCTTCACCAAAAAAGATGGAACGAAAAAGGCAAAAGGGGAGTATTTTATAATAAAAACATAAAAAGTTTTTTTACGGACTTATTTACCGTATTATTTAGTAAAAATAGAGTTACGTTATCTTTTCTTGTTATAAATGAAGACGGCAAAGATGGCGGCAACGGCAATAAGAAAAAGATTATTTCATCCGCGGTTTGTTTCGATTGCGGCGGAAAAAGGCAGGTATATCTGCCGGGATTTGACACGAAATATTCAAGCTATCACCCCGGCATAGTTTTAACTTATTATATTATAGAAGAAGCCATAGCAGAGAAATACGAAGAATTCGATTTTTTAAAGGGCGGCGAGGAATACAAGCAAAGATTTGGGGCGGTGAAAAGAGAAAATTACAAACTTTATTTATATAAAAATAAAATAGTTTATTATATTTATAAAATTAATCTGTTTATCGAGAAAGAAATTAAAGAAAAATTAAAAGATTTAGTATTTAAAATTTGATTATTTTTAAAAATAATTATATAATATAAATAACACATACACTATCGACATTGTTAAAGTTAAAATCTTAGTATTCCTTTCAATATTCCCCCTAAAAACTAGATGCAGTGTTAATTTGTATAATAATTTTTAACTCACTATGGAGGAATGTCTAAAAATGTTCAAGAACAAAAAGAATTACGATTTAAATAAATTATCCGATAACGGAAATAAAGAAATCGATAAAGAAATAAGTTTTAAAGATTTAAATTTATCAAAACCTATAATGCAGGCTATCGCCGACGCCGGATATGAGAATCCCACGCCGGTTCAGGCAAAGGCTATTCCTGCGGTATTGTCAGGTTTAGACCTGCTTGCCGGCGCCCAGACGGGGACGGGTAAAACGGCGGCTTTTACGCTTCCGATATTGCATCTGCTTACCGAAAAACCTGCCGCTGTTTCCCGTTACGGCAAACCGCGCTGTTTAGTTCTTGCGCCGACGCGGGAGCTTGCCGCTCAGGTAGAAGAATCGGTGAAAACTTACGGAAAATATCTTTCTTTAAAATCTACGGCTGTGTTTGGCGGCATGAGCATCGTGCCTCAGATAAAAGCATTACGCCGTAATGTCGATATACTCGTGGCGACGCCCGGCCGCCTGCTTGACCATGTCGGACAAAAAACCGTCGACTTGTCGGGCATTGAAATCTTTGTGCTGGATGAAGCGGATAGAATGTTGGATATGGGATTTATTATCGATATTAAAAAAATTATCGCGCTTTTGCCTAAGCAACGGCAGAACTTATTGTTTTCGGCAACGTTTTCCGAAAAAATTAAAACCCTTTCCGCATTTGTTCTTAACAAACCGGTTTTCGTGGAAGGCGCAAAACGCAATGCCGCTTCGGAATTAGTAGATCAAAGCGTTCATTTAGTTTCCCAGCGTTTAAAGAGCCATCTCTTATCGCATCTTATTAGGCACCATAAATGGAAGCAGGTATTAATATTCACGCGCACGAAAAACGGCGCAAACCGTCTCTCCGATAAACTGACCGCAGACGGAATTTCCTCCACGGCTATACACGGAAACAAAAGCCAGCCGGCCCGTATGAAAGCGCTGGCGCAGTTTAAAGACGGTTCGGTAACCGCTCTTGTCGCAACCGACGTTGCTTCGCGCGGAATCGATATCGACCGCCTGCCGCATGTAGTAAATTTTGAATTGCCTAATATGGCGGAAGATTATGTCCACCGTATAGGGCGCACCGGACGAGCAGGCAGCAGTGGAAAAGCGATTTCGTTAGTCGATAAGGAAGAACTTCATTATCTGAAAGAAATAGAGCGGTTTATAAAACGCGAGATTCCTAAAGTTTTATTCGACAGTTTTGTCCCGCCCGCAAATATACCTGCCGAAGCATATAGCTCATTACCTCAGAGGAAAGCGGACAGAAAAAATTATGGAGGGAGAACTTCCGCCTCAGGCAATCGCAATCATACGACTGGACGCGGATATTCAAAAAATGCAAAAAAGCAAAACGATTATAAGAGCAATAATGCAAAAAACAAAGCAAGATAAAATTCACCGGATGTTCTTTAATTTTGCAGCAGAAATTACTTAATATACTTTAAAGTTATGGTATTTCTGGATTCCCGCTTTCGCGGGAATGACGCCCCGTTGGGTTGAAAGTCAAATCCCCGCATTGTCATTCCCGCGCAGGCGATATGTTAGTCCACGTTTATCAAAGCATGTCTTTGATGTGGACTAAAATGCCGGTCAAATTTATTTCAATCGGCAAGTTTCAGATGTTTAAAATTCTTGACAGAATTAGATTTTTATGTTGTATTATTTATTATGAGCAAAGTCAATGTTCTTGTCATAGACGATGAATCGGATCTCGTAGAACTTTTAAAATATAACCTTGCCAAAGAAGGTTATAACGTAGAATTTGCTTTTAACGGGTTCGACGGCATTAAAATCGCCGAAGTATTTAAGCCCGACATTATAATTTTAGACCTAATGCTACCGGATATTAACGGTTACGAAGTTTGTAAAAGAATAAAACAAAGCCCCGTCTTATCCTGTATTCCGATTATATTTTTATCGGCAAAACAAGAAGAAGTAGATAAAATATTAGGCTTTGAAGCCGGCGCCGAAGATTATATTATTAAGCCGTTTTCCGTGAATGAACTTTTGGCACGCGTCCGCGCTATTTTAAAAAGAGTACCCCCCGTTAAAATTAATAATAAACACGATGATAATTCAGGCGGGTATATGTTTAAAAATATCAGCGTAAATGTCAGCAAACACAGCGTAACCGTGAAAAATACCGAGATAAAACTCAGCCCTATAGAATTTAAAATTCTGATATTTTTAATGACTTATGCAGGGGATGTTTTTTCCCGGGAAAAATTGCTCGATAATGTTTGGGGAAATAATTCATTCGTCGAACCAAGGACGGTGGATGTCCACATTAGAAGGCTAAGGTCGAATATCGAGGTAGACGAATCGGTTAAATTTATAGAAACCATAAGGGGCGTAGGCTATAAATTTGTAGATGAAAAAATATGAAAAGAAATTTAAAATTTATTTATTAATTCTATTACTGTTTATATTAGTAATTTCCGCAAGCGCCGTTTTATTCGTTACATCGCCGTATTTTGCTTCAAAAGCTAAAAATTATTTATCCTTATATATTTCCAAAGTTTTAAAAAAGCAGGTAACGATAGAAAAATTAAAAATTTCTATTTTTTCTCCTCAAATCAGACTTTACGGTTTAACCGTTAAAAATTTCGCAAAAATCAAACGCATTAATATCGGTTTGGGTCCATTTAATCTTTTCCAAAGAAAAATAATTATTTATAAAATTAATATTATAAATCCTCACATTAATGTTTTAGTAAAAAATAACAAAATTAATAATTATAAGAATATTAATTCGGTTATAAAAAATATTTTAAAAAAA
>DAHWHJ010000099.1:0-15189 GCA_027335745.1 bacterium | reverse complement strand
TACCTCTATTAGTTCTTTCTTTTTAGAATCTTCGTCTTTATGAAGCTCGGCTTCTTTGATCATTTTGTCTATCTCATCCTTGGATAATCCGCTTGAAGCGGTAATTCTGATAGACTGCTCTTTGCCGGTTCCCAGGTCTTTTGCCGAAACGTGGACTATGCCGTTGGCGTCTATGTCGAACGTAACTTCTATTTGCGGAACGCCTCTCGGAGCGGGAGGTATCCCCGTCAACTCAAATCTTCCTAAGCTCTTGTTGTCCGACGCCATTTCTCTTTCGCCCTGCAGAACGTTTATAGTAACCGCCGGCTGGTTATCGGCGGCAGTCGAAAATATCTGGCTCTTTCTGGTAGGAATGGTAGTATTTTTTTCTATTAATTTCGTACTGACGCCGCCGAGCGTTTCTATCCCAAGCGATAGCGGCGAAACGTCAAGCAGTAAGACGTCTTTAACGTCTCCTTTAAGAACGGCGCCCTGAATTGCAGCTCCTACTGCTACGACTTCATCCGGATTAACGCCTTTGTGAGGTTCTTTTCCGAAATAATCCTTAACCGCCTGCTGAACTCTGGGCATTCTGGTCTGTCCGCCTACGAGCACGACTTCATCTATCTGGGATGTTGACAAAGAGGCATCTTTTAATGCCGTTTTAACCGGTCCCATAGACTTTTCGACTAAATCTGCGGTAAGTTGTTCCAACTTTGCCCTGGAAAGCTTCATATTAAGATGCTTAGGACCGCTCGCATCAGCCGTAATAAAAGGTAAATTTATATCGGTTTCTAAAGATGAGGAAAGTTCTATCTTTGCTTTTTCCGCGGCTTCTTTTAACCTTTGGAGCGCCATTTTATCTTTTCTTAAATCTATTCCCTGATCTTTTTTAAATTCGTCGGCTATATAATCTATAATTTTTTGGTCGAAATCTTCTCCACCCAGAAAAGTATCGCCGTTTGTGGATTTAACTTCAAATACTCCTTCTCCGAGTTCAAGTATGGAAATATCGAAAGTTCCGCCGCCTAAATCGTAAACTGCTATTTTTTCTTCCTTCTTTTTGTCTAAGCCGTAGGCAAGAGAAGAAGCCGTCGGTTCGTTGATAATTCTTAAAACGTCGAGACCGGCTATTTTGCCTGCGTCCTTCGTTGCCTGTCTCTGTGAATCGTTAAAATAAGCGGGGACTGTAATAACCGCTTCGGTAACGGTTTCGCCTAGATAATCTTCTGCGGTTTTTTTCATTTTCGTCAATATCATAGATGAAATCTCCGCCGGAGAATATTTTCTGCCTTTTATTTCCACCCATGCGTCCCCATTTTCGCTCGGAACGATTTTATAAGGACATACTTTTCTAAATGCCTGAACTTCCGGCGAATCGTATTTTCTTCCTATAAGCCTTTTAACTGCGTAAATAGTGTTTTCCGGATTCGTTACCGCCTGTCTTTTTGCCGCCTGTCCTACGAGCCTTTCACCGCTGTCGCTTATAGATACTACCGACGGGGTTGTCCTCGTTCCTTCGGAGTTTGCGATTACGACCGGCTCTTTGCCTTCCATAACTGCGACGCAAGAGTTCGTGGTTCCTAAATCGATTCCTATTACTTTTCCCATGATTAAGTTCTCCTTAAAATTAAAGCTTTATGATTTTTAAATTTTAAATTTTATTATAATTATATCTTAAATATGTAAGTTTATACGATGTTTTTAATTTTTAGATTTTGCGATAGATACCATAGACGGTCTTAAAAGTCTCTCCTTGTAAACGTAGCCCTTTCTTTTTTCTTCGATGATTTTTCCGTCCGGCTGACCCGACTCTTCGACTATTTCCACCGCTTCGTGAAAGTTGGCGTCGAAATTTTTCCCTGAAGTTTCAATGGCTTCCGCACCGTAATTTTTTAATATTTTAACGAATTCGCTGTCCGCCAATTTTACGCCGTCCACGAACGATTTTAAATTTCCGGAAGAATCCTGCTCTAAATAGGATGACGAATGGCCTATCGCAAGGTCTAAAAAATCCAAAACTGGAAGAAGGTCTCTTAAAAGCCTTTCGTTTGAATATTTTAAAGATTCTTCTTTCTCCCTGTTCATTCTTTTTCTGAAATTTTCCAGATCTGCTAAACTCTTAAGATAATTAGAGTTTAAATCTTCATATTCTTTCTTTAGGTTTTTCAGGACATTCTTTAGATATTTGAGCTCGTCCTCGGCTTCCGCAAGATTTTTAGGATTAGGGATATCGTCTATATCCTGATCGGTTTCGACTGCGATAGAACCCTTGTCCTGTTCTTCTATTATTTTTCCCAATTCTTTTTCTATATTAGAATCGTTTTCTTTTCTTTCATTTTCATACATTTGCGGTATCTCCTGAAATTCAATATTTGATTTATTTTTATATAATCTCGCTCAAAAATTCAGCCATAAAATCTATTAACGGAATAACGTGAGAATAGTTCATCCTTAACGGTCCTATTATGCCTATAGAACCTTTCAGCATATTATTCCCGCTTATATACGGAGCCGTTATAAGAGAAAGCCCCGATATTTCCGACCACTCTTCATTGGAACCGATAAATATTTGCTTTGTTTTGCAGTTTTTAGTATGCCCCAACAGTTTTATTATCGTCTTTTTGTCGGAAATAGTTTTTATAAGAAATTTTATCTGTTCATTATCGGAAAATTCCGGTTCTTCCAATAAATCGGTTTCAGGACCTACGTATAGACATTTATCGTAATTATTTTCCGTCCCGGCACGACAAAATACCGTATTATTTAGTATCGAATAAAAATTTTCCTTATCGCTGCGCATTTCTTCGACGATAATATTCTTTAAACCGTCTAAATCGCATTTCTTATTTTCTATAATTTCGTTCAGTTTATTGGAATACCGGCTCAGTTCGTTTTGCTTAACGTCTTTTGAGATATAAAACGACTTATTTTCCGTAATTCCATTTTGAAACACGATAACCGCGAGTATATTGTTAGGCTTTATTCTTATAAACTCTATATGCAAAAGACACACGCTTACAGTGTCCGGGGCAAGAACTACTCCTGCATAATGAGATAAATCCGACAATGATATAGAAGCTTGATTCAATATATCGCCTAAGTTTCTGTTTACGGAATTAAATCTTTTTTTTATATTTTCTTTTTGTTCCCGCGTAATTTTTTCGGTTTTCATCAATCCCGATATATAAAACCTGTACCCTTTAGCGGTAGGAACCCTGCCTGCCGAAAAGTGGGGCTGAAATATATATCCTTCTTCTTCCAGCGATACCATTATATTTCTAACGGAAGCAGGGCTTAAGTTCAGGTTGTAATTTTCGGCTATAAATTTAGAACCGACCGGATTTGCGGTCCCAAAATATCCTTCTATTATACCGAGCAGAATTTCCCTGCTTCTTTCGTTTAAGTCGTTATAATTATATTCTTCGCATTTTTCTTCCATAATTTTAATTTAATTAAAATGCTCCATCCCGATTTTTCAATCTTATTTTAGCACTTAAGCATTATGAGTGCTAAATATTATTTAATCAATATTTTTATATTTTGTCAAGATTAATCCTTTCAATGAACTTAATTTTTTACTTTACAATTTTCTAATAATACAATAAAATATGACAATGTTTTCAAAATTAAATAAATTCTTTTCTTCAATTAAACTTGCCATATTCCTTTTTATTTCAATCGCCGTATTTTCAATGGTCGGAACTTTCATAAATCAAGGCGATACGGAAAGCCAATACAGAACTATTTTCGGACCTCAAGCGTATCACGTCCTATACTGGCTGGGATTCTTAAATATTTACGACTCATGGTATTTTATAGGTCTGGCGGTACTGTTGATTATAAATCTCGTAACGGCTTCCGTCAATATTTTTCCGCGTACCCTTAAAGCAGTTTTCGGTCCGTATCCGTCTTTTAATGAAATGATGGATAAAAAGGGCCCTAAAGCCGCATATGAGATTATTGAATCAAAGAAAAATACGGAAGAAATTAAAAAGGTTTTAAACTCAAAATTTGGAAAACCGTTCATAGAATTGAAAGAAGAATTATACTATTCAAAAAATTCCATTTTCAGGTTTTCTCCTTTTATAGCGCACTTCAGCATCATAATAATTATAATAGGCGTGTTTTTAAACTTTCATTACGGCTTCAGATCATATACTAATATTAAAGTCGGCGAAAAAACTAATATTTCATATCTCACAAAAAACCAAAAACCTATAAAGCTTCCTTTTACTATAAGGCTTGATAAATACGAAACAAAATATTATCCCGACGGCATACCGAAGTCTTATATAAGTAAAATAAGTATAATAAAAAACCATGTGAGCGTTGCTACAAAAAATATCGAGGTCAACCATCCTTTTACGTACGACGGCATAACTATATATCAGGCAAGCTACGGTCATTATAAGCCTACAGCCGCCAAACTTTTAATAGTCAACTTAAAAAACCGCAAATCCAAAAAGGTCGTTTATGCAGAATTCGGCAAAACTTATAATTCCGGTATAGACAATATAAAATTCAAATTTATTCCTTATAAGCATCCAAAGAAAGATGAAATTCCTTTTTTTATAGAATTAAGCAATAAACAAATATTGAAATTTAACGTCCTGCCGTATAAAAAACAAAGCATGCCGTTAATATTCGCTGAATATCATAACACGGTTTTTCTTTATAACGGAGTAAAAAACTATTATTACAGCGGCGTGGAAATAACAAAGAATGCCTACGTCTCCGTCATATGGGTCGGTTCTATAATACTGATAATTGCTCTGTTTTTCTCGTTCTTTTTCAACCACGTAGAAACGTGGGTTAAATTATCGATCTCAAAAGACGGTAAAAAAACGCATATGGAAATACTTGCGATTCCTAAAAAGAAATTTGAATCGTTTTATAAAAATTTTAATAAAAAAATTGCCGAAATTAAGAAAGATTTAACATAAGTCAGCACATTAAGAGGAAATAATTATGATTTCTGCCAACGTATCCGTCCTTGACGGTTCTTTATATTTTACTATTTCTTTGCTTTTCGTACTTGCATCTTTTGTCGGATATTTTATTTTTTTATTCACCGGAAACAAAACTATTTCGAAGGTATCGTTCGGTCTTTTAATCGTAGGATTTATAATACAAACGGCCGCATTCGTCATAAGATGGATTTATGCATATAAAATAGGCATCGATACACCGCCGTTAGTCGATCTTTACGATTCTATGGTTTTTTTCGCTTATGTTCTTATATTCGGATTTATTTTAATTAGAATTTTCTATGACTTCGATGCTCTAGGCTTTATAATAACTCTCGTCGCCTCGTTAGCCCTGGCTTTTGCTTCTTTTTCCCCTATTGCTCCAAGCACGGTAGAACCGACTATTCCGGCTCTTCAAAGCTACTGGCTGATTTATCACATTATGACGCTGTTTGTATCTTACGGGGCGTTTGGAGCTTCGTTCGGGCTGGGAATACTTTATCTTATTAAGATTAAGAGCGACGATAAACATAAAAACAGCGCCGGAAACGGCGGAAACAATAAAAAACACGGCGGGTTTTTGAGCCTCCTGCCGCCGGCAAATATTATAGAGGAATCTATTTATAAAGTCGTAGTATTCGGATTAGTTTTTTTAACGGCAGGAATAGTTATAGGAGCGGCATGGGCGGACAGCGCATGGGGCGGCTACTGGAGCTGGGATCCTAAAGAAACATGGTCGCTTATTACGTGGCTTACTTATATTTTATTTGTTCATGCAAGATTTACAAAGGGCTGGGGCGGCAAGAAAATGGCATGGATTGCCGTAATAGGATTTGCCGTGGTCATATTCTGCTATCTCGGCGTGGATTTAATAATTCCGGGACTCCATTCATATGCAACACCCGGTTCTACCCCTATTTTATAATATAAATTCATTAATCAGAGATTATAAATAGATATGAATAATTCAGTTCTACCTTTTAGACCATATATTTACGACATTAGGTCTGCAGGCGAAATTAAAAATTTAATCGCTCCGCCTTATGACGTTATAAGCAAAGAGCTTCAGGATGACCTCTATAAAAGATCGGAATATAATATCGTCCGGCTCGAGTTAGGTAAAGAATTTCCCGACGATAATGAAAAAGAAAATAAATATACGAGGGCGGCGCTCTTATTTAAAGAATGGATAGATAAAGGTATATTAAAAAAAGAAACTAAAAATTCTATTTATATTTACACCCAAACGTTTACCGTAGATAATGTTTCATATGAAAGAACCGGATTTCTATCTCTTTTTCTCCTGCCGGAAACAAAAGAAAATGGCTCTATTTACGGTCACGAAGCCACCCTTTCTAAGCCGAAGGAAGACAGATTTAAGCTTATGGAAGCGTCATATGCCAACTTCAGCCCTATTTTTTCGGTGTTCGAGGATAAAAATTCCGACGTTTTAAATATCTTAAAGAAATCCATAGGGGACGGCACGGCTAAAAAACTTTTCGATTTCATAGACGATAACGGCATAAAAAACGTTCTATACAGAGTTGAAAACGAAGACGTTATAATGGATGTTCAAGACGAAATGAGGCAAAAGCCGGTTTATATCGCCGACGGACATCATAGATTCGAAACCTGCATTAATTTCAGGGATTACGTTAAAAAGAAGGGGCTGAAGGAAAAGGACGTGGATGCCGACTCGTGTCTTATGTATTTCGCGCCCTCGAATCAGGACGGATTAATCATTCTGCCGACGCACAGAAGTATAAAAGGAATGAACATAGATATAGAAACCTTTCTTAAAAAAATAAAAGAATATTTCGACTATAAAGAAACCGATCTCGACGATTTGCTCAAAGAAAACAAAAAATCAGGCGAATTCTCGGTTTCTTTTGGATTTGCCCATAGTTCGGGAAGAGGGTTTATACTTTCGTTTAGAAATACCGGCGACAGACAAAACAGCGAAAACAGCCCTTTAAAAAGTTTAGACGTTTCCATTCTGCAGGAATATATATTAAAGAAAGCCCTGAATATCACGCAGGAAGAAATAGATACCCAGAAGTACCTTGTATATGAAAAGGAGGCTAAAAAAGCCTTAGAAAAGGTAAAGAGCGGAGACTTGGAATCCGTCTTCTTTATGAATCCGACAAAAATAGAAGACGTTATCAACATCGCTTCGATGAACCTGAGAATGCCTCAAAAATCTACTTATTTTTATCCGAAAATACTAACCGGACTTGCCGTAAATTCGCTTAAAACCGAATAGCCTGAGCCTGCCGTTTTCCGCATCTAAATTATATACGCGTTTAAGAAAGGGGGCGGATTTATATCCGCCCCCGAAAAGCTAAATAACTGCTATAGCGTATAGCGTATAGCGTTTTAGAAATTATATCCGGCTTCGTCGTGCTGGGTAATGTCGAGACCGATTGCTTCTGTTTCTTTATCTACGCGCAGACCCATAACTTTATCTATTACTTTAAATATTATAAAACTCATAGTAAAGGAATAAGCCGCAACGCAGACTACCGTCAATAACTGGATCCACATCTGCCCCGGATTGCCGTAAAATAAACCTTTTGCAGAATTAATCATTGGGTCGGCAAACAGACCTGTCGCAAGCGCGCCCCATGCTCCGCCTACCGCATGAACGTTGAACGCATCGAGGGCGTCGTCGTAGCCTAATTTAGGTTTCACGAAAACAACCATAGAATAACAAACTACTCCCGCCACGAAACCTATAATAATAGAAGCTATGGGATTGACGAAACCCGACGCCGGGGTTATTGCGACAAGTCCAGCTACCGCGCCTGAAACCATGCCGAGAGTCGTCGGCTTTCCACTTCTTATCCATTCGGCAATCATCCAACCGATAGCCGCCGCCGCCGTAGCGGTATTCGTTACTAAAAATGCCGAGGTAGCAAGAGGATTAGCTTCTAACGCGCTTCCGGCGTTAAATCCGAACCATCCGAACCATAAAAGAGCGCCTCCCAGAATAGTATAACCTAACTGGTTCGGCTGAACGATATTTTCTTTCATATATCCTTTCCTTCTTCCGAGAACAAGCGCCCCGGCAAGACCGGCGACGCCGGAGTCGATATGAACGACCGTTCCACCGGCAAAATCCAATGCGCCCATTTTCTGAAATAATCCTCCGAGCCCCCATACCGCCTGAGCAACCGGAGCATAAACGACGGTAAGCCATACTATCGTAAATATTACCCATGAAGAAAATTTAATTCTTTCCACCAACGAACCGCTGACGAGTGCTACGGTTATAATTGCGAACATAAGCTGGAACATTACGTAAATATATGACGGTATCGTGCCGTCGTATCTGGAATGCTGAGTTTCTTTCATAGCGAATAAACCGACGTATTTAAGACTGCCTATTATTCCGCCGAAGGCATCCGGTCCGAAAGCTAAAGAATATCCCCACAAAATCCAGATAACGCTGACGGTGCATATCGTGATAAAACTCAGCGATATAGTATTTAATACGTTTTTCCTTCTCACCATTCCGCCATAGTAAAAACCGAGTCCGGGGGTCATTATTAAAACTAAAGCGGATGAAGCCAGTACCCATGCGATATTTCCGCTGTTAAACGCCGGAACTTTCGATGCGGCGGCAAATACCGGACTGACCCATGAGAACATAACTAAAAAAAGCCCGCCTATTAAAGACCATCCATAAATTAAAGGTATTTTAAAATTTTTAATAAGATTCATAATTTTTTCCTATCCCTCCTTCGAGTTTATATTTCTATTTTAAATAAATAATAACTAAATAGCTGATTCCCCTTTTTCTCCCGTTCTAATCCTGACGGCTTCTTCGACCGAAGATATAAATATTTTCCCGTCGCCTATATTGCCTGTTTTTGCGCTTTTTTCGATTGTTTCCACGATGCCGGGAACCTGATCGTCGGAAGCGACTATTTCCATTTTTGCCTTTGGGACGAAATCTACCCGATATTCCGCTCCTCTGTAAAGTTCCGTATGCCCTTTCTGCCTTCCAAAACCCTTAACCTCCGTAACCGTTATTCCATGAATTCCAATCTGATTAAGAGCTTCCTTAACGTCGTCGATTTTAAAAGGCTTAATAATAGCTTCTATCTTTTTCATTTTTACTTTCACCTCCTTTTTAGTTAAAAATTTAAAAGCTGTATAGAACCATTAAATTTATCGTATTCTGTTGGGAATGGGTTGCCGACCCGTTAGAATCTAAATAAACGTTATGGTTTGACCCCTGATGTTCCAGTTCCAGCCTTAGCTGGACGTCCTTAAAATTTTTAAAAGACGGTTGGTAAGCAAACGTAAGCGTGGAATCTATATAAGTATAACCGGTTCCCGGAGTGCTCGTCATTTCCCACAAGCCGTTTTGATCGTAAGCCGCAGTTTCCCTTAACGTTTCCGCCACCTGCCCGAAACCGTAATTATGCTGATGGTGAATATAACCGGCTATGCCGTAGAAACGGGACTTATTGTAAGTATCGTTTGAAGTCTGCACTAAAGTCGGGTATCCCGTGTAAGAATTTGGACTTATGCCGTTATCGGTTAAGACCGAGTTATTAAATCCGCCGCCGAGTCCAATCTCGTAATCCGCTACGAAAGACCAGTCCGCGGTCGGGCTGAATATGCCGTCGATATAACCGTAAAAACTTTTATTTAAGTTGTCTTCATAAAGTTGTCCGCTTGTGCTTCCGCCGGTACCGTTACCGACTAAATAACTGTTTTCTCCATAAACGAATCCGCCGTTAAACGTCAGCATACTCGTCGCCGCATAGCTTTCGTTAAGCTCGATAACCGGGAGGTTGTCAATCGGAACGGCAGAGTTAATAGTATTTGCTATTCCGAGGGTCGATGTCAAAGCCGGCACGAAATTGTATGTTAAAAATACTCCCGTTAAAGTCGCCGGTTCCGCCGCATCTAAAAGTGAATACGTATTATTCCAGTTCCTAATAGGATTAAACGCCTCGAATCCCAGCAGCTCCTGCTCTTTTCCTATATGAATATCCAAACCGCTTCCAATCGGTAGGTTTATGTTAATATAAGCTTTCCTTATATCATAAGGCGTCCTGTCCTGAAAAGGAGTCGTAAAATAAGACGTATTCCCGTAATAAGCCTTATAAAACTGAATATTCTGCCCAAAGTCAAGCGAAATATGAAAACCTACGCCGTAAGGGTTTGACGCTGTCCCCGGCGAACGTCTTATGGTAATGTCGGCGTTATTTACCGCAAATCCGTCGGGCTGCCAATTATCTCCGTAATTTCCGTTGCCCTCGAAAGAAGAAGGCGTATTTGTTGCAACCGGTTTGGCAAAGTTATAGGTATAAGAACCTATAAGCGTCCCGAGCAGTTGAATGTTAGAAAAATAATTGTTGGAATTTTCCTTTTTATTTTCTGTTTTAATAGCCTGAATCTCCGACAAGGCATTATCCAATTTTTTTTCTATTTTCTTAATGTCGGCTTTGGAACCGGAATCCGAACCGGAAACCAAATTTATTGCATATGCTTCCCTTTGAACGACAAAGAAAGGCAAAGATAAAAACACTGCAAATAACATAAAACCCCAAAATAATTTCTTGAATTTCATAAGCTCTCCTTTTTATTATTTAAAAATTAAATTTTTTATCTAAAATTAATAATTAAAAAGCAAAAGTTGTGCCAATGACTTTAAAAATTAAAAAAATGTCTAAAACATAGACAGGAGTAAGGAAATAAATAAATCTGTCCCCTTTAAACCCTTTAAAAGATGTGCTACAAATTTAGGCAGTTTTGAATAATGACGATTTATTGATTAATATTTAGGCAGTTAATTCTTTTTTGCAGGTTGCGGCGGCTCATGCCGATAATTTTTGCGGTTTTGGTAATATTGTTTTTGTTTTCTTTCAATTTACGGATAAGATAGGCTCTTTCAAAATTTTCTTTAGCCTGCTTAAACGAATATTCGTCTATATGTATATCATAATTTTCATTACTTTCGGCGTTTTGGATATTTTCCTTTTCTACGCGATTATCGATCTTTAATTCGCTTATAACGTCTTTTTCGGTAATTTTACCGTTTATATTTAGTATAGAAAATCTTTCGATAATATTTTTTAATTCCCTGACGTTTCCCGGCCAATCGTAGTTTTTAAAGACATTCATTGCCGGTCCGTCTATTTCCAGCCTGCCCGTATTGCCTCCAAAAATTTTTATAAAATAATCCACCAGCAGCGGTATATCGTCTTTTCTTTCCCTGAGCGGCGGAATATACAGCGGAATAACGTTCAGCCTAAAAAATAAATCGCTTCTGAACCTGCCTGCCTTTATTTCTTCTTCGATGTTTTTATTCGTAGCCGCTATAACTCTGACATCCGCTTCGGATTCAGTTTCTCCGCCGACTCTTTGAAATTTATTTTCCTGCAGAACCCTCAATATTTTAGACTGCATTCTTAGGCTCATGTCTCCTATCTCGTCGAGAAAAATAGTCCCTCCGTCCGCAGATTCAAACTTTCCCTTCTTTCTTGCGTTAGCTCCGGTAAAAGCTCCTTTTTCGTAACCAAAAATTTCGCTTTCGATAAGTTCTTCAGGTATGGCGGCACAGTTTATGGCTATGAAAGGCTCATCTTTTCTCAGGCTGTTAAAATGAACGGCTCTTGCCGCAATTTCCTTGCCGGTGCCGTTTTCTCCGGTAATAAGCACCGGAGCGGAAGATGGAGCGGCTCTTAAAATTTTTTCTTTTAAAGATTTAACTATTTCTGTTTCTCCGATAAAATCGAACCTTTCCGGCAAACTTTCGGCCAGAATGATTTTTTTTTCGCTCAGACTGTTAAATTTTAAGGCATTTTCGACGGTGATAACTAATCTATCCAAAGACAACGGCTTTTCGATAAAATCATATGCTCCTATTTTAATGGTTTTAATAGCGGTATCGATATCGGAATGACCTGAAATCATAATAACCGGAACATTCTTATTTATCTTCACCATTTTACTTAAAATATCTGCGCCGTCCCCGTCGGGAAGCCAGACGTCGAGCAGGACCGCATTAGGCGATTTTTCGGTAAAAATCTTCAGCCCCGATTCGCCGCTTCCTTCGGAAATTACGCTATAACCCTCATCTTTCAATATTCCCGTTAAAGACTTCCTTATACTTTCTTCGTCGTCTATAACTAAAACAAGTTTCATTTTTTACTCCTCATGCAAACACCCGCAGTTTGCGCTCATCCAGCATTATCTAATCTATTTACCGGTAATTCTATTATAAAATCGGCTCCGCCTTTTTCGTTATTTTGGGCGCTAATTACGGCATTGTTTTCCATCATAATGTTTTTCGTAATTGCCAGTCCCAGACCCGTGCCGCCCTGTTTAGTTGAAAAGTACGGCTCATACATATTTTGCATTACTTCGTTGCTTATACCCGTTCCGTTATCGGAAAAAACTATCCTTATTTTGTTCCCGCCTATATTATCGTCTTTTACCTGCCCCGTAATTATTTTAATACTACCCTTATAGCCCGTGGCGGCGGTACCTTCGCCCGAACCGCCGCCTATTTTATTTATAGACTCCAAAGTTATACTGAACACCGCGTTATCGATAATGTTCATAAATGCTCTTTTCATCTGTCTATTATCGACAAAAACTTTGGGCATATTATCGCTAAGTTCCTCAATAAATTCTATATTTTTATGGGCATTTTTGTAAAGCATAACAACCTCGTCTATTAAAGAATTCAAATCGGTAAATTCAAAATTGGCTTTAGGAAGCCTTGCGTAAAGCGAAAATTCATCTACAAGATTTTTTAAATCGTCAACCTCTTTAATAATAGTGTCGATAGAATCGTTAAAGACATCGTCGTCGGAATTTATTTTGTTTCCGTATTTTCTTTTTAGTCTTTCAGCCGAAAGCCTGATAGGCGTCAAAGGATTTTTTATTTCGTGGGACATTCGTTTCGCAACTTCTTCCCATGCCGCTACCCTCTGGGCTTTCATCATATCGGTAGTATCGTTCAGAACAATAATAAAGCCGATATAGTTGTCGGCTTCGTCCTTTAATACGGTGAGGTTAACTATATACATCTTTAAACTGCCGCCTATATTCAATTTTATCTCTCTCGTTAAAGTTTCTTTATCTGTTTTAGCCAAATCTTTAATGATGATTCTTATATCGGAAAACACCGATTTGTCGAAAACTTCTTTATAGTTTTTGCCCACCGCATCTTTATTCGCTATCCCAAACATATCTTCGGCAGCGTTATTCAAACTTCTTATTTTTCCGGTGGAATCTACGACTATAACGCCCGCATGGATATTTTTCAATATTATCTCCATAAATTTTCTTCTTCTGTCTATTTCTTCGTTGACCTTTTTTAAATCCGCATTTGCCTTTTCTATCTCTTCTTTATTGTTTTTCAGATCAAAAGCCATCGCATTGAAAGAATTTACGAGCATTCCTATTTCATCATCCGATTCCTTACGCACGTTTATATCTAAATTTCCCGATGCTACTTTTTTTGTTCCTTCTACTAAGTCTATAATAGGTTTGGTCAGTTTTTTAGACAAATAAAATCCTACCCATGAAGATATGAACAAAACAATAAGAGTAAATATAGAAAAGAATATAAGATAAGTCGTTTCCATAGGATTTTTTATAAATCTTATCTGGGAATATTCCTTATAAAAATGTTCGAGCCATTCTATTTTACGGTTAACGGCGGCATCCCCCGCGCTTTTAATCAGTCCGCTTTTGTGCCGAACTATACTTGAAGTGTAGGACATAGCTTTTTCGAATTTGAGCGAATACCATTTGTTTATAATATTTGATGCAAAACCGGTGGCTATTATAACGATAAAAATAAAAATAGACGGAACTACGCTTACTATTACAAACAGCCCCACGAGTTTCGTCCTTAGTTTTGCCCCGATTACGCCCCTCTTTCGTTCTATTATTAGTTTTACGACATTCCTCAGCACAAGAAACGACATCAACAGAAATAATACTACCGTAATATTTATATAAGCATAAACGATAATCTTGGACGTTACCGAAACATTCGAGAAAGAAATCATCCTTAATTCTTCAAATGTTGAAAAAACCACAAGGAAGAATATTACTGCCGCAAAAATAATTTCTCTTTTAATTTTTATCTTTTCAGTATCTTTTTTATTCATTTGATCTTATAGGCTTTATTTAATATACGTTTTATTGTATCATAAAAACATATGAAAATATTAGTTCTCGGATGCGGCACTTCGACCGGCGTTCCTTTAATAGGATGCAGATGCAGGGTTTGTACTTCGGCAAACCCGAAAAATAAAAGGCTTAGACCTTCCGTTTTAATATCGGACAATAATTTCGATATCCTGATAGATACCGCGCCGGATTTAAGGACTCAGGCGTTAAGACTTGACATTAAGAATATAGACGCCGTTTTATATACCCATACGCATGCCGACCATATTTTTGGAATAGACGATTTAAGAATGTTTAATTATTTAAAAAAAAACGATAATAAATTTATTCCGATATACGCTTCCGAAACTGCCTTAAATTTTATTAAAGATAAATTCGATTATATATTTAAAGAAAAATCGGAATCCAGCAAACCATATCTTATTCCTAATATAATAAAAGAACAGTTAGAAATAAAACCCGGGTTAAAAATTACCCCCATTCCCGTTTTCCACGGTAAAAATTTAATATACGGATACAGGATTAACGATTTTGCATATATTACCGATGTTTCGTCCGTGCCGGAACCGTCGTTAGATTTATTGAAAGGCTTAAAGGGGCTTATGATAGACGCTCTGAGATACAATCCCCACCCGACTCATTTAAGTATAGAAGAAGCCGTTGCTTTTTCCGAAAAAATAAAGCCTGCAAGGACATATTTTACCCATATGGGACATAACATAGATTACGACGAAATAGCCGAAATGTGTTTATGCAAAGCAGGCAGCCTAATTCCTTCCTACGACGGATTGACTTTTGAATTGTAAATCAATATGGTTTGAAAAAGGGGACAGATATTTTTTATTTTCAGTCTAAAAACCTTCGTAAATGCAGTCAGTCGTAAGAAAATAAATAAATCTGTCCCCTTTTTCTATACTTTTTCTATATCTGGTCTATAAAATCAGTCGATATCCAGTATAAGATATAGGGCAAACGATAAGAATATAATATCGGACATAAACGCCGACAATATAGGATTCAACTGGGCAGACTCCCCGAGAGATAAAGCTATAGAATTTATAATCCACCATGT
>DAHWHJ010000069.1:0-4375 GCA_027335745.1 bacterium | reverse complement strand
TATTTATACAGGCATATAAAAAATACATTTAATAATGAATAAAAGATCCCATCCCGCCGCCGTCGGACGTTTTGCGTCTTACGCCGAAATAATCTCTAATTTCAGCGTTATGCCGGTCAAATATAATGTAAATTCCGCCGCTAAAACTAAAACAAAAACTAAAATACTTGTTAATCCCGGCCATATATATTCTTTTATTTCTATATTTGCTTTATCCCTCATTCTATCTGTGGTCATTGTATTATTTACAAATAACGCCGGATTTTTAAATTCTACGGATCCAGTTTTAATATCCGCCGAATATTTAATACTGTGGATATTTTTATTTTTTATTTTATTTTTTATAAAAAGAATGAAGGGCTTTGATTTTAAAAAAGAGGTTGACCTTAAAAATATTTCCGAAGAAACTTTCAAGCAGAATAAATCCTTTAAATTAGGTATTTTAAGAAGCGCCGAAAGCTCGTCTAAGAAAAAATATCCAGATGTTTCAATCGGTTTGGACGAAAGAAAAAGATTCGAACATCTGCTTATAATCTCGCCCACGGGCGGCGGTAAAACGTCTCGCTATATAATTCCCGGAATTGCCGCCGATGCGGGATATTCAGGCGCTTCCGTTTTTGCGATAGATATAGACAGCCCTTTTCTTTACGAATCAGTTAAAAACGACTGGATTAAGGCAGGCAAAAAAGTTGTTTTATTCGACCCCTACGAAGAAGGCAAAAAAGTTTATTTTAACCCCCTCATAGGTAAAGACAAACAGCCATTGCCGGACGATAAACTTCTTAATCTTTCCGCTATGCTTTTCCATATAGATAAAAACGAAATAAAGGGCGGCGACGTCCATGCCCACAAGTACTATTCAAAAAGATCCGAAGACCTTTTTTACGCCTGTCTTTTATATTTAAAATATAGATACGGCGCTAAGCATTTTGACCTGTTTACTATTAAATCTTTTTTTGAAAGGGGAGTTAAGTTTATTGAGGGCGAGATTCTTAAGTTTAACGGAGAAAACTATAAAAAAATAAAAAACCTATTTAATAATTTTTTAGAACTTCCCGTTTACGAACGGGCTAAAATAGTTACCGACGTGCTGAATAATTTAGATTTCTTAAATGACTCGAAAGTCGGAAGCCGTTTTAAATGCAGGGAAGGGGAAGGCGGCGGCGGCGTGGACGGCGAATACTGTTTCTTTGCGGAAGATTTTTTTGCCGAGGATACTCTTTTTATAGCAGGTATCCCGAAAGAAAAAATAAATTCCGGCGGAGGCAGGCTTATATCATTTATTACGCAAATTTTTATAGACGAAATATATGAATGCAGGAGAAAAGCATTAAGAGAAGAAAGTAAAAATAATTTTAACCGCAGCTTTTTTATGTATCTCGACGAATTTCCCGCGTTAACTCTTAACGATTTCGATACGGAACTTGCAAACTTAAGAAAAACTAATACCGGAGTATGCCTTACCGTTCAAGACGCCGCTTTTTTAAAAGACCGTTACGGCGATATTTCCTTGATAACTTCCAACATAGGAACGCATATAGTTATGGGTCATGCAGGATGGGAAACCTGCAAATATTACTCGGAAATGTCCGGCGAGCGTTACGTATTACACAAAGAATTACTAAAAAAGCGTCTAAATCCTGCTCTTGACCCTTGGACGCTTTCGTCGGATTTCAACGAAACCCCGGTCGCTTCCGGCTTATATCCGTTAATTTCGCCGGACGAACTAAAAAATATGGACCGCAACTCCGTTTTTATCTGGACAAAATACGTCAACCCTTTTATATTGAATTTATAAAATAATAATCCCCCTGCGGTCTATTGCATTTTAATCGCGGAAATCATAGAAGACGCGAGGCTCTTGTAGGTAGCGGAAGAGGCGTTTTTTTCGAGGAGGGTATAATATTTTAACGCAAGCCCTTTGTTTTTCAAATATTTTGCATACATATAAGCTATCTGCGACAATTCGTATTGAAAGTGCTTTCCCGCCGGGTCCATTTCGTAGCTTTTCTTGAAGCGTTCGAGCGACAGCCTGTAATTTTTATCCGCATAGCTTATTAAGCCGAGATAATAATAAGCCTCGTATAAAATATCCTTATTGTTTTTTTCTTCGGCATAGCGGTTTTTAACCGCCCCCGCGAAATACGCAGAAGCCGCTTTCAAATCGTTTTTGCCAAACTCTTCTCGTCCCAGAAAATAAAGGTTTTTAATTTTATCTTCCGGCGGAAGTAAATTCAGGCTTTTCTTTAATAAATTAATATAATCGTTCTTATGGTTTAATTTTTTATAAAGCTCAAGTTTTAAATTTATAATTTTGTTTCTTAATTTAAGACTTTGGACGCTTTTTAAATCGATATTTTTTATTAATGAAAAAGACCGGTTATAACCTGCCGACTTAAAATAAACGGAAGAAAGAAAATATTCGGAGCGGGGGCTTTTACTTAAAGCGTTATATTTTTCCGCATAAATTAATGCCGCTTTTTCATCCTTTTCTTTAAGTTTTATCTTGGAAAGGTAAAAGTATGTTTTCGGTTCTATATATTTAGGCGGAATTAAAAATTCTATGCTGTTTAAAGATTTAAAGGCGTCCGCAAATCGCCTGTTTTTATAATCTCTTTTGATTATGTCATAAATTAACCCCGATGCTTTTTTTTCATTTTTTATTTTGTCCTTTTCAGGCATATCACTAAAATCGAAAAGTATTCTCTTGAGGTATTTCAGCTCTTCCGCCGGTTTATTTTCTTTCCGGTAATAACCGGTTATAAATTTTAGCGCTTTAAGTTTAATTTCCGGATAGCCTATTTCTTCGGCTTCTCTTTTTATATATTTTAAACCCGCCGGATTTTTTTGTTTAACTAACGTCATACCGTAATATAACAGTCCGCTCTTATAGTAATATCCCGTGCAATACTTTGACGCCTTTATTAAATATTCTCCGGCAACAGTATATTTATTTTCTTTATAAGCGATAAGTCCTTTGTAGTAAGCTTTATAACACAGGTCTTTTTTTTCCGGAGTAAATAAATTCTTATTATTTAAAATAATGAGCGCATCCGATAAATCGTTTTTATGGTTTATCAGATAATTTAAATATACCGCTTTGAAATAATTATTTCTTTTTTTAAGGTATATTATTTTTTTTAAAATTCTTTTTACGTCGTCCTTTTCGTAAAGATTATCGGCTTCTTTAATTTTCCCGCAAGATGCGTATGATAAAGTCAAATATATAAGCGACTTGTCGTACAGCCTGCCGCCTTTATTGCTTTTGCTTAAAAGAAAACTGAAATCCCTTATGGAACGTCTGTAATTTTTTAGGTTGAAATCGCTTCTTGCCATGTAAAATATAACGTTATAAATCTTTTTATAATCGGGATTCTTATATATAATTCTTTGAAAATAAGGTTTTGCCATGTAAAAATTTCCCAGCTTATATAAAATTTTGCCGCAAAGGAAATAAACGTCGGAGGATAAAGTTTTTCCGGTTTCGTAATTGTTAAGTATAAAATTAAGGTAACGGTATGCAGGGGCAAATTTGCCTGCTTTGTAGTCTTTTAAAGCTTTTTCGTACATCTTGGCGGCTTCCGGCGCGGACGCTATAGCAGTTTTGGCGGATTCAAGCGGCGGGTCGGCGTAAACCGCGCCCGGCTGCGGAAATATTAACATAAAGCCGGAGCATATTATTAAAGAAAATATCAGCGTTAATATCGGCAGCGTTAATATCGGCAGAGTTAATACCGGCTTTGAGTTATTTTTTATTTTTTTCATATCTTTTTAATTTTTCTATTAAAGTGGTTCTGTTAAGTCCGAGCATTTTGGCGGCTTTTTCTTTTACTCCGCCCGAAATATTCATTGCCCTGTTTATAATATCCATTTCTATTTTTTCCATTTCTTTTTTCAGGTCTATTACAGAGTCCTTAATTTTATCTTCATTAAATTCGATATTAATGCCGGTTTTTGTTCTGCGAAAGGCGGCGGAGGAGGCGGGGTAGTCGGCGGATTCATGTTTCGCGGCTGGTTTAAAATATTTTTCGGGAATATCTTTTACGGTAATAAGTCCGTTTTCATTCAAAACGACTAACATTTCCATAAGGTTCTCCAGCTCTCTGACATTCCCCGCCCAATCGTATTTTAAAATAATATCGAAAGCATCTTCCGAGATGCCGTAAACTAAGTTATTTTGAAAATCGCTAAATTTTTTTAAAAAATAATAAATTAAAACTATAATGTCCGTTTTTCTTTCTCTCAAAGGCAGAATATGAATGGGTATAACATTAATCCTGTAATAAAAATCTTCTCTGAATAATTTTTTGGAAATCATTTCTTCTAAATTTTTATTTGTAGCCGAAATAATCCGAACGTCTATTTTTTTTGTTTT
>DAHWHJ010000061.1:0-5467 GCA_027335745.1 bacterium | reverse complement strand
TCGAAGAATATTTTATCTTATTAAGTATGGAATCCGCAGACGGTCTTTTGTATTCTATTTTCAATGTTATATTATTTATAATGTTATATTTATTGCAGGGTTAGGTTGAAATATATGTCTAATTTATATATGTTATTATACTATATACTGTGAATTATTAATCATATCGTCAATTAATCTAACCTAAACGTAAAAGGGTTATTCCTATATCTATCAGCTTTATTCCTATAAACGGCGCTATTATCCCGCCAAGCCCGTGAATGAGAAGATTTCTCGTTATAATAGACGAAGCGGAAGCCGGCCTGTATTTTACGCCTTTTAACGCAAGCGGGATAAGTATAATTATAATAACGGCGTTGAATATCACCGCGGAAAGTATAGCCGATTCAGGTGAAGACAGTCCCATGATATTCAAGGGCGCAAGCCATGGAAGGATAGGCGCAAACATAGCCGGTATTATTGCAAAGTATTTTGCGACGTCGTTCGCTATAGAAAACGTGGTAAGCGAACCGCGGGTGATAAGAAGCTGTTTGCCTATTTCGACTATCTCTATCAGTTTTGTAGGATTGGAATCTAAGTCTATCATATTTCCTGCTTCTTTTGCGGCCATGGTGCCGGTATTCATCGCAACGCCGACGTCCGCCTGCGCCAAAGCGGGGGCATCGTTCGTTCCGTCGCCCGTCATAGCTACTAATTTGCCAAGAGATTGTTCTTTTTTTATAAGAGCCATCTTGGTTTCGGGAGTCGCTTCGGCGATAAAATCATCGACTCCAGCCTCGTCTGCGATAGCTTTAGCCGTCAAAGGATTATCACCCGTTATCATGATAGTTTTGATGCCTATCTTTCTTAAACTGCCTATCCTTTCTTTAATTCCTCCCTTTACGACGTCTTTTAAATGTATAATTCCGAGCATACGATCGTTTACGGCAACGGCAAGCGGAGTACCGCCTTGTTTCGAAATATCCTCGGATATTTTTTTTGTTTTGTCCGAAACGGCTCCTTGATTTTGTTCGACGAATTTTATAACCGATTCCACCGCCCCTTTTCTTATCTGCTCTTTTTTATCAAGAATATTAACGCCGCTCATTCTCGTAAAAGCCGAAAAAGGAATAAATTCGACGTTTTTTTCGTCGATATGCCGCCCCCTAAAGCCGTACTGTTTTGCCAGCATAACGATAGACCTTCCTTCCGGAGTTTCGTCGCTTAAAGATGAAAGCTGGGCATAGTCGGCTAATTCTTTAACCGTCGAATCGTCCGAAGGAATAAAAGAAACCGCCATTCTATTACCGAACGTGATAGTCCCTGTCTTGTCCAAAAGAAGCGTGTTAACGTCTCCGGCGGCTTCTACCGCTTTACCGGACATGGCGATTACGTTATGCTTGACCAACCTGTCCATACCGGAAATGCCTATGGCGGAAAGGAGAGCGCCTATAGTAGTCGGTATAAGGCATACAAGAAGCGCTACGAGAATTACCGGAGAAATATATCCGTGAAAATAACCCGCCATCGGTTCAATGGTAACCACGACGACTAAAAAAAGCGCCGTCAACATAACTAACAAAATATTAAGGGCGATTTCATTGGGCGTCTTCTGCCTTGATGCGCCCTCGACAAGCGATATCATTTTATCTATAAAATTTTCTCCCGGATTTGACGTTACCCTTATTTTAATTTTATCCGATAAGACTTTAGTGCCTCCGGTAACGGCACTCCTATCGCCGCCGCTTTCCCTTATTACAGGGGCAGATTCTCCGGTAATGGCGGATTCGTCGACGGATGCTATGCCTTCAATTATTTCTCCATCCGCGGGTATGGTATCGCCCGATTCGGCAATTACTACGTCGCCTTTTCTTAACTGCGATGCCTTTATCTTTTCTTCGTTTCCGTCTTCTTTATATAGCCTTGCTATTACTTCGGTCTTTGTTTTTCTCAGACTATCCGCCTGCGCCTTTCCTCTTCCTTCGGAAATGCTCTCGGCAAAGTTGGCGAATAGGACGGTAAACCAGAGCCATATCGTTATTTGAAGAACAAAAGCGATAAATTCGAAATCGTGCATAAAAAGGTCTTTAATAAATATTGCCGCGGTAACTGCCGAACCTATTTCTACTACGAACATAACAGGGTTTTTAACCATAACCCGCGGATTAAGTTTTTTAAACGAATCTTTTATGGCGGATAGCATTATATCTTTGCTAAACGCAGAAACGTAATAAGATTTCTTAGGCATGTTTTATTATCCTTTTATATTTTTTTATTAGTTTAGGCTAAACCCTTAAAAATGCGTTTATATAACTTATAATCGCTTTTCTTTAAAAGTAATGAAAGTTTTAAATTTAATTTTACGGTATTCACCCCCGGAGTGCCGAATATGCCAAATTTCCTGTAAGATATATTATTTTTTACTATCTTATATAACTTAGCTTTAGATACTCCGGTTAAAGAAGATATTCTCGGAACCTGGTCCAGCGCCGCCGCAATAGAAATATAAGGTCCGAGACCGGAACCGGAACCGGTTACCATATCGACCGGCACGTTTCCCCTTTTAACCGCCGGATTTTCTTTTAGAAACTTATTTATAAGCTTTTTTTCTACCTTTATATATTTTCCGTTTGTAGGGGCATAATTCGACCCGCCGGACTCCGTTCCGTTATAACCGTTTCCGGCATATGACGGTCTGCCGTTAAATATGTAAGGAGAAGTAAATTTTTCTCCTATTAACAGGCTGCCTACCGGTTTTGAATTTTTATTGTATATTATGCTTCCGCCCGCCTGAAAAGGAAAGGCTATTTTCCCTATGCCCCAGATAAGAAACGTATATGCAAGCGAGCATACGACGTACAGTAAAACCGTTAGTTTTATCATTTTTATCAGTTCTTTCCCCATAATAAATACCTCTTAAATGAAATAATTTAATAAAACAGATGCCTATTTACCATGGCAAAATGTTCGGCGATAGGACCGAGCGCGAGAGCCGGAAAGAACGTCAAAGCTCCGACAAGCAGCACCGTTCCCATAACGACTGCATAAAATAAAGGACCGTGAGCCGGAAAAGTGCCGGCAGATTCCGGTATGCTTTTCTTTTTAATCAAAGAGCCGGCGATAGCAACCTGACATATTATCGGGATATATCTTCCGAAAAATATCGTAAGACCTAAGGAAATATTATAAAAAAGCGTGTTGCCGTTAAGACCGGCAAACGCTGAACCGTTGTTTGCCACACTAGAAGTATAAGCATATAAAACCTCGCTTAAACCGTGCGGACCGGGATTTAATATCCCTGCTAATCCGGCGGGTATCGCTATGGCTATCGCAAAAGGAATGAGAATAATAAACGCATGGGCAAACATTGCAAGCGTCGCAAGTTTAACCTCCTTTGCTTCTATTTTTTTTCCAAGAAACTCCGGCGTCCGTCCTACCATAAGCCCCGCTATAAAAACGCCTATTATGACCATAGTAAGCATATTTAAAAGTCCGACGCCTTTACCTCCAAATATAAGGTTTAACATCATTTCCGCAATTAGAATCATGCCGGAAAGAGGCATAAAACTGTCGTGGGCGCTGTCGACGTTGCCGGTAGTAAACGCCGTCGTAGCGGTTGCAAACAAAGATGTCTGGGCAATTCCGATATGCTCCGTTTTTCCTTCCATATTGCCGCCCGGATTATTTTTAGAAACATGAATATTTGCCCCGAGTTTTGCAAGGAACGGATTGCCGTGAGCTTCTTGGGAGTAAACTACGGCAAGGCAAACTATAAGAAGCGTCATAGCAACTGCAAACAGCGTCCATGCATGCTTTTTATCGCCTATCATTATTCCGTACATCAAAAAAAGGGCTATGGGAATAGTTCCCATCATAAATATTGTTAAGACGTTAGTAATAGGATTAGGGTTTTCATATGGCTGCGCCGCATTAGCGTCGTAAAAACCGCCGCCGTTAGTGCCGAGATTTTCAATCGATACCATCGAGGCTACCGGACCAATCGAAAGAGATTGTTTGGCGCCCGTCATATTCGTTATCCTCTTCTGCATGGTAAAAATACTCTGAGGAGCGCCCTGCCACAGCATAACGACGGCAAAAATAATCGCCAGCGGAAGAAAAAGCCTGTAGATGCCCTTAATAAAATCTACATAAAAATTGCCGACGTATTTTGCTTCGCGGCGAATTAAGCCGCGGATAAAAGCCACTGCAAAAACAAGCCCCGTAGCGGCGGACGTGAATTGCAAAAAAACGAGCGTCATTTGGGAAAAATTGGACAGAACCTCCTCTCCGCCGTAATTTTGCCAGTTGGTATTGGTTATAAAGCTTATCGCCGTGTTAAAATCTAAAGCCCACGGAATGCCCGGATAATGCATTTGATTAAACGGAAGAAGGTCCTGAAACCTCAATATGAAATATACTATGGCAAGCATTAAAAAATTAACTATAAGCCCCGTCTTTAAATACTTAACCCAGTCCATCTCTTCGTTCTTATTAACTTTTAAAAACTTTAAAGTTAAATCTTCGGCGGGATTTATAACCTTGTCCAAAAACGTCGGTTCGCACTTGAAAACATGGGCGAGATACCTGCTTAAAGGAACCGCCGTTAAAACCATTGCCGAAAGTGTTATTAAAATTTGTAAAATTCCCGTATAAGTCATTTTGACGCCTCTTTGATTTATTTTATTTCTATGTCGTTATGTTATATTATGTTATTTAGTTAAATCTTATCGATGAAGTCGGTAAAAAACCACAATATTGCGTACATCGCGCCTATGCATAAAAAGGCCATTAAAAATGCAATCATTTAATTAATTCCTCCAAAAAAGAGGTAAGTTTGAGCCTACCCCTTTTAAATTTTTAAATTATTATAATATTTAAAATTTATCGGGGTATATAAGAACATAAAAAAGATAAACTAAAACCCCTGCCGATACTGCAAGAAGAATAATGTTTTCTATCATATCTTATAACTATACCTCCGTTTATAAATTATTTTCAGATGCAAACCGCAATTATCTGCTTTCTAAGGCAAAAAAAATAGCCGAAGGTTTTTAAACCCCGGCTATTAAAGATTATTAAAATATATGCCGCCTATGCGATCAAGATTTTACGACTTATTTAAACAAGCGGCGAATCTAAACAATATAACATAACAATAAATAAAATATAACGACGATAATGCATTTGACACTCTTTAATAGCCTGCGAAGTTAGCTGACGGGCTAGGGATAAAGAGTCTTCCCTTATTTTATTTGTTAGTTAAAATATTAGCCCCAATTTTTTGGGTCCTCCGCTTCCGCAAATTAAATAAAAATATAACGGAATTAGGCTTTGCAATAAATTTATTTCAAAGAACAATATCTTCCGACATTAATCTATTTAAATTAAAATATACATCGATAAAAAATTATTGTCAATAAAAATCGAAATCTATTTATCAATTTTTATTGGAAATTTTAGGTTTTAGATTCTACCGATTGTTTTATTC
>DAHWHJ010000059.1:0-25023 GCA_027335745.1 bacterium | reverse complement strand
GCAGATTATATATAATCTGCTTAAATTTAACTCTGTCCGAATATAATTTATATTCATCCGAGCATTCATAATCTACGGTTATAACAAGGTTCTTTTTCCCCGCAAGCGATTTTAAAACGACGATGGCTTCGTCTATAGCTTCTTTTATGGAAAACACCGAGTATTCGAGGGAAAACATTCCCGCTTCTATTTTAGATATATCGAGTATATTGTTAATAAGCTGGAGCAGGTGTTTGCCGGATACTAAAATATTATTGGTATATTTTTTATGCTTTTCGCTTAAATCGGGGGAATCCGTCAGAAGGTCGGAATAACCTATTATAGCATTAAGAGGCGTTCTAAGTTCATGGGACATATTTGCGATAAATTTAGATTTAAGCTCGTTTGCCCTTGCAATCTCCTTAATACTTTCCTCAAGCTGTTTCGTCCTTTCGATAACCTTATTTTCGAGGCTTTCGTTAAGTTCTTTTAGTCTTTTTTCCTGAAGTTTTTTATCCGAAATATCTTTGGAAATACCGATAGTTCCGATTATCTCGCCCGATTTATTCATAATGCGGGATATGGTAAGGGAAATATCTACGGGAGCGCCGTCTTTTTTTCTAAGAATTGTTTCGTAATTTGCGACGAATTTGTCTTCTTTAAGCTTCTTTAAAATATCGTCTCTTTCTTCGGGATTTACATAGAACTCGGAGGCGTGCCTTCCTACGACTTCTTTCTGGGAATAACCAAGGATATTTTCGCCGCCTTTATTAAATTCCGTGATTTCCCCGCGGCGATCGGTAACCATAATCATATCGAACGAATCATCTAAAATATTTTTAAAATATGATTTCTGTTCTCTTAACTGTTTAATGATGCTTTCTTTATCTATATGACTCTTATGCCTATCGTAAAGCAGGTCGTAGATGAGTTTGGAACTGACGGAATTAACTACTTCGACGCTTCCGCCGTGAAGTTCCGCAAGTTCGGGCAGTTCATTTTCCGGCTGTCCCGTCAGATTAAAAATTATATTAAAATCAATATTATCGTCTTTTGCTTCTTTAATAGTTTTAAAAGATTTTATATTTAATTCTTTGGCAAAAACGGCTCCTTCTTTCGTTAAATTTCTGGCAACCAAAGCGGCTATCTCGACGTTTTTGTCGCCTTGAAACATATCTATAAGGGTTTTTGCGGCATTTCCGCCGCCGTATATCAAGATTTTTGCCATGATACCGTTCATAAAATTGTTCTGTTTCTTCAAACTAAATTTAATTCCCCTGTTATTTTTTTTATAAAATTTTTAATTATTTTAATTAAGAAGGTTTAATGCCTCCCCCCCCGAGAAGGAAACTTATCTTATCCTTTAGGAGTCCGTTTCTTATCGGCTTTGCTACATAATCGGTAGCGCCTTCGGCATAGCTTTTGTCGATGGTTTCTTTATCGTTCAATGCGCTGAGCATTAAAATAGGAACTTTATCATATACCTTTCTAATCGTTTTAAGCACGTCGAGACCGTTTATCTTAGGAAGCATTATGTCTATTATGATAAGGTCGAAAATATATCCTGCGGTAATTTTATCCAGCGCATCCTTGCCGTCTTCGGCGACGGTAATGTCGGCGTCGAAAGAAGACTGGACGATAATTTTTAAAAGTTCGGAATGCATCTTATTGTCTTCTACTATAAGTATGCGCTTACGCGGACAAATTTTATTCAAAGAATTTATCATAATTTATTTTACTTTATTATATATTGGATTTTTTTTCAAGTTCTTCTTCCTTTGTCTTGCAAACAATACACAGAGTAGCCTCGGGTCTTGATTCTAATCTTTTTTCCGAAATTTCCCCGCCGCATTCTTCGCATATGCCGTAAGTTCCGTTTTCGATTCTTTCGAGAGCTTCTTCTATTTTGGGAATAAGTTTCCTTTCCCTGTCCCGAATCCTCAATTCGAAATTTCTATCGGATTCCAACGTCGCCCTATCCGTAGGGTCGGGAAAGTTATCGTCTTCTTTAGTCATCGAATCTACGGTTTTTAAAGCCTCTCCAAGTAAAGAATCCAGCTTTTTATGAAGTATGTTTTTAAAGTATAACAGCCTTTCTTCCGTCACGGCGTTATTTTCCTCTTTGGTTAATTTTTTATTTTTTAAATTATAACATAATTTTATAATAAAATTTAATAAAATTTTATTATATCGTAATTATTAATTCTTTGCGCCGGAACAAACCCTGCGTCTTTAATCAGCCTCACCATTAATTTTTCGTCAACGGCGCTGTTTGCAGTTCCCGCAGCTTTTACGACGTTTTCTTCCAGCATAGTCGAACCCATATCGTTAGCGCCGAAACTTAATGCTACCTGCCCCATTTTTGCGCCCTGCGTTACCCAAGACGCCTGAATGTTATCGAAATTATCTAATACTATACGCGAAATCGCAAGAACCTTCAGGTAATAATGACCGTAAACGCCTCTTGGATTCAAAGCGGTATTTTTACTTTGAAAACTCCACGGAATAAAAGCCCTGAAACCGCCGGTTTCATCCTGCAATTCACGCAGTTTAAAAAGATGCTCTATTATGTCTTCGTCGGTTTCTACCGTCCCGAACATCATAGTCGCCGACGAATTTAAACCGGCGAGATGAACTTCCTTCATAACTTCGAGCCATTGCCGGCTGTTTATTTTATTCGGACTGATTTTTTTTCTAACCCTGTCCACGAGTATTTCCGCTCCCCCTCCGGGAACCGAACCGAGCCCCGCTTCTTTTAAAAGATTAACCGCTTCTTTAATCGTAATATCGTTTGAATCTGCAATGAAAGTAATTTCGGGCGGAGAAAAAGCATGAATATGTATGTCGAATTTTTCCTTTATATCTTTTAAAAGCCCCAGATAATAATCTATGCCTATATCCTTATTTAATCCGCCTTGAAGGAGAATCTGCGTTCCGAAAAGTTCCTTTGTTTCACGGATTTTGTCGAAAATTTGTTCTTTAGAAAGAATGTAACTCCCTGCATCCGGAACGCCGTATTTTTTATAGAAAGCGCAAAATCTGCATTCCGACGCGCATATATTGGTATAATTAATGTTTCTGTCTATAATGAAGGTTACGATATTATCCGGATGTTTATCTTTCCTTATACCGTCGGCTATTCCTCCAAGCCCCAGAAGGCTTTCGTTTTTAAATAATTTTAAGGCTTCTTCCCTGTTTATCCTATTTTTATTCATATTTTTACCATAGCGTTAATTAAGTAATTCTCCTAATTCCTTGAGGCTTTCGTCGAAAGAATATTTTTCGTCCGGCGTCTGCCTTATAAAATCTTCTATCTTTGAAATGCGGTCTATGGCAAAATCTATTTTATCGTTAGAGCCCTTAGAATATGCGCCTATATTTATAAGGTCTTCGTTTATCCTGTATTCGGAAACTACTTTTAAAACGTCTCTTGCCTTAAGTAAATGGTCTTCGGAAACGATGTCCGGCATAACCCTCGACAGACTATTAAGAACGTCTATAGCCGGAAAGATACCGTTTTCGGCTGTCTTTCTAGAAAGAATAATGTGTCCGTCAAGAATAGACCGAACGGTATCGGAAACCGGTTCGTTCATATCGTCGCCTTCTACCAAAACCGTATAAATTCCGGTAATACTGCCTTTATCCGAAATAGCCGCCCTTTCTAAAAGTTTAGGTAAAACGCTGAATACGGACGGCGTATAACCTCTGACCGTCGGCGGCTCGCCGGCGGATAGACCTATCTCCCTCGACGCCATAGCAAACCTCGTTATTGAATCCATTAAAAACAAAACATCGCGTCCTCTGTCCCTAAAATATTCGGCGACGGCGGTAGCGGCAAAAGCGCCGCGGAGCCTAATCAAAGGAGATTTGTCAGACGTAGCCACTATAATTACCGATTTTTTTAACCCTTCTTCTCCAAGGCTTTTTTCTATAAATTCTTTAACCTCGCGCCCTCTTTCTCCTATAAGGGCTATAACGTTCACGTCGGATTTAGAATACTTCGTAATCATACCGAGAAGCGTGCTTTTGCCCACTCCCGAACCTGCAAAAATGCCGATTCTTTGACCTTTGCCTATTGTAAGAAACGCATTAACCGCCCTGACGCCGACGTCCATAACTTCGTTTATCCTTTTTCTCGTAAGCGGGGACGGCGGTTCTGCCGATATTTTTGCATAATCGCCGCAAAAAATTCTGCCTTTTTCGTCTATCGGATTGCCGAAAGGATCAAGAACCCTTCCTAGAAGCTCTTCTCCCGCCGGAAATTTCTCTTCCTCGTCTAAAAGAATAACTTCGCTTTCTAAACTTATCCCGGAGGTATCTCCGTAAGGCATAAGTATAGCCTTATCGTTATTAAATCCGATAACTTCCGCCGTTATATCCATGGACGGGACGGAATTTTTACTTTTTATACGGCATATCTTTCCTATGGAAAGACCCGGGTGTTTGGTTTCGAGAACAAGACCTACCGCCTTGGTAAGTTTCCCTTTTATCGACAAGGTATTTGCATTATCTAAAGCATCGCCGTATTCTTTTAAGCTGAGAAGCCTTCCCATATTAATAAATATTTAATATAAATAACTTATGATTTTGTTTTAGAATTAGAATTATATTCGCGGTAATACGAAAGAACGGTTTTGACGTATTTTTCGGTTTCCCCGAAAGGGGGTACGCCGTTGTACTTTTCGACGTTCCCCGCGCCGGCGTTATAGGCGGCAAGCGCAAGTTCCTCATTTCCGTTATATAGATTTAAAAGATGTTTTAAGTACATAGTTCCTCCGAAAACATTTCCTTCCGGGTCGTATGGATTTACGCCGAGTTCTTCCGCAGTTTCCGGCATAAGCTGCATAAGCCCGACTGCTCCTTTGTTTGAAACCGCATAAGGATTAAATCCGGATTCCGTTTTTATTACCGCTTTTATCAGCCCGTAAGGAACGCCGTATATTTCGGAGGCTTTTTTTGCTAATCCGTCGGCGGTAACATAGTCTCCGTTTTCGTTTTCGGCATTTCCGCCGCCCGTTAAATTATTCCCCGCGCTTGACCCTGCGTTTTTTGCTCCGCCGTATTTGGAGGCTAAGCCGTATGCCTGAAACATATTTCCCGTTGCCGAAAGTTCGGCCACTGAAGAACCCAATTCTTTAAGCCCGTCCTTCGCAACCAAAGAAGGATGTTCTTTGAAATAATCTACTATCATCCTTGCAATGCCTATTCCTTTTCCATAGCTTTCGTTGTTGGCTATAGATTCATAGAACAGGGAATTGAAAATTTTATAACCGGTCCCTTTATCTATAAAAGAGCCTTTTCCAACTTCTTTCGACATGGAATCGAAAATCATATTTAAAAAAAGGCTTTCGAATTTCACGGCGACGGTTTTTATTTCGTTCAACTCGGCGGAAGAAATCGCCGTTTTTGCGGCAGGATTTTTTCCCCCGACGGAAACAGTCGCGGAAGAGGTATCCGCCGCTTCCGAATGATTCAAGGCATCCGTTATATTCATATAGTTTTAAGATTTACCGATATAATATATATATCTCGTTTAAATACATTAAAAAAATTATATCATAATTGGATTATTAATAAAAGTTTGCAGAAATTACTTTAAAAATATATTATTTGTATTATAATAATAATAAAAATTTATAAATTTATTCAATAAACATTATACAGATTAAAATATGGATATAGCGTCTATTATAGGATTTATTCTCGGCGTCGGCGGGATAATATTCGGTAATTTTCTTCAGGGTTCTAATTTAATGCAGTTGATTGACCCTATCGGCTTCGTAATAGTCATAGTCGGAACGGCAGGAGCGACCATAGCCGGAAACAGGATGGAAAACATTAAAAAAGCTCTTCTATCCTTTAAGGGCGTCATTTTATCGGAAAAAATAGATTTTGAAAATACTATATCCGACCTGCTTAATTATGCCACGAAAGCAAGAAAAAACGGGGTTCTTGCATTAGAATCGGAAATAGAAGCCTCGTCGGACGATTTTATAAAAAAAGCCCTGCAGTTAGTCGTCGACGGAATTGATCCTCAAATAGTTATGGAAATCATGGAAACGGAATTATCCAATATCGAAGAATTTGGAGAAGAAAGCGTTAAAATTTATGAGCAGGCAGGGGGGTATTCGCCTACGCTGGGTATCATAGGCGCGGTTCTCGGGCTTATCCATGTTATGCAGCATTTAAATGAGCCCAATAGATTGGGGGCGGGCATTGCCGTTGCTTTTACCGCAACGCTTTATGGTCTTGCGTTTGCAAATACCGTTTTGTTTCCTATATCCAGTAAGCTCAAGATGAACCTGAAAGTAAAAGTTTTAAGATACGAACTTATCCTTATGGGTATAAGAAGCATTCAGAACGGCGAAAATCCGAGGCTTATAGAAGAAAAACTAAAATCCTTTTTAAGCGAACAGGAGAAAAAGATGTATGAGATAAAAAATCGGGAGAAATAAAAAATGAGAAAAAAAAAGAAATGCCCCGAACATTCTAACAGCGAAAGATGGATGATTAGCTACGGAGACTTTTTAACTACTCTCCTGTCTTTTTTTATAGTAATGTTTGCAATATCCAAAGTTAATAACGTCCGGCTTAAAGAACTTGCCGTATCTATACAGCAGGCATTCGGGGCAAATAAGTTTATTACGGTTTCCGCCTCCAAACCCAATATAGCTTCCTCCCCAAAGTTAATAGTAGCCAAAGTCGCTCCTTCCACGTTTAAAGTTTCTAAGTCTAATAAGAAACTTATCAAGGAAGAATCTCACGAATCTGCCGTTTTTACGGCGATAGAATCTAAAATAAAATCTTTCACGGCAGGAAACAGCTCGTATAAGTCTTCGCTCAAGGTATATAAATCGACCCGCGGGCTTGTTATATCATTAAAAGGTTCGAGTTTTTTCGGCTCCGGCAGCGCAGGCATAATCGAAAAATATCATCCGCTATTAAAGCATATAGCGTCGGAACTACTTAAAGTAAAAAATAACATCGCCATAGAAGGATATACCGATTCGACGCCCATACGCACGGCTAAGTACCCTAATAACTGGATGCTTTCGACGGCGAGAGCGGTCAGCGTTCTCAGCTTTTTTATAAAAAGCGTGAATTTTCCTCCGGCAAGGCTTTCCGCTTCCGGATACGGAAAATACAAACCGGTCGCAAGCAACGCCACGGCGGCGGGACGCGCGCTCAACAGAAGGGTAAATATAGTCGTCCTTTCCAATTTCCTAAATAACGAACTGCCGAGGTCTTAGAAAAAGGGGACAGATATTTTTTATTTTTGGGCGAAAAACCCACAAATGCAGTCTGCAGTAAGAAAATAAATAAATCTGTCCCCTTTTTTCAACTGCCGAGGTCTTAGCGGGCTTTCTTAATCTGCCGCCTTTGCTGTTCAAGAGTAAATTTAATTATTTCGTCCCTGTCGTATTCATTTATGGCGGTAAATTTGCAGGCGACCGATGCGATGGATAAAGGGACATTAACGTCCGTCTCCGCAGGTTCTTTTGAAATTTTTACTACCTGCGCTAAAGCTTTTATTAAAAACTGCGGCACGGTAGGAAACAGCATAGTAATTTTTATAATGCTTCCGAGATTTAATCCTTTATCGTCGCCCGACCACATAATTCCCGACCCGCTTATGGATACCCGTTTTTCTTTAATGCCTGCAAAAATAGACGCTTCCGGATTAATGAGCGAAAGAATAACGTCTAATTTGCTGTTTATAGCTATAAGGAGTTTCTCTATTTTAGGATTGACCGGAACGTCCGAATCGGTTTCGGCGGCGGATTGATAAATTTTGGGAGCCGCTATGCCGTACATTCCGTAAACCGAGGTAGTTAAAGAAGGTCTGGCAATATATCCGTCTTTGGTTTCAAGAAATTCTTCGATTGAGATTTCTTCATATATAAACTGAATAACGGCATTTATCCTTAAAAATTCCCTGCCTTCCCTTTCTTCTGCGGGAGCGTCGGCAATTTTAACCTTCAAAGAAATGTTACCTTTGTTTTTAACGATGTTTTCTAATAACGGTTTATATAAAAAAGTTTTAGAAAATCCGGAACTTATTATCGTAATATCGCCGGAATTTTCGATTAAAGATACGTCCGCGCCTATATCGTAGTCCTCTCCGTTAAATTCAAACGTCTGTCCGCCGGTAAAAGACGAATAAAGAATGATATATAAAAAACCGTCTTCTATTTTTTTTATATAGCCTTTAAAATTTTTTTTCGGCGTTTCTAAAACTATTTCCTGATTATTATAAAAACGGCTGTTTAATTCGTTCATAATATAAGTCGCCTTTTGGGGGACGGATTAAGTCCGTCGTTAAATTATGCCGTAAGCTTTAACGGCGGCAGAAATTTTTCTTAACTCGGCAATTTTATCCGCCGCGTCTTCCTTTCTTTCGGTTAAAATATTTATAATAATTTTGTCGGATTCGGATATATCCGCTAACTTTTCTTTAAGCTCCGCCATAAACTCTTTTTCGTCCAGCGTTGCGTCCGCTCTTGAAAAAAGAGACGTCAAAAAGACTTTTCTATCAAATATATGACCTATATTGACTGGATTTTCCCTTTTTTCTAAAAGAACAAGCAGTATATATTTGTTTATAATAAGAATTTCGCCGGCAATTTTAAATTTTAATATATTATTATTTTTCATAATCTCTACTTTATTTTTTACTATTATAATTTTACAATATGATATAATATAAATCAATTTTTAAAAGATGTTTTAAGAGATAATTATAAAATATATTAAAAAAGTTATATGAATAAAGTAACGGCGGAAAACCTTAAAATAGGCTATATATTAGCCAAAGATATAGTATCCGATAAAGGAATTACGGTTCTTAAAAAAGGAACGGTTCTTACGGATAAATTTATAAAAAATATAAAAAAAATAAATTCGGAATCTACGAAAACAGGCGAAAATTATATATTCATAGAAGAAACGGACGATATTAAAGCAGAAAGCGATGTAGAAAATAAAGAAAAAATGGAAAAAGATTTGTCTTTATTAGAAAGAAGATTTCAATTCTCCGAAAACGATGAATTTATGAAAAAAATTAAAGAAATTATAAAAAACGTCATAATTAAAAATTACGGCGGAAGCATATCGTAAATAGGAAATGAAAAAAATAGACACCTTAGACGAATTAATCGCTACCGTAAAAAAAACTGACAACATACCCACCCTGCCCAGAGTATTATCTAAAATTTCCGAAGAAATAGACAACGACAATTTCTCCATAAAAAATATCGGCGAATTAATGTCCCACGACGTAAGTCTTTCGGCAAGAATATTAAGGATAGTAAACTCCCCTTTTTACGGTTTTCCCCAAAGAATATACAGTATAAATCATGCGATAGTGCTGTTAGGGTCAAACGTATTAAAAAGCATAATAATTTCTACTTCGGTTTTTACCGCAATGAAAGAAACTATGGCAGGGTTGTCGGAACACAGCCTTTTCTGCGCTTTTACCGCTAAACATATAACAACTGCTTTCAACATCCTTAAAAAAAATGAAATTAGAGCAAAAAAGATAAATAGCATTGACCCCGATATGATGTTTTCTGCCGGATTACTGCACGACATAGGTAAAATCATTATAGCTGCTACATTTAAAGAAGATTTTAAAAAAATTATAGAAATTGCAGAGAAAAGCAATAGAAGTTTAACCGACATCGAACACGATATTCTCAATATATCCCATGACCAGTTGGGATATATGCTCATAAAAGAATGGAATCTGCCTCCGTCTATTTATATACCGATAAAATATCATCACAACGTTAACCTTGCGGACGACTTTAAAACGGAAGCGGCGATATTAAATCTTGCGGATTTCTTAACAAGGGCGTTAGGAATAGGTTATTCCGGATCGGCATATTTGGAAACGATAAACAAGGATGCTCTGCGCATACTCGACGTCGATATGGATTTTATAAAATCCATCATAGAAGAAATATATTCCTATAAAGAAGAGCTTTATATATTCGATTAATTTTCGATCCGATATGAATAAAGATAGAGATAGACACGGCAAGCCTAAAATATTTATAGTATTAGGTAAAAATCCTGCATACAATATTGCTTTCAAAGAAGAATTAAAAAAATACGATTTAAAAATATTCGATTCGTTTAATCAGGCATATTACTCCGTTTACGCTTCGCCCCCGCAGTTAATCATTATTGCTATGAACGCGCATAAGCAAGAGATTAAAATGATTGCCGATATGCAGTTAGATAATATGCTAAGCAATATTCCGGTGCTTTTTATACTTCCGGCAGATTTTGATTTTAACGGCATAAAAGACGAAAAATATTTTTTAAAAGATTATATCAAAGAGCCTCTTAGTTTGAACGAACTTAAATATAAAACCGAAACCATTATATATGCTTCTAAATCTGCTTTAGACGCAAATCCGCTGACAAAACTTCCCGGAAATTCCTCTATAATGGAATCGGTCAAAGACAAGCTTGAAGACGACGTTAACTTTTCTTTTGCTTATATCGATATAGACAATTTTAAATCATATAACGATAAATACGGCTTTTTAAGAGGAGACGAAGTTATTATGATGACGTCGAGGCTGATTGCGACGACCGTTTACGACATATCTAAAACAAGGCGCAGAGATATAAAACAATACGTTTTTATAGGACATATCGGAGGAGACGACTTTGTCGTTATTTCTCATCCGGACGACATTATAGACATATCAAACGCCGTAATTTCCAATTTCGATAAAATAATACTCTCTTTTTACGACAATACCGATAAGCAAAGAGGATATATCGAAGCATACGACAGGCAGAAAAAAATGCAAATATTTCCGGTGATGAGCCTGTCTATAGCAGTAATCGAAAACGTAAACAAAAAAATTGAACACTATGGTCAGATTAGCGAGATAGCTTCGGGGTTAAAATCTACGGCTAAAGAGAAAAAAGGCTCAAATATAATCGTGGATAGAAGACAAAACTCAACGTAATTTTTGCTTAACGGAATATAAGTCGTTGTTTAAAACCGTCTGAACGGCTTTGCGCGTCTTTTTGTTAATAATAATCGGGGCTTTTAAATTTACCGTAGATGAAAATAAATCTTTAAATACGGTAACGATAACAAATAAGATTGCGTCGGTTTTATCCATAAGATTCAACAGTTCTTTTTCCTCTTCGGTAACGGCGGCGGCATAATCCTTGAAAAAATGGTTAGGATCGGCGACGATAAAACATAAACCTTCGTTTTCTATACTCTGTAAAATAAAAAAGGGCAGATTTTTTTCTTTATCGATATTTAATATACAGTATTTTTTTAACGAATCGAATCCCAGAATTGGTTTAACGAATTCTATAATTTTTGTTTTTTCTACCTTTACGCCTTCCGGGTAATAAATGCTTTTAACGAGAATTTCGGTTTCTTGGTTTATTGCCGTATCCATGTCCATATCCACTTAAAAAAACTCCTTATATTATTTAATATTTTCTTATTTCCTATCTTTATCGATATACATATCGTTCTTCGACCCGTTTTCGTTTAAGTCGTTTAATTTTTTCAACTCCGACAAATCGCCTATGTTAATAGCCGAGGCGTCGATATTTTCGTTCTTAATCACATCGTAAAGCTCTTTTCTGAAGATGCCGATCTCTTTGGGAGCATCTATTCCTATTTTTACGGTATTGCCGGCTACGGATATCACTTCGAGGGTTATATCGTCCCCTATCTTTATGCTTTCGCCGGTTTTTCTTGCAAGAATTAACATAATAAGATTATAGGGTTGTAATCATTTAAGGTACTGGAGCAGCATCGGCGTCAGCGAAGTAATGTTGGAAGACGCTTCAAGCGTAGCCTGATAAGATTCTTGAGCCTGAGTAAGGTTAGTCATAGCCTGCGCCACGTTCACGTCCTGCGTCTGACTTAGGAGCTGCGAGATATTGGATAATACCGTTTGATAGCTCGTCTGCTGTTCGTTAAGCCTTTGAACGACCGTTCCTATGTCAGCCTGAGCGGCGGTCATCGTGTTTAATCCGTTTTGAATACTCTGAATTATCGATGAAGAATTCTGCTGATAAACGTTATTCTTAAGTTCCGACTGAAAAAGCGAAAGAACGGAAAGCAAGCCGGAGGGGACGGATGTAGAGGATGAACCGGTAGGTTTAGGGTCGTTCCCGAAAATTGCGTCGGCGGTAAGCGACGGCGTTACCGTTTCGTTCTGCGTTATCTGGTAATTCTGGTTAGTATCCGTTCCTGCATAGGTATAAACGTTGTAAGAAACGGATGAGGGCGTTCCATTTAAACCGGTAATTGCATGAAGTGTTGCGGTATAGGCCGAGGATAAATTAAGATTATTCCCCGTAAAAATATTCTGACCGTTATAAGAAGTATCGGCATATCCCGTAAGTTCGTTAATCATCTGCCCTACCTGCTGAGCCGCCGCCTGATTATTAGCCGCAGTATTAGTTCCGTTCGCCATTCCGACGGCAAGAGTGCTTGCCTGATTTACTACCGTCATTGCATTGCTTATAGTCGAAGAGGCTAAAGAACCGACGCTGTTAGCGATACTAACGTTCGAGTTATACTGCGTAACAAGCGCGGTGCTGTTTTTATACGACAGGACATTGACCATTCCTCCGGGATTATCCTGCGGGGACATAATCTGCAATCCGCTGGAAATTTGGTCCTGAAGGTTATAAACGTTGGTCGATAAATTAAGCAATTCGTTGTTTATATTGTTATACATCATATTGTCGGTTATCTGTATCATATGTTTTCCTCTTTTTCAGCCTGCAAATACTTAAAATTGATTTTAGCCTGGATTCCCGCCTTCGCGGGAATGACAACATAAAGGTGAATGGTTAAATTACTCAAAAGTCATTCCCGCGAAGGCGGGAATCCAGTGTTTCTAAGCTTTAGTTTATTTTAATTGCTCCAATTACGGCACGGTGCTTAAAAGCGCCGTCATAATTGTTTGCACAGAATGAGTAATAGCCGCCGCCGCCTGATATGAATTTTGATAATTGACGAGGTTCGTCATCTGTTCATTCATATTTACGCCGACTGAAGACGATAACTGATTCTGCAGGTTCGTCAAAACCGACGTAGAGTTCGTATAGTTCGTGTTTGCGCTCTGCGACTGCGTTCCGATGTTTGAAACTATATTTGAATAATAAGACGGGATAGTAGAACTTGCCCCGCCAATAGGCAGATTTTTATTTTGAAGCGCCCCGAGCGCAAGCGCGTTTTCGTTATTGCCCGATAAACCGGCGGAATTCATATTCGTAAGACTAAGACCTGATGTTAAAACGTTTGCCGTAAACGAATCACCGTTGGAAGGCGTTCCCGTAATATTAACATGGAAATATTGCGGCGGTGCAGAATTAGTATTACTGCTGTTATTTCCAAAGAAAACTGAATATACCTTTTGACCGGATGAATTAGTAGTCACGGTAGGCGTTATCGTTTCCGTATAATTGGACGTTTGATTGATAACGGTAAAAGTGCCGCCGCTAGAGTTGTATGTTATCGAATATTCTCCTCCCGCACCGCTATCGCCGTTTGGATTTACGATCGAGCCGGCGCTTATAGTCGCATTACCGGTATTTGTGGGATTAACCGCAGTGGAAACGGCGGATGCCGCCGCAACTTGAGAAGCGGTAAGATTTGGGTTAACCTCCATTGTAAAAGCCGGATTGGTAGTCAATTGATTGACGGTAAAGGTATCGCCGTTTGCAGGCGCGGCTCCGGAAGTGGAAGTTCCGGTAATGCTAACCGATACGCCGTCAAAACCGACTGTATATACTTTCTGTCCATAATTATTGGTTGCGGAAGAAACGCTGACTTCCGAACCGCTTAAAGTTTGATTAGTAGTGGAATTTTTAACAGTAAAACTTCCCGAACCGTTTGTGGTAATGCTGTAACTGTCCCTCGTAAGTTTCGAGGGGTCGGTTACGTAACCGGTAGAAATCGTCGCATCGGTTGCCGTAGTAGAAGTCGTCAAATTAGGCTGAAAAAAGTAATTTCCGGTTGAGCCGTCGAGACCGTAACCGTTGTATTGCAGAGAGTTGACGTTGTCGGTAACAGACGCCGCCAGCGAATTAAGCTGGCTTATGTAAGACGGAGCCGCCGTCTGTTCCAAATTTACGTATGCGCCCAGACTGCCGCCGGTTATCTGGCTCGTAACGGACTGAGCCGACCCGTCGGTACCCGTCCACATAATATTTAAATTTGCCGCATTCGAAGGGTCAACCTGCGTCGAAAGATTAAAAGACGAATCGCTCGATACCAACGGCACGTTGCCCAAAGATATATTTGTTTTACCGTTATTATTAGTATAATATGAGATATTTACCAATTTGGAAAGGCTGTTTATAGCCTGCATCTGCTGGTCCTGCAGTTCGTTTGCGTTGCTTCCGGCATTAAGGGCATAGGTAATTTGCTGATTAAGACCCGCAATCTGGGACGTAAGGCTGTTGACTTCAGGTATGACGCCCTTAATAGAAGTATTCGTCGAAGAAACCGTATTCATTATGGTGGTATAGGCGTTGTTTATAGACCCCGTAAGAGATTGCGCATCCGACAAAAGCGCCGTTCTCTGCGAAATATTAGAGGGATTATTCGCCACGTTCTGAAAATCGTTAAAGAATTTGGATATTTGTGAACTGAAACCAGAACCGGTCTGGTCGTTAAATAAATTTTGTATCTGGCCGAGACCCTGATACAGCGTAGTATAGTAACTGTTTTGTCCGGTTTCGTTATTGACTTCCGACTGGACGAAATTATTCGTGCTTCTTTGAATATTGTTTACGTTAACTCCGGTTCCGTATGTATAAGGCGCTCCCACTACTGCAGGGGCTTCCGTTTCTATCGGCGTTTCGCTGTTATAAAAAGGGGTATTGACGTTGGCGACGTTCTGGGATACGGTATTCATCGCCGCCTGATTGGCCGTCATAGCCGAGTCTGCAATATCTAATATATTATTTATTGTCAGCATTTATACTCTAACCCCCGACTTCATTAAAACGTTTTTTAAAGGAAAAAAATTTGAATTATTTCCGCCCGCCCTGTCGTAAATAGAGCTTTTGTTAAAAGCATCGGTAATAAACGAAATGGTTAACTGGTTATAATATATGTTTTTTTTTATTAATCCGGAAAAAGCGTTGTTTAATTCGGCTATTTCCCGCATCTCCGCTTTTATCAGTTCTTTTATTTTTTCGTTATCTTCATCCCGGTCGTCATCGGTCGAAAACGCTCCAAAATCCTTTATTTTTTCCGCTGTTTCTTTTAAAGCCGTTCTTTTATTATCGAATATGTCTATATTTTTTAAGGGATTAAAATTGGTTTTCAGAATTAAATATGCTTCGTTAAGTTCCTGCTTTAATTTCAAAACAATCTTAAGCAGGTCTTCGAGCTTTTTCTCGTTTACGCCGATATTTTCCATATTTTCAATATATTTGTATTAAGGTTTAAGTTATTACGCCTATTCGCCGACAATGTTTAATGCGTTAACTAAGCCTTCGGCGATTTTTGACGTATCGGCGTAATTTCCCGAAGCGACCTTTTGCTTAATATCGTTAATCTTGGAAGGAGGGGCGGACTGCGCATTATCTATGGCGCTTTTTAAACTGCCGATAAAACTTGCGTCGCCAGATATGCTGACCTTATCGGAACCTGCCGCCTGACCGGCTTCAACGCCGCTTACCTCTTTTTTTCTGCCGTTATTATTTTGCGATATTTCGCCGATAACGGACGACGAAATTCCGGAAATTTCGATTGCCATACTCTTTACCTTTTTTAATATATTTTCTAAAAATTAAATCTATCTTCGTATAACAATCGACATTTTTGAACTATAACTTTAATATCCCTCCGAATCGTTAAATTATCTTTATTTCCGCCGATAAAGCCCCCGCCGCCTTAATGGATTCAAGTATAGAGATTATGCTCGACGTAGAAGCGCCAACGGCATTTAACGCTTTCACGAGCTGAGCCACCGTTAATCCTTTTTTCAAATAAAATGCGTTGGGGACCCTTTTCTTATTAATCTTAAGCGTTATATTCCTGTTTGATACCGCTACCGGATTTATTTTTATATTTCCGCCCATTACTATTGTTCCGGAGCGTTCGTTGATAACTATAATAGCTTTTGAATGGGTTTTGACGTCTATAGCGTTAATAACGGATATAAACTGCGCTACGTTTCCTTTGTACAAAGCCGGAACGGCGACGGATACGCTCGTAGAATCGAGCGGCTTTGCAGTCCCCTTGCCTATTTTTGCGTTTATAGCGGCGGCAATCCTCGACGAGTCCGTAAAACCGGGATTTTTAAGTATCAGGCGGACCGAAGTAAACGTGTTTAATCCTATGGAAACGCCTTTTTCTACGACTCCCCCGTTATCGATTATGCCCGATGTTTGAAAATTTTGCGATACCGGCACATATCCGGGAAGAGGCATAACGTTTTCGGATGCGACGCTGCCGCCGGTAGATACGCTGCCCTGACCGAGCGCATAAACGATTCCGTTTGGTCCTTTTAAAGGCGTCATTAATAAAACTCCGCCCTGCAGGCTTTCCGCATTTCCTATAGAGCTTACCGTAACGTTTATTCTTTCTCCCGGAACGGCAAAAGGAGGAAGTTCCGCCGTAACCATAACGGCAGCGGTATCCCTGATTAAGTAAAGAGACGCCTTGTTTGTATTAATCCCTAATTTTGACAACATCGTAACTATGCTCTGCTGGGTAACGTTTACCCCCCACTGGTCGCCGGTCCCGTCAAGACCGGTAACGAGACCGTAGCCGACTATAGGGTTGCTCATCGCTCCGTAAATAGAAGTGATATTTCCTATAGTCGCGGCTGCAGAAAAATCCGGCGACACGCTCATAGTAAATAAACCCGTCAAAAACAATAAAATCGTTAAAATTATTTTCCCCTTCATTTTTTCCTCATATATATATTTTAGAACGGCCAGATATCCTGCATAATCTTATAAAGCCAGTTCGGGCTTTGCGAACTGTTGACATAACCTCTGCCGTTTATCCATATCCTTTCGTCCGATATTTGGCTCGACAAAATAGTATTCCCCGGAGATATGTCTATCGGTCTGGCTATTCCTTTAATTAATAAATATCTGGTTTCCCCGTTGACGGAGACTTTTCTTTCCCCTTTTAGTTCGACGTTGCCGTTGGGATAAACTTTGACTACCTGCGCTTGAATTACGGAAGAAATCTGTCCCGATTCCGCCACTCCCCCGCCGCCGTTGAAAGTTTCGACGTTCGACCCGTTATAACCGGTGGGCTTTGCCGTCGAAAGAGTACCGAAAGCGATACTGCCCAAACCGGACGAATTGTGCGAAAGCGCCGTCGCCGACGAATCGTTAACCTGCGTCTGGTCGTTTACTATAATAGTTACGGTGTCGTTCAGCCTAAAAGCTACGTTGTCGGTATAAAGATTCGTGCCTGTTCCCGTGCCGGTCCATAAAGAACCGAGCGCCGGCTTGCCCTGAATTCCGCCGTTTTCTGCCGTCGGCTTAACGTATGTAGGAGGAATCATAGATTTGGGCGGATGAACGCCGCATCCCGTCAAGATAACAGGCAGTAATAATGCAGAGGTTAAGACCAACAAAGAAAAAACCGTATTTAGTTTTATTTTCATATTGTCCTTTTTAATTATCTAAACTTATCTGACTTCGACTATTTTGTCCGATTTTACTACGCAGTTTAGAACCGTCCCCGATTCGACGTTTTTTACCCTTATTAACGAATTTTGCGCCCCCGCCTGAAGCGCCATTCCTTTTGTTTTTAAAATTAATCCGTTTTTTTTATAAATAATGTTTACCGTATTTCCAAAATTTATTATTCTTTTTCTCTCCGTATTTGCTTTAGTTAAAGCCGAACCTGCCGCAATAAAAAATTTAGCCTCCCTTCCGGCTATGTTTTCACTTTTTAGATAATAACCGTCATTTAAACTATTAATATTTTTATACGATATTTTAACGTCGCCGGGCTTTATAATTTGAAATTTGCCGATTGTTTCGGAAGCAACCGCGACCGGAGCATAAATTAGGGTTTTAAACGTAATATCGTCTATACCTTGAATGGCGCCGTTATTTTTATTTAATAGTTTTATTACCGCCGTGTGATAACCCGAATATTTTACATCGTTGATTTCAACTTTAACCGAGTAACCTTTTAATTCTGCCGCCGAAATTTTAAACGGAATATTATAAGCAAAATCGGTGAAATGAAAATATTTTTTAAATCTTAAAGGTATCTTGTCTATATAGAATTGGACGATCATTTTCCTTAACGGCGAATAATCGGTCAGACCCCCGCCTTCCCGTTTAATGCCGCTGGAATAATGACCTTTCACGGCATAAGCCGCCTGCGCCTGAGTCAAAAACAAAAGTAAAAAAGCAAAGCCTATTTTTTTAAGCATATATTTGTTGAGTCCGTTAAATTCATTACGGTATCAAGCCGCTCATAGTCTGAAGCATCTGGTTTGCGGCGGTAATCGCTTTAGAGTCTATCGTATAGGCATTCTGAGCGGTTATCATAGACACCATCTGCCCTACCAAATTTACGTTGGACATTTCAAGAAACCCCTGCTGAATAGTGCCGAGCCCGTTTTGGTTAGGCGTGCCTATCTGCGGAACGCCGGAGGCGGAAGTCTGCGCATAAAGATTATCGCCTAAACTGCTAAGTCCCGCAGGATTTATAAAATTAACGAGCGTTATAGTTCCAACCTGCGCCGGATTAGTCTGTCCGGAAATCGCCGCCGAAACGGTTCCGTTGTTTGAAATAGTTACCGAAGTAGCGTTAGGCGGTATCGTGATGGGCGGAACAAGCTGATTGCCGTTTGCATCTACCAACTGACCCTGCGAATTAGCCTGAAAAGTTCCGTCTCTAGTGTATGCGGTTTCTCCATTTGGCATCTGTATCTGAAAAAAACCCTGTCCCGAAATTGCCAAATCTAAAGGATTTGACGTCTGCTGAAGGTCGCCCTGCGTAAATTCTTTTTCTATGGATGATACCTTAGTGCCGAGACCGATTTGAATGCCGGCGGGAGATTGGGTATATTGCGAAGAATAGGCTCCGGGAGATTTTACCGTTTGATAAAACAAGTCCTCGAAATTAACCCTCGATTCTTTGTACCCCGTCGTATTGGTGTTTGCGAGATTGTTTGCGATATTGTCTATTTCTATCTGCTGCGCTTCCATGCCGGTCGAGGCGGTCCATAAAGCTCTCATCTTCTAAAATTTCCTCCGTGATTATAATTTTAAATGTTAAACTGCCGCTCCTATCGTGTTAATAGCGGTATTATTAACCTGAGAATAAGATTTTAAAACCTGAATCATATTGTTATAAGTTTCCGAAACGTTAATCATCTGGACCATACCTTTTATCTCGTTAACGTTGGATTCTTCGACGTATCCCTGAAGCATATCGGGGTTTTCGTTCTGAACCGGCGCTCCCGAGCTTTTTGTCGCCGAAAACAAGGTATCGCCGTATTTGGATAAATTTTCGGGATTTTTAAAATTAACCGTCAAAATTCTGCCGGAATATAATTCGTTGTTCGTCATGGGGTCGGTAAGGTTTATTATGCCGGAATCGGTAATGGTTACGTTTGAACCTCTTTCATTTAGAAAAATGGGTTTTTTGTCGGTATTCATTACGGGAAAACCTTCCTGATTTACGAGTTCTCCCGCCTGATTTAAAGAAAACGCTCCGTTTCTCGTATATTTAAATCCGCCCGGAGTTTGAACGACGAAATATCCGGCGCCTTTCATTGCAAGGTCAAGCCTGTTGCCCGTTTTTTTTAACGATCCTTGAGACATATCGACGTAAGTATTGAGGGTTATAGGATATGCCTTATCGACCAACGGTTTATCGTCGCCCGAATTTAAGGCGGAAACGGCTTTCGGGGATAAAAATTCCGCAAAAGTAACGCCGCTACTCTTATACCCAACCGTATTAACGTTAGATATATTGTTGGTAATCACGGCCAACTTTCTCTCTTCCGCCAATATCCCGCTAAGAGCTACATAAGAACCGCCGTTCATTAATACTCCTCTTTAAAAGATAAATATAAATATAACTGCTATAAAAAATGCAATAAATATGCCAAAACAAAAAAGGAAAGGAAAGACAGCAAAAAAGGGGACAGATATTTTTTATTTTCGGGCAAAAAAGCCCGCAAACGCAGTCTGCTGTAAGAAAATAAATAAATCTGTCCCCTTTTTTGACAGTCTGCTGTAAGAAAATAAATAAATCTGTCCCCTTTTTTGAAATAGGAAAAATATTCCGCAATTATTTAAAAAATTATTTAATACGGGGGAAAAATATACCGAATAAGAATTTTATTGATAATAAATAGGGAATTAATATACAATATTTAATCGCAACGATAGTTAAAAAAACGGATTTGCTTAAAAAAAATTATTTCTATGGATAGAAAAAAACTTGCTATTATTATTACGACCGATAAATATATGAACCATATTTCCGGTTTAATCGAAGCGGCGGCAAAAAAAGATTGCGTCGTGTCCGTTTTCATTATGGATAAAGGGGTTTTTTTGACGGAAAATAAAGAATTCGTTTTACTTATTGAAAAATACAGGTCTAATATCGATAAAGTTTCCGTTTGCGAACATTCCTGCAACGTTAATGAAGTAATATCGCGCATAGACGAATTTAACTATGCGTCGCAATTCGAAAATGCAAAGATGATAAGCGGGCTTGAAGAAAAAGATAGAGCGTTATTATTTTAACTAATTATAAATAACGGAAATTATGTTCGATATCAAAAAACTAAAAGAAAATCCCGATATAAATATATATTCTAAAAAACAGGAGATTAACGCCATACTCAAGGGATTTGCCAACCAGAAAAAACCGCTTATTATTTACGCCGTTCCTTTTAACGACGAATATACCACGAATATTCTCAAGATAAAAGAAGACTATATGACTATAGATTCTATGATTCCTAAATCAGGCAATTTAAAGCTTATAGAGTCTTCGTATATTAAGGTTACTTTTAAATTTGGCAGCAATGAACATTTTTTCCTTTCAAAATTGTATAATTACGAAAAAGATAAAGAATATTTCGTTTTCGATATTTATAAACCTATTGAGATATTATCTTTAGAAAAAAGAAAATTTTTCAGGATAGAACCTTCCTTAAACGAACCCGTAAAGGTTTCTTTCTTTTTAAACAATAAATATTTCGAAACAAAACTGTTCGATCTGTCGGGAGAAGGATTATCTTTTTTATTAGACTTCCCATTAGAAAAACATACCGTCTTAGAAAACGTAAAAATTCAATTTCCGTGCGGACTGCCTGAAATTACGGTAAGATTTGAAATCAGGTCCGTTTCGAGATTAGATAATCTTAAATATAAAGTAGGGGCTCGGGCTATTAACTTAAAACCCGCCCCGCAGGATGTTTTATTTAAGTATATATTTAAAAGACAGAGGGAAATCGTCGCCGCTATGAAAGGAACGGTTTAGCGGCTTTTTCGTTTAATTTGTGCAGAAATGCAAAAATACCGGCTATTACTTTATAAAGTTCGGGCGGAATTTCTTCATAAATATCCAGTCCGTCGAGTATATCGGCGAGGGCGCTATTTTTAGTTATCGGTATATTCTCTTTTTTTGCGATTTCGATTATTTTTTCGGCAAGTTCTCCTCTGCCCTTGGCTACGACTACCGGAGCATTATTCTTTTTTGAGTCGTACCTCAGAGCAGATGCCTTAGCATATTTAGATTTAGATTCTTTCATTTATTATTCTCCCTTCCGAAAACATTTCTACGCCGGCGCCGGCTTCTGATCCGAATATCCTCTTTCCCGCATCGTCTTTTAAATCTTTGCTTCCCGGGTTGTTAAAAGATACTTCTTTAAGGGTTATTCCGTTTTCGGACATCATTTTCCTAAATGATTCAAGATTTTTGTTTATAAGTTCCCTTGCGGCATCAGAACATTCCTGAAATTTAACGCTCAATAATTTATCGGAATAATACGAAAACAGCTTAATATGCCCTAAAGAATTAAATTCCGTTTCAAACATCAGCATATATTTTTTTGAAGAAGAGCTTAACCGCTTTTTTTTATCGGGGGCGTCTTTTATATAAGAATTATGATCGGACGTTAAAATAACGGAGCCGAAACCGAGCGCCGCGCCAAAATTAATATGGATAAACAAAAAATTGCCCTTTACGGAAGCGGTTATGCTTTGAACGGAGATATTTGAACCTAACGTTAAAAACGATTCGAACGTAGTCCCCTTAAAATTTTCGGAAAATGCTTTATTATATAAATCAAGAGCTTTTTGAATATTAAGATTATTCGAAGAATCCGCTACGACTTTAAATACTATTTCCACGCCGCCGTTACCGGCACCCGCGCCTTCATTATTTACGGTATTAATATTGCTTTTAACCGCGCTTTCGAGCCTGAGCCTGACAGGAATGTTGAAATTACCGTCGAACGCCTTACCTAAGGCAAATTCATCGTAAAGTTCTCCCGGAATAACCGCGGCAAGCAGTTTGCCGTTAATACTTAATATTCCGTTTAAAGAACCTCCTCCGCCTGCCGAAACGTCTATTAAGTCTGCTTCTATTATGTTTCCCGGTTTTAATATTTTTAAAAGCGAAGACGTTATTTTTTCCTTAATAATTAAGGAAATGTCGGAAGCCTCGATATTTCCGGCGCTTAAACGTCCTGCCGAAACAGCTTGTTCGACCATAAAATTCACACCACTAAATCTATATGTTCTTTATTTTCTTTTTCTTTTTTATTATTTTCTTCTTCCCCCTTGCTTTTATCTTTTTCTTTGCGGTTTTTATCTTTATCGTTAACCGGCTCGAGCGTTTCGCTTAATTCGACCACGGTATTTAAAGCGGCTTCATCGATATTTTCCATTTCCTTCTGAATTATATTATTTGAATTTACGGCTAAAACATGTGAAGTCGAAGCTATTTTTTCGACGGAAGGCATATTGGTAATAATTTGTTGAAGCTCAACCGTGTCTATCATAACATAAATACGTTAGTTAAGACGTTAAATAGTTAAAAATACTTTCAATATTTATAACGGAATAAAACTTTCCTTCGGCATTTTCAAAAACGCCCGTCGTTATATTATTTGAATTTTTAAATTTAAACGATGAAGAAGGGATAAGATTTTTGTTTTTAATATTCGTTATATTTTTTATTTCGCTTATAGATAAGCCGAAAAATTTATTCTCGTAAATACATATGACGATATATTTTAATAAAGATTTAGTATCCATAGCTCCGTTTACTATTATAGAAAAATCGTAAACCGGCACCATTCGGTTTCTATACAATATTATTCCGAGATGACCCGCTTTTTTAGAAAAAATATTAACGGGAGTTTTATATTTTATTATTTCGTTTATATTTAAAGAAGGAAGCGCGTAAAAAGAACTTCCCGACACAAAAGTGAAATAGGAAACTTCTCTTTCGGGTTCAAGTTTAAATTCCTGCTTTACCGAAAAAACCGGCGAAACCGCGTTACCCGCTTTATTCGCCGAAGGAACGATATGTATGTCTAACGCTTTAGCCGGAACGGAAACGACTGGAACGTCTTTATCCGGAGTCAGAAGCCTATCTACGGGATAAGACAGTATAACCGCAGATCTTTCAGTTTCGACGGGATTTTTTTTGTCTAATAAATCGTCTATCCACGGCGTTACAAGGTCAGAACCTACCGCCCGAGAACTTTTTAAATCATATAAATTAAAAGTTTTATTCATCTTTTACCCTCCCTGCGTTTAATCCGTTACCGGAACCCTCTATTATTTCCCGCGCGACGTTAATATAATCGAGCGCTCCCCTCGAATGGACGTCGATATAAGTAAGGGGCTTTCTTATCATGCTTGCGTCCCTAAATCTTGTATCTATATTGATTATACTATTAAAGTGCGTATCTTTATACTTATTTTTAAAATAATCCAGCGATTTGAGGGAAGAATTAGTTCTCCTGTCGAACATAGTAATCAATAATCTATAAGTGCATTGCGAATCTAATGCTTTTTCAATTTTTTCTATGGTAGAAAGCAATAAATCCACCCCTCTTGCCGATAAAAAATCGGACATTACCGGAATAATAACTTCGTCGCTCGCCGCAACCGCGCTTATGAGAAGAACGCTCAACGCCGGCGAAGAATCTATTATTATATAGTCGTAATTATCGTAAAAAAACTTTAATTTTTCCTTGAGCTTTAATCCTCCGCCTTTAGAAACGGACAATTCGGCTTCTATTCTTGCAAGGTTGATATTTGAAGGAATAAGGTCTATGCAGCCGCTGTTTTTAAGCCTATATTTATTGATAACGGCTTCATTCGGACTGAAGGAATCGGACATTATTAAATTCGCTACGGAATATTCTAATTTTTCCGGTTCGACGGCAAGATGATTTGTAAGACTTGCCTGAGGGTCAAGATCGACAAGGAGTACCCTGTATCCAAAAATAGACAGGGAACTCCCCAGAGTAATTGCGGTAGTCGTTTTTCCTACGCCGCCTTTCTGGTTTGCCGTTGCAAAAACATACGGAGTTTTCATAATGATTATAAAAACGCATAAATCAAATCACTTTATCATACCTTCTATAAGCTTATGTTCGCCGGTGGTAAATATCTTGTCTATGTCTAAAAGTATTATAAGCCTTTCGTCTAATTTGCCTACTCCTTTTATGTAGTCCGAGTCTAAACCGGCTATTAAGGGCGGAGGGGGCTGAATAGTGGAGGAATTAATCCTTAAGACTTCGGAAACGCTGTCCACTATAAGGCCGATAGTCTTATTCATTATATTGACCACTATAATTCTGGTTTCTTTAGTCGCTTCCTTGATGTTGAGGTGAAACTTTTTTCTTATATCGACTATAGGGATAACCCTGCCTCTTAAGTTGATTACTCCTTCGACAAAATCCGGAGCCTTAGGAACTTTGGTTATTTCGACCATCCTGTTTATTTCCTGAACTTTTAGAATGTCTAGGGCAAACTCTTCGTTGCCTAATTTAAAAGTAACAA
>DAHWHJ010000026.1:0-10412 GCA_027335745.1 bacterium | reverse complement strand
CTATTGGGGCAGACTAAGCGGCTTCATCGGACTCGTGGCGCTCGATGCAGTTTCATGGTTCATAATCATTGCGGCAGCCGTGGTCGGCAGCATTGCCTTTCATATTTTGCTTAAATCATTTCGAGGTATATAATTTTATTTTTTTTATTATTTTTGATACAATTGTTTTAAATTATTTTAAAGAGACGCAGGTAAAAACGAAGGTTATTCGGTATATCATTAAATAAAATTAAAGGAATCGTATTTATGAAAAAAGAAATGAAGTTAACTCATCTCGATGAGAAAGGAATGCCGAAAATGGTCGATGTTTCTCAAAAAGCGGACACCGTCAGGATTGCATCCGCCCATGCGAAAGTATCTATGTCGAAGGATGCTTTTAAACTTGCAATAAGCAAAAGCGGCAAAAAGGGGGATGTGTTCGGAACCGCAAAAATTGCAGGAATTATGGCGGCAAAAAAAACCTCCGAATTAATCCCTTTATGCCATCCTTTGAATATAGAAGGCTGCGACATTTTTTTTGAACCAGACGAAAAGGAAAATTCTATAAATATAATTTCCACCGTTAAAATATCCGGCAAGACCGGAGTCGAAATGGAAAGCCTAACATCCGCGTCGGTAGCTGCTTTAACAATTTATGATATGTTGAAAGCCGTAGATAAGTCTATAGAGATATCCGAGATTTATCTTATTAGCAAAGAAGGCGGAAAAAGCGGGAGTTATAAAAGATAAAATTTTATTGCAAATTTTAGAGGTTTATCCTATAATATCAAAAACTGTATTTTTAAAAATAAAGTAAAAAATAGAGGACATAAATGCTAAAACATGACGTTGTTATCGTCGGCGCCGGGCTTGCGGGATTAAGAGCCGCCGTCGAACTTAGAAAAAAAGGAATAGACGCCGTAATCGTAAGCAAAGTTTATCCTACGAGGTCTCATTCCGGAGCGGCTCAGGGCGGGGTCAACGCCGCATTCGACGAAAACGATTCGTGGGAGTCCCATTTTTTCGACACCGTTAAAGGCAGCGATTACCTCGGCGACCAGGATGCCATAGAAATTCTGACGAGCGAAGCCCCGGCTAATATACTCGATCTTCAAAGAATGGGCGTCGTATTCAACAGAAACGACCTTGGAGGAATAGCACAGAGACCTTTCGGCGGGCAGAGTTTTCCGCGTTCATGCTACTATGCGGATGCGGTAGGACATATGATGCTCCACGGACTTTTCGACAACGTCCTTAAATATAAAACAAAAATCCTTTACGAATATTTTGTTACCGGTTTAGTCCTAGATAATGGAAAAGTAAGCGGGGTCGTCGCCTACGATATTAAAAACGGAAGGTTCGAAGGCATTGCCGCAAAAGCCGTCCTGTTTGCTACCGGAGGCTATGGACAGGTATATTCTTCAAACACGAATGCTCTTATAAATACGGGGGACGGAATGGCGGTTTCTATTAAAGCCGGCGTTCCTTTGATGGATATGGAATTCGTCCAGTTTCATCCGACTACCCTTAAAAGCACCGGAATATTAGTTACGGAGGGCGCAAGAGGCGAAGGCGCTTATCTACTTAATTCTCTCGGCGTCAGGTTTATGTCGAAATATGCTCCAAAGGCTATGGAACTTGCTCCGAGGGACGTCGTCGCGAGAGCCGAACAGACCGAGATAAACGAAGGAAGAGGAGTTGACGGCGCAATACTATTGGATGTCAGACACTTAGGTAAAGAAAGAATAATGGAAAGACTTCCGCAAATAATGCAGTTATCCATCGATTTTGAGGGAGTAAATCCTATTTACGAACCTATTCCCATAAGACCGGGCGCCCATTATTCTATGGGCGGCATTAAAACCGACTATAACGGCAGGACTGCCTTAGAAGGCTATTATTCGGCGGGAGAATCCGCATGCGTCAGCGTTCACGGGGCAAACAGGCTCGGAGGAAATTCATTGCTTGATACCGTAGTATTCGGAAGAAGGGCGGGAATAGATATAGCCGAATATTTAAAAAATGCTTCCGAATCAAAATTCGACGAATCGGCGGTTAAAAGGGATGAAGAAGCTTTTGAAAAACTTAAGAAATCTTCGGGGAAAGAAAGACACGGTTTGTTAAAATCGGAACTTCAGGAAGAAATGAGAGCCAACGTAGGCGTTTTCAGGGAAGAAAGCGCCATGAAAAAAGCCATAGACAAGATTGTCGAACTTAAGGAGCGCGCAAAAAACATAGGTATAGACGATAAATCCAAGACATTTAATACCGATATAGTCGAGGCATTCGAGTTTAATAATATATTGCTCATTGCCGAAATTATAGCGAGGGGTGCAATATTAAGAAAAGAATCGAGGGGCGCGCATTATAGAACCGATTTTCCTGAAAGAAACGATGAAAACTGGCTTAAGCATACGTTGGCTACGTTGGACGGCAAAGGCAATATAAAATTCGATTTTTCGGAAGTTGCCATAACAAAATTTAAGCCTCAGCCAAGGACGTATTGATAAAATTAAAGTTTTAAAAGGGGAAATATAATGGAATTTAAGGTCAGGGCATACAGATTTAATCCTGAAATCGATGAAAAACCGTATTATAAAGAATATACGGTTGAGGATTATCCGGGTATGACCGTATTGAACGCTTTAATAAAAGTCAAGTCCGAGTTGGACGGAACGTTGAGTTTCAGGAGGTCTTGCAGAAGCGCTATATGCGGTTCATGCGCTATGAAGATAAACGGCATATCTAAACTTGCCTGCAAAACGCAGGTAGGACCTGAGATAGAAAAATTCGGAATAATTAATGTAGAACCTCTTGCCAATATGCCTGTTATACGCGACCTTATAGTCGATCAGGAAAGCTTTTTCGATAAAATCAAAGAAATCAAGCCCTATCTTCTCGGACAGAGGGAAGACGAAGCTCATAATAGTTTTCACGCATTAAAAGAAGGAGAAAAAATAAGCCAACCCGTGTATTATAAATCGGAATTTCAAAATCTTACGGGGAATAACGATACCCCCAACTGTATTTTATGCGAATGCTGTTATTCCGAATGCGGCGGCGTCGTAGGAAACCCTAGATATCTGGGCCCCGCCGCCTTAGCCAAGCTATACCGGTATAGTGAAGACCCAAGAGATAACGATAAAAACGGCTCCCGTTTGGTTAACGGCTCTAAACCCGACGGAATGTGGGATTGCGTCCACTGCCAGTCCTGCGAAGAGTTTTGCCCGAAAGGTATTTCTCCGGTAAAATCTATAGTTAAACTTCACGAAAGAACTATTAAAAATTCTATAACATTTTCCGCAGGTTCAAAGCATGTCGTTTCTATAGCCAAGTCTATAGGGGAAACCGGAAGGCTCGACGAGATAAAAGTTGCATTCGACTCCGGCGGCATATCCGGACTCATAAACGATTTACCTATGGCTTTCGGCGCCGGATTAAAAGGAAAAATTCCTCCCCTGAGGCTTAAATTAATTAAAGATATGGAAGACATAAGACTTGCATACAAAGAATTAGATCTGGAGGAAAAATAATGATTACCTATGCTTATTATCCCGGGTGCGTAGCTCAAGAAAGCGGCAAAGAACTTGATAACGCCACCAAATTTATAGCAGAAAAATTAGGTATAAATTTAATCCCGATGCCCGAAGCTTCCTGCTGCGGCGGCGGCGTTATAGACGGTTTCGATAAAAATTTAAAACTTTTTATCAACGGCAGAACTCTTGCGTTAGCCGAAAAAGAAGGTCTCGATATAATGACTATTTGCAATACGTGTACTTTGACCCTTAGCGAGGTAAACGAAGAGCTGATAAATAATCCTAAGTCTTTGGAAAAAACTAATGAATATCTTGCTAAAATAGGGCTTAAATATTCCGGAAAAGTAAAAGTAAAACATATTTTATATGCCGTCAGAGACGACATAGGCTTTGACAAGCTGAAAGAAAAAGCCGTAAAAAGCCTGAAAGGAATAAACATCGCCCCGTTTTACGGATGCCATATATTAAGACCTTCAAGCGCCGTAAAGTTCGACGATGTCGAAAACCCTCAGGGATTTGAAGAGTTAATCAAGGCGCTGGGCGGGGAACCGGTATCATATGTCCGCAGGACAAAATGCTGCGGTTTCCAGACGATACTAGTAAACGAGGCTACTTCTACGTCTTTGGCGGGAAACGCCATTTACGAAGCGCAGGAGAAAAATGCCGACGTGATGGTCACCCCTTGCCCACTATGTCATTTAAGCCTAGATACTTATCAGACGGTTGCGGCAAAGAGTATAAATAAAAAATTATCTTTGCCCATATTGCATCTTCCCCAGCTTATAGGCATAGCGTTAGGCGGAGATTATGCGGAAATGGGTTTTTCGAGGCACAACGTGTCTCTCAGGGGTATAATGGCAAAAGTCAGGCAGAACGAAATTTAACTAAATAACGAAAGAGGACGGACTTAAGTCTGTTCCCGATAAAATATTCAATAAAATAAAAGGAAGGTTAAAATGTCGGACAATATAAACTTAGTTCTCAAAGCGCTTAAAGGTCTTTCTATTCTTGCACAGGAGAAATTGGACGATTACGTCGATATATCTGACGAGGAAAGCAGGGAAGCGGCAGACCAGATTATCGAAACCGTAAAATACGAATCCGGCGTTATCTTTAAATCCATAAAGGAAAAAGTAGCCGATATTCTATTGGACGAAATGAATTTTGCCTCGACCTACGATATAGAAGAATTGACAAAAAAAATCCAGAAATTGGAAGCCAAAGTAGAGGAATTATCGAAAAATTCCAAATAAATCTTAAGCATTATATTTCTTATACTCTATTATAACTTCCACGTTGGATTTTATGTCAAATCTTTCCTTTATGCCGTTTCTTAAGGATTTTATATCCGTCATCGTAAATATCTTTCCTTTATTTCCGGTAAATAATATGAAAGTTGGGATTTCTTCTCCTTCTTTCTGCACCCCGTAGGTTATATATTTAAACAATCTTCCAATCTTATCGCTCGTTTTTGCTTCTTCTATAAATCTATTCAAATCTTTCTTTTTAATGTTTATCTTTTTTGAATTATAAATTTCTATAGATAAATCTAATATTTTATATAAATTTTTATTTATCTTAGAAGATATATAAATGAAAGGAGTTCCATGAAATTCTTTCAGGTTAAATTTAATCTCTTTTTTTAAATTAAAGCCGGAATCCACGGCGTCTTTATCTTTTAAATCCCACTTTGTAAAAGCTATGATAAAAGGTTTTTTGTCTAAAGTGACTCTTTTCAGCAGCGAGAGATCTTCATGCGATATTTCGGAATTTACGTCTATAAAAATAATAACGACGTCGGCTCTTTTTATCTGCTCTATGCTCTGCTTCTGAAAAGCTTCGGAGTTTCCGTCTAACTTAGATTTTTTTCTAATCCCCGCAGTATCAACCAAGGTTATGGCATACCCTTTATATTTAATATATGTGTCAATTGCATCCCTTGTAGTGCCGGGTTTTTGATCCGTAAAAAGCAAATCTTCCTTTAAAATAGTGTTTATGTAAGTAGATTTGCCGCTATTAGGTCTTCCTATAATTGCAATCTTAAAACTTGTTTCTTCATTTTTTTTAGCCGGCTTCGTAGGCTTTTTTAAATTAATTTCGCCGGTTATTTCGGAGGTAATGTCGTCAATTCCCATTCCTGTTTCTGCGCTTACCGCAACGATTCTTTTTATGCCTAGTCCGGAAAATTCTGAAATTGCGTTACCGATGTCTTTTGGAGAATCAACCTTGTTGACGACAAGAATAATATTTGCCTCGTTTTTAATTAATCTTAAGAAAATTTCCTTATCCTCGGGGATAAATCCGCTTTTAAAATCAACCGTGAATAAAACTATATCGGCTTTTTTAGAATATTCAAAAACTTTTTCCTTAATTTTTTTCTCCGTTTCATTTGCGGGAGAAACGTTAAATCCGCCGCTATCCGAAATAAAAAAATCTAATCCGTCGAAAGAAATTTTTTTAATGTTTAAGTCAAGCGTTGTTCCTGCTACTTTTGAAGAAAGTGCGGAAGTTTTGCCGGTTATTTTATTAAATATAGTCGATTTGCCGACATTAGGTCTGCCGATGAGCAGGACAAAAAAATCGTTACTTTTTATCATTTATTTTCTCCAAAAATTTTTTAACGGCTTCTTTTGCGCCGTTCTGTTCTGCAATTTTTTTAGATAGGCCGGTTCCGTAACCAAAAATTTCCCCATTTATTTTAACGCAAATCGTAAAAATTATATTATGGGCAGGACCATCCTTTTTAACGGTTAAATACTCGGGAGTATTGCCTGTTTCCTTCTGGACAAGCTCCTGCAGAGTCGTTTTAAAATCGGTATTTTTCAAAATTTCGTTATCAATATCGGGATTAAACTTATGTATATGGGATAGCAAAATATTTTTTGATTTTTCATATGAGGAATCAAGAAATACGGCGCCAATAACAGCTTCGTAAACATTGCCTATTATTCTTTTGTTTTTACGATTTGCTTCTCCTGCGGTATTGTCCCGTTCTTTTAAAATAAATTCGGAAATTTTAAGTTTTTCCGCTATTTCGTATAAGCCGTCCTGTCTTACAAGTACCGCTCTATACCTTGAAAGTTCTCCTTCGTCTAAATCTTTAAAATTTATATATAAATACTCCGATATTACGGCTCCTATAACGGCATCCCCCAAGAATTCCAGTCTTTCATAGTTTTTTGCCGCATTAATCGATTTGTGGGTAAAAGCAAGGTCTATTAATGTTTTGTCTTTGAATAAATAGCCGATTCTTTTTTCTATGATATTATAATTCATACCGATTAAATATAACTTTCAATTATAACCGTTACCTCTTCTGTCGGACCAACGCCGTTTTCCGGCGCTATTATCGTTCCTTTGAACATCTTTCCCGAGGCAACGGGCGCATTCCCATTCCCGTCGTTACCGTTCCTGCTGCCGGTTATCTTTGCCTTGATATAATTAGAGCTTATTGCTTTATTATTGTTCAGGCTGAGGAATTCTAAAGTTTTGTTCCGGAATCTTAGATGAAATTCAATTTTTTTTTGTGAAGAAATTTTCCTGATTATACCGGTTCTGCGTTTAATTTCTGTTTCTTCTATTTTTGGTTTTAAGGAATAAGACTCGGTTCCGGGTCTATCCGAGTAGGAAAAAGCATGAATATAATAAATAGGCAGTTTTTTAAGATTACACGCCGTTTCCGAAAAATCGTCTTCGGTTTCGCCCGGAAAACCGCTGATTATATCTGTGCCTATCGAAGCATCTTTAATTTTTTCGGTTATTTTCCCTACAAGAGATTTATAATCTTTAAAAGAATAGTCTCTATTCATAGATTTAAGTATTTTATTTGAAGCGCTCTGAAGGGGAATATGGAAATGATTTTGAATTTTCTTAGAAAGGGCAAATATTTTTATCATATCGTCGTCTATATAAACGGGGTCTATTGAACTAAGCCGAATTTTTACGCTATTTTTTAGCTCTTCTATAGAAGTCAGGAGGTTTTTAAGTTTAGCGCCGGAGTTTTTATCGGTATATGAACCTATGTTGATGCCTGTCAAAATGACTTCCTTATATCCGAGCCCGTCGAATTTTTCAATTGAACTTAAAATGCTTTTTATGCCCAAAGACCATTTTACCGGTCTTGCTTTAGGGATTATACAGTAGGAACATTCTAAATCGCATCCTTCCTGTATTTTTAAATACGGTCTTGTTCTTTTTTGATTTAGGACGATATCGGGAAATCTTTGCGAGGAAATTTTTAGAACTTCAGATTTTTGAAAATTATCCATCAACTTTACGCCGGGAATTTCCGAAAATTTGATTTTATTGAGCTGTGCAGAGCATCCGGTTAATATAAGGCGGCTGTCGGGATACTTTTTTTTGATTTTTCTGATTATTTTATCGGTTTCTGCGTCGGCTTTTTCCGTAACTGTGCAGGTGTTGATCAAAAACAAGTTAATATTATCGTTGGAATCGTGATTTTTAGCCGATAAGCAAGGTTCTACGATATTTATATTCAATTGTTTAAAAACGGCTTCAAACTGGGATGATTCAAACTGGTTCAGCTTGCACCCCGAAGATATTACGGCGCAGTTAATAATTTCTTTTTCGTTTAAAAACAATAGCCGCTTTATATTGTCGTCGGCCTTATTTATATTTTTCATCCTATAACCCCGCCGCCTATTACTTTAATTCCGGAATATAAAACCGCAGATTGTCCGGGCGTAACAAACTTAACTTTGTCGTCGAATACGATTTCGACTGAGCCGTCTTTGGAAATTGAAGCTTTGCACTTATAATCAGGCGAGGAGTATCTTATTTTTGCGGTTGTTTTCATTTTCTGCAATCTGTTTTTATCTTCAGGATTTATAAAATGAAAATCTTTAACGGTTAAAATCCGGGTAAAACAGTCTTCTATGTTTCCCACGACTATTTCGTTATCCTCGGCGGAAATCTTGACGACGTAAAGAGGGCTTTTAGATGAAATACCCAGTTTTTTCCTCTGTCCCACCGTATAATTAAAAATGCCGTTATGTTCCCCGATTACTTCCCCCTTTAAATTTTTTATAAATCCACTTTTTAAACAATTATTTGAAAGATATCCTGATTGCTTTTTTATAAATTCCGCATAGTTTTTATCGGGAACGAAACATATTTCGACGCTGTCTTTTTTATCCGATATTTCGCCGAATCCTGCATCGGATGCAATTTTTCTCGTCTGCCGTTTATTCAAATTGCCTACCGGAAATATAATATTTTTAAGGTTTTCCTGCGATAAATTATAAAGGACGTAAGACTGGTCTTTAGCTAAGTCTTTGGATTTCAAAAGAAAATATTGTCCTACTTTATTTTTGGTTATTCTCGCATAGTGTCCCGTTGCAAGATAATCCGCCCCCAGTTCTTTTATCCTTTTAAGAAGCAGGTCGAACTTCATGACGCAGTTGCATAAAATACAAGGGTTAGGAGTCTTTCCGTCAAGATATTCCGCAACAAAACGGTCTATCACGGCGGTTTTAAATTCATTTTCAAGGCTTATTACGAAATGGGGTATGCCGATTTTTACGCATACTCTTTTTGCGTCTATTATGTCTTCCGTGCTGCAGCAGGTTTTTAATCCCCCCGAAGAATTAACCTCTTTGGAAATTAAATGCATAGAAACGCCTATTACGGAATAACCCTTGTTTTTGAGAATTACTGCGCCTGCCGAACTGTCCACACCGCCCGACATTGCTACGGCAACGGTTTTGTCTGATTTTATAAGCATTTTACGAACCGGCTCTTAATTTAAGCACGCCCTTTTTTATAGCGCTGACTGCATAATCTATATCGTCCTCGGTAGTAAATCTGCCTATACTGAATCTTATAGCCGATTCTATTCTTTTGGCGTCATATCCGTGAGCCTTTAAAACGTGGGATAAAGATACTGCTCCCGCATTACATGCCGAACCGGCGGAAGCACTGACACCGTAAAGGTCGAGGTTAAAAAGCAGGGTTTCCGATTTAACGCCGTCGAAGGATACGTTTATAGTATTTTTAAGCCTATTTACCGGATGACCGTTAAGCTTTATGCCCTCTATGCCGTAAAAAAGTTTATCTAAAAAAATACTTCCGAGATTATTTATCCTGTTTAATTCTTCGTTCATAACGTTTTTGAGGATATTTAAACCTTTAGCCATAGAAACTATACCGCCGATGTTTTCTGTCCCCGCTCTTAACCCGCGCTCCTGATGTCCGCCGTGTATTATAGGGTCTATATTTACTCCTTTTTTTACATATAATGCTCCGCAACCTTTTAACGCGTAAAACTTGTGTCCGGAAAAACTGCATAGGTCTAAAGGAATATCTTTTAAGCTGAAATTGCTTTTTCCTATAATTTGAACCAAGTCGCTATGAAAAAGTATATCGTCTTTAATTTTTTTAATTTCTTCAAAGATTTGCTTTAAGGGAAATATCGTGCCTGTTTCGTTATTCGCGCCCATTATGGATATAAGCATAGTGTTTTCTTTTATAACAGACTTCAGGTCGTCCAAGAGCAATCCTCCAAATTCGTTTACGCCTATGTATGTAGTTTCGACTCCGGCAGATTCTAAAAATTTGAACGTGTTAAGAACGGCGGCATGTTCTACTTGAGAAGTAATAATATGCGGTTTTGATTTTTTGTCGCGCATATATGCATAAACTGAGCCGGCTATAGCAAGGTTAATGGATTCGGAACCGGATGCAGTAAAAATAATTTCGCCGGAATTTCTTGCATCTAAAAATGATTTGATGTATTCTCTCGAGTCTTCGATAAGAATTCTTGCGGCTCTTCCTTCTTCGTAAACCGAAGAGGGGTTGCCCTGATAATTTTTCAAAGCGCCGATTACTTCCTCGAGAACTATGGGGTCTAAAGGAGTAGTCGCATTATAGTCTAAATAA
>DAHWHJ010000004.1:0-3415 GCA_027335745.1 bacterium | reverse complement strand
TCTTTTTTAAAATATCTTAAATTATGGGATAAATCGCCTGAAAGAGAATTATCCTCATAATCCGGGACTATTATCTTTTCAAATTTATCCTGTAAAAAATGATTATAATATTCCGTAAACATCTCTGCGGGAAGAAGCCTTAAAGGTGCGATGAACCTTAGCTGATGAAACAGAAGGTATGACGGCGCAAACTTGCAGTGGGAACCGAACCTTGAATCGGAAATTATAATATCTATTTTGTTTTCCTGCGCTATCTTGGCAACGTCTTTTTCTTCTTCTTTGATAAGAGCCAATATTTTGGGAGCGGTTTTAAGAAATCTGAATGCAAACCCTATTTTATCGGAATACGGTGAAGGATAAGGAACGGAAGGAATATATCTTGCGTTATTTCCAATTTCTGATTTCAGCAATTCAAGGCTTCTGCCCGAAGTATAAATGATTACTTCATGACCGTCTTTTACGAGCCGCCTTATAACGGGAAGTCCTCTCGTAGCGTGGCCGAGTCCCCAACTGCATAGAGAATATATTATTTTCAAACTGCCTCCTTGCCGTTTCTTTTTTTAAAAAAATGAAAACCGTAATGCGGGACAAGGAAGAAAGATATCGCTACCATAAGTATATTTATAGCCCTCATTATTAAACTAAAAGCGAGTCCGACGTCCGAACCGAGTCCGAGTATATCGAAAAGACCGACCTGCGAAAGTTCGTATGTTCCTGCCGAACCTTACGCAAGAGGAAGCGCAAATACCAGCATGGACACGGAAAATACCAATAACGTTTTAGAAAATCCCATATTTACGCCAAGATAATGAACTAAAAGCCATATTTGAAATATAAGGACTACAGTTTGTACCAAACTTAAAAAAAGGCTTAAAAAAAGATATTTTTTACCTTTAACGTAAAAAAGATGCAGCTCTTTTTCAAAATTATTTATATGTTTTAGTATTTTAAAAATTGCTTTGTTTAATACTTTATATCTCGTTAAATATTTTAAGAATTTTGTAAAAAACCTGTTGTCGATTATTGGATTTACTAAAAAAATAAGGGTTACTACTCCTACAAAAATCGCCGCTATTAGCAGCAAATACCATATTTCAGGCGGCAGATAAAAGTACTTAAACCCCAATATAAGTCCAAGATAAATAAATAAAAGAAATATTGCAAATTCTATAACCTTTGCTGCAAGACCGGCAGAGAATCCTCGCTTGAAATCCAGCGACGTCCTTTTTTTAATCATCAGCGCCATTATGGCGTCTCCCCCTATAAAACCTGCAAAAATACCAGAAGGAGCTATATAATTAGCGCTGTACCCTATAAGCTTTATATTTAAAAGGTCTATTAAACCTATTTTTGAATCATATACGTTTAAAGCGTTGTTAAATGAAAGAGCCGACAAAGAAAGCGCGAGATAAGAAATAAAAAATAAAATAAAAAAATCGATATAATTCAAGCGGTCAACCATCTGAATTATATTTTTCGGACCTAGCAAAACTACTAAAACGACGACAAATATTAAACCGAGAGACGTCGATATTATAAAGGTTTTATTCACTGTTTTTTAAGGCGCGGATATAAACCGGCAAGGCGTTTTAAGAAACACGAAGCACCGATTTTGCCGCGCCTTAATCCCCCATTGTTTAAATTATCTTAAGATGCTTAATCGAATATAATTAATCGACGAAAGAATAAAGCATTACGTACGCGAACTTATTATATCATATAAGCTTGGAATACCACATAGGAACAGACGCAAACGCGCACCCGAAATTTTCTACGGTATGTTCCGCGCTTTTAGAAACTATCTCTTTAATTCCTATATTTCTGTGTTTCATTGCGTCTTCCGCCATCTTCCTAACGGTTTCCTCAGCATTTTGAGCGGAAGTTACGCCGGAAAATTCCATTATGACTCCGAAGCCGTCTTCTACGGAAACGGCGATTGCTACGGCGGCAGCAATTTTTTCTCCTTTTTTATCGCCGGTAATAGCGCCGTATGCTATAGGAACCAAAACTCCTCTCGGATAAACTATTTTTTCTTTATAAACCGCTTTCGGCGGAAGAATGGAGCTAAGTTTTATTAAATTAGTATTACCTACTCCCGCTATTAAAATGGCATTATCGAATGCCCCCAATTTTGAAGTTCCCTCCGACGTACCCGCCGCCAGAGTATATATATCGGGTGTTTCAAACACTGTTATTTCCTCCGTTTTAATCTGTTCGTTTATTTAATAATTTAACGATTGAATTTGTCTTGCTTAATATTTTACCTGTCTTTTTACTTCATCTTTCATTTTATCTTTTATTTTATTTTATTTATTAGTTTTAGCCATTCCGATAATTATTTCCCTAAGCAGTTTTGCCGCAATAGCGGAAGTCCTGTCAGAATTATCGGTAGGAGGACAAACTTCCACAATGTCGGCTCCAACTATATTTATGTTAGATTCAGACAACAGAAGCGATACCGAATCCAAAAGCTCTTTCGAGGATATTCCGCCTGCTTCTATATATCCGGTTCCGGGCGCAAAAGCCGGGTCCAGAACGTCTATGTCTATAGTAACATAAACGTCTTTATTCGACAAATTGCCCAAAACTTTTTTTAAAGGTTCGTAAACATCGTTTATATATATATGGCAATTTTTTTTAGCAAAATCGAACTCTTCTTTAGAACCTGAACGAATTCCAAACTGATAAAGATTGCCTTTTTTTATAATATCGTAAACAAGCTTTAGAACCGTAGCGTGAGAATATTTTTCGTCATTCCACTCATCCCTTAAATCGGTATGGGCATCAAACTGCAAGACGACTAAATCTTTATATTTGTCAGCATACTCTTTTACTATGGGATACGTGATTAAATGGTCGCCGCCGATACTGACTATTTTTTTGCCGTCGGCGAGGATTCCTTTTGCTGTTTCTTCTATAAATTTAATGCTTTTGCCGGTATTTCCCCAAGGCAGAACTATATCCCCTGCATCGTAAAACTTTTCGTCGATAAAATCGTCAAAAAAAGGGCTGTAATTTTCGAGCGTATATGACAACTCTCTGACTCTTTTGGGCGCAAACCGAGAACCCGGGATATTGCTTGCGGTATAATCCATAGGAATACCGAGAAGAATTAAATCGGATTTATCATAAGAATCCGTCGAACTAAAAAATGAAGAGGTTTTCGATAAGTTGGTTTCTATCATATAATTTTTTTATTTTAATATCTCCTTTATAAAGTTAGGTAAAATGAAAGAGGCGGAATGTATTTCGCGGGAATAGTATTTTAAATCAGGCTCAAGACCCGCAAAATCAAAATTATCGTAACTTTCGTTTATAACTTTAGTATCATATTTTTTGGAGCCTGCCGTAAAACTCCATAAACCGCTGGGATAAACCGGTATAGAAGCCAGATAAAGCGATGATTTTTCATAAA
>DAHWHJ010000018.1:0-4811 GCA_027335745.1 bacterium | reverse complement strand
GGTCTGATTTTAAATCAGACCCCTTTTTCTATTGCGCATCAACCGCAATCGGAGTATCCGCAGTCGAGACATACGGTACAGCCTTCCGCATGCTTTAAGTTTGATCCGCCGCATGAAGGGCATGCGCCTCTGCCTTGAACCGCATGGGTTTTATTTTGAGCGGTTGCAGATTTATACGAATTTTCCGAATTTAACGAATCGTTATAAATATTATTTGTATCATTCGTGTGGTTATTAGATGCCGTAATTTTTTCGTTAAGGCTTTTTTCGAGAGCTTTTCCGATAGCGTCGGCGCATGAATATATTATATTTGCTCCGAAACCATAAGGAATATTGCATCTTATTCCTTTCAACTGGCTGATTATCTCTTCCGCCCCAATTCCCGACCTTAAAGCTAAGCTTACCATTCTTCCGGTGGATTCAGTTTGCGATTGGGCGCATCCGCCTGATTTGCCGATAGAATTAAATATCTCGAAAGGATTTCCGTTTTCGTCGTAATTTATCGTAACGTATAAAGGACCGCATCCGGTAGTAGTTTTAACCGTTACCCCGCGAATTATATCTGGACGCTTCCTTGGCTCTATCTGTCCGCCGGTTTTTTTCACGGGGTTATTGTTCTTAATATCTTCGGATATATTTTTCTCGACTATAGGTTTCATATCGATAGGTTCCGCTACCTTTGAGCCGCAAACGGGGCATATATATTTATTTTCCGCGCCGCCGCTCGAAGAGCCGGTCGTTAGAACCTGCTCTCTTGACCCGTCCCTGTAAACCGTAATGCCTTTAAGATTAAGGTCATAGGCAAGCGTGTAAACATCTTTAATATCATCTTTTTTTGCCGAATTTGGGAAGTTAACGGTTTTGCTAACGGCATTATCGGTGAATTTCTGAAAAGCCGCCTGCGTCATAACATGCCATTTTGGAGCAATATCATGCGAAGTTATAAATATCCTGCTTAAATATTCGTATTCTTCTTTAGTTAATAATTCACCCATATCTTTTCCGTATGTTTTGCCGAAACTGCCGTTTTTTACGATAAAATCTATTAGTTTTGCGGAATAAACCCCCATGGCGTCTAAAACGCCTTTAAGGTTTTTATCCATTTCTATCAAAGTTTGCTTGTCTAATACATGTCTTTCGTAAGCTAATGCAAATAAAGGTTCTATGCCGCTCGAAGCGCCGCCGATTATGCTGATAGTTCCCGTAGGGGCTATGGTAGTGGTCGTCCCGTTTCTCATAGCCTTGAATCCTTTTTCTTCCCAGAGCGAGCCTTCAAAGTTAGGAAAACTGCCGCGCTCGAGTCCGAGTTCCTCTGATTTTATTTTTGATTCTTTATCTATGAAGCCCATAATGCTTTCGGCTATTTTAAGCGCAAGTTCGCTGTTATATGGTATTCCCAGCTTTATAAGCGTATCGGCATATCCCATAATGCCTAATCCTATTTTCCTGTTGGAAAGCGTCATCCGTTTTATTTTTTCTATAGGATAATGATTTTTATCTATTACGTTATCTAAAAAATGAACCGCAGTGTGAACGGTTTTCTTAAGCGATTCAAAATCGATAGAATCAAGATAGCCGGATATTGCATCGTCGGGATTATTTTCAAGTTTTTTCAGCGCCCCTTTGAGATTGAGTTTGTCTTTTTCAATTTTATTTTCTTTTATAAATTTTCCGACGTTAATAGAGCCAAGGTTGCAGGATTCATAAGCGACTAAAGGCTGTTCACCGCATGGATTAGTGGCTTCGATTTTTCCGGCTTTAGGTATAGGGTTGAGTTTGTTAATTCTGTCTATAAAGATAATCCCCGGTTCGCCGCTCAACCATGCCGTCTCGACGATTAAATCGAAAACCTCTTTAGCATTTAGATATTTTACTATTTCGTTATTTCTTGGATTTATTAAAGGATAATCTTCGTTTCTTAACGCATGTTCCATAAAATCTTCCGTTATAGCGACGGAAATATTAAAATTATTAAGTTTTGAAGTGTCTTTTTTAGACGTTATAAAATCGATTATATCGGGATGGTCTATTCTTAAAATGCCCATATTTGCGCCTCTTCTCGTTCCGCCCTGTTTAATTGCTTCCGTTGCGCTGTTAAATACCTGCATAAATGAAACCGGTCCGCTTGAAACTCCTTTTGTAGAGTGCACCGTGTCGTTTTTAGGCCTTAGGGACGAAAAAGAAAAACCGGTTCCGCCGCCGCTTTGATGGATAAGGGCGGTATTTTTTATAGTTTCGAATATCGATTCCATCGAGTCTTCTATGGGAAGAACAAAACATGCCGAAAGCTGTTGGAGGGGTCTGCCCGCGTTCATTAAAGTAGGAGAATTTGGAAGAAAGCGGAGGGAAGACATCTCCTCGAAAAAACCGTTTGCCGTAATTTTAATATCTTCTTCGGATTTGCCGTAATTTAAGTCGGCTTCCGATATATTTTTTGCGACTCTTTTAAACAGCTCCGTTATTGTTTCGATGCTTTCGCCTTTTGCATCTTTCGCCAAATATCTTTTTTTTAAAACGGTAACCGCGTTTTCGGAAAAATTTATTGCAAGCGGGTCGATCGGTTCGTCTTTTTGTTTTTTCATTATAACCTCCTAATTTATCTGTTTAATTATGTTCGATATACAATATGTAGATAATATTTTTATTTCTATACAATATATTGTAATTAATTTTTTGTCAATAGATTTTTTTATAAAAAAGATTTATAATCAAAAAATATATTAAATACATTGAAAATAGGGAGGAATAAGTATAAATAATGCTGGATAATTTGGGCGGCGGCGTCATAGGGGGCATTGCGGCAGGCGGTAGCATGAATATACTGTCTCATATTCTTACTACCAATATCGTAGTTAAGTTAGTTTTGCTTTTACTTTTTTTCTTTTCTTTAATATCTTGGGCTATTATATTTTATAAACTTCGTTATCTCGGCAGGGCAAGAAAGGAAGACAAGGAATTTCTCGATTTGTTCTGGGAATCGAAAAGGCTGGATTATGTTTATACCGCCGCTAAAAGTTTAGATTACAGCCCTATAGCTTTTATGTTTAACGTAACATATAAAGAGCTGTTAAATATTAAGAAAAAATCTGACGACGGAGAACATGGGGAACAGCATAGCAATAAGGAAAATAATGAAGAAAATCTGGCATATGTCGAGAGAGCTTTAAAAAAATCCCAGCTTTCTTCTATTGCAAAATTAGAAATTTCTCTTCCGTTCCTTGCCACCGTGGGTTCTACCGCTCCGTTTATAGGTCTTTTCGGAACGGTATGGGGGATTATGACTTCATTCGAAAGCATTCAAAGAGCGGGAACTGCCGGACTGGCGGTAGTCGCTCCGGGCATAGCCGATTCCCTTATTGCAACGGCGGCGGGTCTTGTTGCGGCGATACCGGCGGTCATAGCTTATAACTATTATTCTAATAAAGTAAGGGTTATAGTCAACGAAATGGTCGATTTTGCTTATGAACTTATGACTATAATAGAAAGGCAGATTCTATAATGTTCAGCCCTTTTGACGAAAAAGACGATAAAAAAAGCGGGATTTCGAGTTACAGGCTTATGTCCGAAATAAATATTACTCCTTTTGTCGATGTTATGCTTGTTCTTTTAGTTATTTTTATGGTAACCGCTCCAATATTAGTTCACGGCATCCGCGTTCATCTACCCTCGGCGGCGGCGCATGCCCTTAAAGCTCCCGAAAAAACGATAGTTGTCGCGGTTACTTCCAATAGAGCCGTTTATATTAATAAATTCAAAGTCGGACTGCCGGTTTTAACGGAAAAACTTGCGGCGATATATAAACACAGAAAGGATAAACAGATATTTCTCAAGGCAAGCTCTTCGCTGTCTTACGGATATGTAATAAAAGTTATGGCGGCGATAAAAGATGCCGGAATTACAAAAATAGGAATGGTAACGGCAAACCCCAAGCTTGTCGGCAGGGCGGGCAGGTAAAACCTTTATGTTTAATGAAAATAATAAAGGCATAGGCGTATATTTAATATACTCCGCCATTTTTCATATATTATTAATAGGATTAATAATATATCTTTCTATAAGATACAGACCGGAAATTCAGTCGATTGGTTCAAAAGTCGTTGTAAGCGTCGTAAGCAGGGTCCCCGGACATCTTGCTTCGGTTAGGTCTATACTATATCCTCCTAAGCCTAAAACAGCGGAACGTCCGGTAAGCAAACCGGTTTCCGTTAAAACTGCAAAGCCAAAGCCCGTTTCGATTCCGCTTGCCGCTAAACCTTCTTCTATGGTTTATCCGAAAAAGGTCAAGCAAAATCAGATTCAAAAAAGGAGGTATGCGCCGCCGCATCATTATGTTCCGACTTTGAGTTCCAACGCTTATGCGCATCTTCATAACATGGTAAGTCTTAACAGCGCATATAGCAAACTGAGCGAGTCTTTGATAAGGGGCAACGTCCACAGGTTTCAGGGTTACGTAAATAAGATAGTTTCGGTTATAACGTCAAATTTTGATATATCCTTAAATAAATATCTAAACTATAAATCGGTCGTAGCTTTCCAGATATCAAAATCCGGACGCATTTATGCAGTCAGGTTAGTTAAATCTTCCGGAAACGGATACTTCGATTCCCAGTCGGTGGAAGCCGTCAAACTATCCAGCCCACTGCCGCCGCCGCCCGCCGGTTTTATGCGGTTCGTAAACTCCAACAATGCCGGCGAAGGAGTGCTGATGAATTTTAATCCTAAGGAAATACTTAAAGACAGATCTTGATATCTCAATTTTTTTAATGAAAAATTAAGGTTGATATTTTTTACTAATTTATTTTATAATTATA
>DAHWHJ010000012.1:0-3976 GCA_027335745.1 bacterium | reverse complement strand
TGTTTTTACCGCATTAAATTTTGCAAGATGGCTTTATCCAGCAATTAATAATATCAGAAAGAAACAATCGCTTACATTAACCCTTTCCGTATCGATATTATTCACGATTATTTTTATTATTTTTATGGAATTTTACTGGGCTTTAATTGTATCTGGAAAATTTTAATTAATCATTTTAAATGATACTGCTTTTCGTAAACCGTCGTCCCTTCCTGCCATATTACGCTTGGCACTGCTTTTAATTTGAACCTTTTTTGCAGATCCTTCATCCAGTAAAACGCGGGTATTTTTAATTTTTGCTCCAACCTGAAATAATTTCCTTCCGTTATCATAAACATAACGCCTAATTTGCCGAAATATTTGCTTTTTGCAAACCATTCAAGCTGTTTTTTAACCAAAGGATTAATTATTACGAGCGTATAGGGTAAATGAATATACCTCGTTATTTTGAATTTAAAGCCTTTAGGATATAATACCTGCCCCTTAGAATCGTAAATGTTATATTTAGTCGTGTAATACATATCCGGCGTAAATATCTCGGTTTTTTTAGCGGAAGGTAAACGGACTTCCATTGAATAAGGTTCGTAATTTATAACTTCCCGTTTTATCGCTTTTTGATATTTCTTCATATCGATACGGCTTGCCCTTCGTTTAATAACGGAAAGCAGGTTTTTTTCGGCAAAAGGATAAGTCCTGCCGTATGTTCCCAAAACGACGGTCTTGGCAAAAGCGGTCAAAGGGAATAAAACGATAAAACTAACGGCTAATGATATTCTTGTAAACATACGCAATTTTTTCTCCTATGGTCTGAATCGAATGAAGCCCTATAAACAAGACGTAGTGCTTTAATTTGCCTTTTTCGTTTAACACGAGATAGGCTTCCGGAAGTTTTATGACTCCTAAAGATTTAGCCGTGTTTTTGTGGGCTACCGCGTTAATAAACATATACTTAAAGCCATATTCTTCGTTGAATACCTTAAGGCGTTCTTCCGCCTGCGGAGTTAACGGACTCGATGGATCGTAAAACATCGCTATTACCGCTTTACGCCTTAATTTGCCGATTATTTTTACCTTTTCGTTGTGCGTTATTTCGGCTTTAATAATATTGGCGTAGGAGCTCGAACCTATGCCGTGGGAAGCGTAATAGTCGAGTTGAGGATTTTTATACATTACGAGCCGCCACATCCTTGCAAACTTTCTCGATTTATAGGCGGCGTAGTCCTGAACGGCGATATAGTTTTTTACGTTTTGATAAGTAGGATTTCCTACGGCCATCAGTTTTAGCTTTTTAAGATAGGCTTTTAGCTGACTTGCGGGCATTTTAGATAAAGCCTTAACGGAAACGGTTAAAGGTTTTTTATTTTTGTTTTTCTTCTTTTTAGGATTAACCTGATACCAGAACCAGCCGTAGCCTTTTGAATGAAAATACCAGCCGTTATTCGCCGTATTTGTATTATTTGTATTAGTTGAAGCAAAAACCGTCCGGGAAAAAAACATAAATAAAATTAATAACGGTAAAACAATCTTCTTATCTGCCATTGCATAGCCCCCGTATCGTTAAAATGAACTATTAAAAATGCCGAAAGCAAAAACAGGGGAATCGTAAAATAAAGATATTCCTGAATGCTTCCTACTTCTACTATATCGAGATGAACCGGAATCCTGATTGGGAAAAGAGGCTCAGTTTTTTTATAGTTAAAACCGTCTAAAATTATATGGCTTATAACTCCAAATAGAAAAGCTATAGCTGCTATTCCGCCCAAATAATAGTAAATAACGAAAGAAAGAACATAGCCGAATAAAACGGTATGCGTAAAGCCCCTGTGTCCCCAGAAACTCCATTCGGAAGATTTTTTGTATAAAAAACGGTCTATATCGGGCAAAACGGAGCCGAGTATCGCAAAAGGAATACCGTATAAGCCGAATAGAGTGCCGGCGGCTAAACCGCCCAATATATGAGTAGGTCTCGTCATAAATTTTTTAAGGATTAACCCCCGATAGTTCGTTTTCGTAATTGCTTATCTGGTTTGTTATCGTGTTCGTATAATTCTGCATTTGATTTAAGGTGTTCGTATTTATGACGCCCGCTTTGATTTTATTTTCAAGAACGGTAACGTATTCCGTAAAATCGAAATTAGAAAAATTAAGTTCCTGAAACTGCGTAGGAGTGAGACCCGAACAGTCTGGATTTTGAGGCGAACCGAAACCTATGCCTAACTGCGCCCTGCCCTGCTCCTGAATAATTAACCCTAAAAGGGAATGAAAAACGCAATAAACTTTCATGTTTTCGAGGCATAAACCCAAGAATTTATCGGAACAGTAGCTTCCGACATACTGGGCGTCTCCCGAACCGCCGAAACTGCTTGGATTACCGTATCCGTTCGCGCCGTACTGGGTATCGTACTGCAAATCTTTTGCGACGGACTCTTCCTGAGTCGTGCATTTAATCTGCCCGAATAAATAAGACGAAGCGTTGCAGCAGTCCTGCCATGCGGTCTGTTCGCCGCCCGAGCGGCACTGCATAGCGGTTCCGGGAAATAAATAGACCGAACCGTTACAACCGTTACTGGTAACTGTTCCGTTGTTTGTTTGAGAGGGCGGCATAGTAGCATTTACAGGCGTAGTAGATACCGTTGTTCCGCTTGAATCAGTATAACACGAATAAGGACTGCAATAATAAGTAGAACTGCCGGATGGTTCAATGCAGGTAGCGGAATCTCCTCCGTTGCCCGAAACGGGACAAGTCCATGGGGAAACGCATTCGTTATTAACAAGCGTAGTGCCGGAGGGACAGGTTGCCGAAGTTGTTGACGTGCAAGTATCGCCGGATAGAGTATAGCCAGAGGGACAGGTCGGGGGCGCGGTCTGAGTAGTAGTAATCGTCTCCGTACATTGTCCCGTGGAACTGTCGTAGGTATATCCGCTCGGACAGGTCGGATAGTAGTATAAATAATAAGAGGAAGAAGAATACAGACACTCGCCACTTGCACCGGAAAATTCAGGACATGCGGGGGTCTTATCTGCGCATACATTAATATCGTCCTTGTCGAGGTAGGCATATCCATAAAGATAACATAAGGACATAGGATATATTGTTTGCAAGATGCACCTGTCGCCTTGCAGGGTCGGTTGTTTTCCGTAAGGGCAATTCGGACTTGCAGTTTGTGTCTGCGTCGCCGTTTCCGAGCAAGTCGTCCCGTTCCAAGCATAGCCACTCGGACAGGTAGCCGATACCGTTGACGTGCAGGTATCGTCGGATAAGATGTATCCGCTCGGACAGGACGGAGTGCTTGTCTGTTGCGTGCAAGTAGTCTGCGAAAAAGGACATAATTCTCCGGCAGAGCCATTTTGTAACGTGCCGCCATTGCAAGACTGCGTCTGCGAAGAAGTGGGGGTTCCGCTCGTAATATCGGAACAAGTATAAGTACCGGCATAGACGGCGTTTACATCTAAAAATAAAACAAATAATATTAAAAACAATATTTTTTTTAGCATAGTTTACCTCTTTTTGATACTCCCCATGCCTAAAGATATGAAGTTTAGCGTTTATAAAGCCAAAGGCTTTATGCTAAACGTAATGGGGATTCCTGTTAATTGAAGACATTTATCATACCTCCCTTGTGGGCGTATCCCGCCCCGGAATTGAGAACTACTACGGCAGAGTTAATATCCCTGTCGTGAACCGCCCCACAAGCAGAACACTCCCAATTCCTTACCGCAAGCCCGTCCCAACCTTTCGGTCCGGTTAAAGAACCGCAGGCAGAACAAGTCATGGTGGTATATTTTGAATTAACAGGAATGACGTCCCTACCGCCTAAACGGCTCTTGTAGGTTGTCATTCCTATTAATTTGCCCAACGAAGCTTCGGAAACCGATTTCCCGAAACTGTGAGCCAAACCTTTAAAATTGTCGTTAGAATAATATATTGTTTTATAGTTTTCTATAAGTTTTCTGCTTATTTTATGGTTTCTGTCGT
>DAHWHJ010000003.1:0-9621 GCA_027335745.1 bacterium | reverse complement strand
GGTTGATATTTTTTACTAATTTATTTTATAATTATAACGACTATGAAAAAAAAATTGATTTCAGCGCTTTTATCTATTTGCTTTTTAACCGGTATTTTTGCTTTATTTCCTAAAAATTCTCATGCAAAAATTTATATAAATATATACGCCGCAAGAATAAAAAAAATCAGGGTCGCCGTTCCGGATTTTAAAAATATTTCGGCATATGGACAGCATAAAAAAATAGAAAAAAATGCGGCGCGCGTTATTCGCCACGACCTTTCGGTAATAGGATATTTTCACATAGTAAATCCTCTTTCCTACCTTGAAAATCCCCAGTATGTGCCCGTTAATCCGGAAAAAATAGATTATTCCAACTGGAGCGTTTTGAATGCCCAATATTTGATAACCGCCGAGTATAAAACGTCAAACGGCATTATAAAGATGAAAGCAAACCTTATAAGTATATTTACTAAACAGCTTCTTTTTTCGGAAAAGCTCGAGGGTATGGATAATCAGTATAGGTTTTTGGCAAACAAATTTGCCGACGATATACTAAAATTCTTAACCGGAGTGAAAGGACCTTTTACGACGAGGGTATTTTTCGTCGGGGGAAAAGATGGTTCTAAAAATATTTTCGTAATGGATTTCGGCGGACACAGGGTTCAAAGAATAACGAATAATAATTCGATAAATATTTTTCCTTATCCTTCGCCCCATGGAAATAAAGTTGCTTATATTTCTTTTAAAAACGGAAACCCCGCCGTTTTTATAAAAAATTTAAAGACGGGCAGAACGAAAAAGCTAAATCTCCCGGGTCCGGCGGATTTTGTCGCATGGTCGCCGGACGGAAGCAGGTTAGCGGTAGCGCTTACCGCCGACCATTTGAATACGGAGTTATACACCGCCTCCGTAAACGGCGGAAATTTAAAACAGTTGACTTTTACTGACGGGATTAACACTTCGGCGTCGTTTTCTCCCGGCGGCAACAGAATTGCATTCGTATCGAGCCGCGGCGGAAGCCCTCAAATTTATATAATGAATTCGGACGGAAGCGACCAGCACAGGATTACTTATAACAGAAGCAGTTATAACTCAAGCCCGGCATGGTCGCCGGACGGAAAAAAAATAGCTTTTACGTCTTTCGTAAACGGCGCTTTAGAAGTATGTATTATGAACTCCGACGGTGAAGATGAAAGGCAGGTGACAAACACTCCTTACAGCGCCCAGCATCCGGCGTGGACTAGAGATTCGAGAATTATTACGTTCGATACGGAAATTGCGGGAAGACAGGAGTTGTATATGATAGACGTCAACGAAAGCGGAATGATGAGGCTGATGCCGCGGATGTTTCCCGAAATGCAGAATTATTACGATGCGCAGTGGACTTTAAAGTCTTCTTATTGAAAAATCGATATTTATATGATACATTAAATTATATTATTAATCTTATAAATTAAAAAAAAATTGTAAATCATTATGAATATGAACAGTAAAAAGTTTTTTAAGGTTTTTATCTTTAGTTCTATTTTATTATTTTTCGTTTCGTCGATTCTTGCGGGATGCGCTCCTATGGAGCCGGATTCCATACACCGCTTAAAAGTTCAGGTAAAAAAATTAAATAAAAAAACCGCCGAATTGTCCCAAAATGATGCATATTTAGGGAAAAAGCTTCATCAGATGCAGTTAAATATGGCAAACAACGGTGTAGAAATTTCAAGCCTGAATGCTAAAATCAGAGATATTTACGGCAGATACGAGGTAGAATCCCATAATCTTGATATTCTGCAGAAAAGATTTAGAGAATACCGTTTAATGGTAAATAAGGAACTGGTAAAATTATTAAAGCTTGCTAAAGTTCAACCTGTTTTACCGGGAAAAACAAGCATAAAATCGGTCGCGGTTAAGAAAGAAAATTCAATGGAGGGCGGTTTTAAAAAGGCATTATCGTTATATAACAAAAAAGACTTTGCCGCCGCCGCCGCCGCTTTTCGTAAATTTTTAAATAAATATCCGCAGTCTAATTTTACGGCAGATGCTATGTTTTATAAAGCTTATGCAAATTTTAACCTTAAAAAATATCCCGTTTCGATACTGGAATTTCATAAATTTTCTCAGATATATCCCAAAAACCCCAACGTTCCCATGGCTATTTATCTTCAGGGCGTCGGATTTTTAAAAGTTTCCGATCCTTCGGACGCCTCGATTCTATTCAGGCAGGTAATCTCAGATTATCCGGGGACAAAAGCCGCGATACTTTCCAAACAGGCGCTTAACGGGCTTTCAAAATAAAACGCAAGCGTCAAGCGAACTAATGGAAGAAAACGGAATTAGAACTATCAATTTAGCATTTGAATCCAGTTGCGACGATTTTTCCTGCGCCGTTCTTTCAAAAGACGGGAACGGCATAAAAATATTATCCAACATAATTTATTCGCAGGACTATATACACGGCATATATGGAGGCGTCGTCCCCGAGCTTGCTTCCAGAAATCACATAAAGGCATCCCTGCCGGCTCTAAGAATTGCCTTGTCGGAAGCCGGTATAACTTTTAAAGACGTAAATTTAATATCGGCGACCGCCGGACCTGGACTTGCAGGGTCTTTACTAATAGGGCTTATGGAAGCAAAGACTCTGTCTTTTGCGCTAAGTATTCCTATAGTAAAAGTAAATCATATCGAAGGACACATTTTTAGTCCTTTTCTAGAAACTACTGAAAGTTTTCCTTTTATAGCGCTTGTAATTTCCGGCGGACACACTCACATATATATAGTAAAATCGCATAGCGATATAAAGCTTATCGGAAGAACGCGGGATGATGCCTGCGGCGAACTTTTCGACAAAATTTCCAATTATTTGGGATTCGGCTACCCGGGGGGAAAGATTATCGACGAACTTGCCGAAAAAGGGGATAAAGACGCTTTTAAATTTCCTCTTCCTATGATGCACAGCCGCAATTTAGACATGAGTTTTAGCGGACTTAAAACCGCCGTCGTTACTACGATAGACAAGCTGGGCGGACCGGGAAAAATACCGGAAAATATAGTTTACGACATCTTAGCTTCTCTGAGGGAAGCCGTAACGGAAATTCTTTATAAAAAAACGGCGGCCGCATGCGATTTTTATGGAGTTAAAACTATAGCGGTTTCCGGCGGGGTCTCCGCAAATTCGAGAATAAGGTCTGTTTTTAACGGCTATGGAAAAAATAATAATTTGAAAATATTTTTCCCTTCCGTTCCTCATTCGACTGACAATGCGGCTATGATAGGATATGCCGGATTTTTTAAAAAACCCGTCGATCCGGTCGGAAACAGAGAAGAATTTTTGAATATCAATGCCGACCCTTCATGGGAGCTGTAAATGGAGCCGTAAACTTTCGATTATGAATAAGAAAAACAAAGTAGTATTCGGACAAAATTTTTTGACTAACAAAGATATAGCCCGCAATATCGTGGATTCCTGTAATTTTTCCGCCGCCGACCATGTAGTCGAAATAGGCCCCGGAGAAGGCGTATTAACCGAACTTATCGCCGGAAGCGTCAAAACTTTTACCGTAATAGAAATAGACCCTTTTTACTATAATTTAATAAGGGGAAAATTTGAAATCTTTAACGGGGAAAGACTTAAGTCTTTCCCTAAAAAGGACGGGCAGGAGATTAACATAGTAAACGAGGACGCTCTTAAGTTCGATTATGCGGCTTTAAGCAAAAGACTCTCCTCCAAAGTCAGGGTTGTTTCCAATCTTCCTTACGAAATTTCTAGTCCTATTATCGACAAATTTATAAAAGAAAAGAATGTCTTTTCCGATTTAACGCTTATGTTTCAAAAAGAGTTTGCGGAAAGGCTTTATTCAAAAGAAAACGATTCGGCAAGAGGCGCTTTAAGCGTTATTGCGGGTTTGAATTTTGAGATAGTAAAGCTTTTCGGCGTCGGCAAATCAAATTTCAATCCTGCGCCTAGGGTTGATTCCACGGTTTTGAAACTTACGCCTAAATATTTTGAGGATGCCGATTATCTCTGGGCGGCAGACTCTCAGTTTTTTAGTTATTTCGTCCATCAAATTTTTAAACTAAGAAGGAAAAAGTTAAAAAATTCGATATATGCATCGTTTTTCGGAATTCCGCCGGACGTTAAGGAACGTATTTTCGTCGAAAAAGCATGCGTCGACCTTAACAAAAGACCGCAGGAACTGACTACGGCGGAACTTGTTATCTGCGGCAGGGAATACGATAAATATTTAAGTTCGGTGTCAGGGTAGGTTTTTATGGAAAAGGCAGTCATAGCTTTAGATTTGGGGACTACGGGCAACAGGGCAATCGCGTTTGATAAAAACGGCGCGATTATACATTCTTCTTATTACGAATTTCCGCAAATTCATCCAAAACCGGCATGGGTGGAACAAAATCCATTCGATATTTTAAATTCGGCGGTTAAGGCTTTGAAAGAAACGGTCGAAAAATGCTCTTCATACGAAATAGTTTCTTTAGGAATTACAAATCAGAGGGAAACGACGATATTGTGGAATAAAAAAACCGGAAAACCGGTATATAACGCAATAGTATGGCAGTGCAGAAGAACTGCGGAAATCTGCGAAAATTTATTCGTTTATAGGAAACTAATTAAAGAAAAGACCGGCTTGTTTTTAGACCCTTATTTTTCGGCGACGAAGATTAAGTGGATTATAGATAACGTTTTCGGCGTGAAAACTCTGGCGGAAAAAGGAGAATTAGCTTTCGGAACGGTTGACTGTTGGATTTTATGGAATATTACCGGCGGAAGGATTCATGCGACGGACGATTCTAATGCTTCCAGAACCCTTTTATATAATATAAATACCTTAGAATACGACGAAGAACTGCTTAAAATTTTCGGCGTCCATGAATCCATATTGCCGAAAGTTTACGACAGTAACAATTATTTCGGCAATACCGAAAAATCTATAAGCGGAAAATCAATACCTATAATCGGAATTCTCGGCGACCAGCAGGCTTCGCTTTTTGCGCATACCGGTTTTGAAAAGGGCATAATAAAAAATACATACGGAACGGGGCTTTTCGTAATGACTGGAACGAAGACGAGCATTTTCGCTTCCGATAAATTAGTTTCCACCGTCGCGTGGAAACTAAGCGGAGAAGCTTGCTACGCGCTTGAAGGCAGTATTTTTACCGGAGGCGAAATTATTCGTTTTATCAAAGACAATCTCGGTATTTTAAATTCTGCGGGCGAATCGGAAGGTGCGGCAAAAAGCATAGGTTCCAACGGCGGAGTGTATTTTGTTCCGGCTTTATCCGGTCTCGGTGCCCCATACTGGGATCCCGATGCAAGAGGGCTTATTATCGGATTAACGGGAGCGTCGACCAAAAACCATATAATAAGGGCGGCGCTGGAATCTTTGGCTTATCAGACAAAAGACGTTATTACGGAGTTTGAAAACACGATGAAAGGGGCTTTCGATTTTTCCGGTTATAAACTGAGGGTTGACGGGAAAGCCAGCGAAAACGACTTTTTAATGCGGTTCCAATCCGATATTTTAAATATGACGGTCGAGAAAGCCGGTTTTACGGAGATGACGGCTTTCGGAATAGCGGGGCTTAGCGCGGTTACTACCGGATTTTGGACTGTCCCCGAATTTCACGGCATTAAAAAAATAGAAAAGATTTATAATCCTTCAATGGACGCTCGAACCGGAAGCGAAAACTATGCTAAATGGCGGAAAGCGGTGTCTAAATCTTTGAAATGGGCATAATCCGCCATAGAATTACTGTTTTTAATGTGGTATAATTAAGACAAATATAGGGGGGACAGACTTAAGTCTGTCCCCGAAAAAAAAATCAAAAAGGAGAGCAAAAAAATGAAAAAAAGCATTGTTTTATGGTTGATTTTAATATTGTCTCTGGTTGTATTTTCAAGGAATTCCTTTGCGGCTACAACTTCTGCCGAAACAAATGCCCCGGTCAACGTTCACAGCGCTAAATTTCAGTATAATAAGGCGCTTATGGCTATGAAAGGAGGCTATTACTATTCTGCCGTTCAGCATTTTCAAAAAGCCATACTCGTTAAACCTCATTTTGCTCTTGCATGGGCGCACATGGGCGTGGCTCTACACAGGCTCGGTTTTCCGTCCTTAGGGATAGTCAGTCTGCAGAAAGCATTAGAATATAACCCGAATATAAAGTGGGCAAAAATTAAATTAAAAAAATATCTTGCCAGTCCTAGAAGGTAAATTCGGCAAATGAGTTTTAACGGTTTTGACGCATTTACCGAATCGTCCGTTTTTGAAAATATTATTCGCAAAGAGGCTTTAAACCTAAATATCGCTTTTGTCTGTTTTTACGGCTCGAGGAACTATAATCTAGAAACGGACAAAAGCGATTACGATTTTTTTATAGTCTATCATCCGGTATTCGAAAATTTTTACTTCCATCGGTTTGAAAGGTCGTCCGTTATAGAAAAAGATTACGATTATTTCATAACGCCCTTTCATGAATACTTCAGGCATGCGATGAACGGCAATATAAAATTTATCGAACCTCTTATGTGCAATACCGTGTTCGGTCTAAAAGGGTCTTTGCGCGGGCAGGTTTTCAAGTTAATTGAAAAAGTAAAAAATTTTATCCCCGCTAATTTTAAAAAAAATTTTGATGCGATGTCCGGAATTATAAAAAATAAAAAATTAAACGTCCAAAAAGGGCTTTATACATCAAACACATTAAAGTATAAAGAATCCCACGGTTATGATATTAAAGAGGCGATAAATTCCATCCGCATCGCTTTTTTACTTGAAAATTATTTAAATACGGGGGAATTTTCTTTTGAAGTTAAACAAAATCCAGTTTATAAAGAGTTTGAAAATCATTTGTCGGATATAAACAATAAAAAAATATCTAAAAATTATTATTTAGAAATTATAAATAAAAAAATGGAAGATATTGCCGGTCTTTACGAAAAATTTAAAACAAAAGAAGAATCGCAACATGTAAATAATGCAAACCGTTTGCGCTTTATCGAACAAGACATTGTTGAAATATGCAGGGATAAAGCCTGTTTTGTAAAAAATGATTAGCTTCGCTGTTAAAACATATTAATATATGATATAATAAATCATTAAAATTATGCAAAAAATTTTACTTAAATCTAAAATACACAGAGTAAAAATAACGGACGCAAACCTCGAATACGAAGGTTCTATTTCCATCGACGAAGAATTAATGGAGCAGGCGCATATCCTTCCATATGAAAAGGTTAACGTATGGGATATAAACAACGGCGCAAGATTTGAAACGTATGCTATCCCTGCGATTAAACACTCCGGAGATATAATAGTCAACGGCGCGGCTTCGCGGTTAGTGCAGATTGGAGATATTATAATTATCGCTACGTTCGGGATTTACGACGAAAAAGAACTTGGCGGATTTAAACCGACATTGGTTTACGTGGATGGGAAGAATCACGCTGCCGATATAGTTAAGTAAGTAAGTAAGTAAATAAATATTTAATGAAAAAATATTCTGCCGATTACATATTGACTTCGGCGCGCTCCTCGGATTTTCTTCCCGCTTTTATAATAAACGGAAGACTGACGGCGGACGAAAGAACGGGCAATATTTTATCGGTAGAAAAAAGCGGCTCGGAAAAAAAGAAAGATTCAACGTTGCGCCGTTTCAAAACAGTAATAGCCCCCGGATTTATCAATGCCCATACGCATACCGACCTTACCTTTAAACCGGAAAAAGAAACTCCGCGGATTTTTTCCGGATGGGTTCTGTCTCTCATAGAAAAACGGAAATCTTTAAATGACGGAGAAAGAATAAATTTAAGGCGCAAAGCATTTAAAGAGTTTATCGAAAGCGGAACGACCTCGATAGGCGATATTATAGAGCCTGCTTATTTTTACGATTTAACGGATATATTATCTAAGACGAATACCGTTCCGAGAGTTAAAGGATTTATGGAATTGAGAGGACTTGATCCTTTTTGCGCCGTTCAAAAGGTAGAAGAATTTAAAAATTTTTTTAATGATAACGCAGAAGCTTTTAGAAAAGCGGAAAAATACTTTTCTCCGGGAATATCGCCTCATTCGATATATTCGGTATCCGAAAATTTATTTAAAGAAATATTAAAAGCAAACGATAAGTTAAAGCTTAAAACCGCAATCCATGCCGCGGAACAACCTGCCGAAAAGGCTTTTATATCGGGAAATGGAGGAGATATAGCCGAAAACCTTCTGCCGGCGCTTAACCTTTCAAAATTTTCAGCGCCCCGCGTCCCGTTTTCATCCCCTATTTCTTATCTTAATTACTTAAAAATTTTGGATAAAAACACGTCTTTAATACATGCAAACGATATAAGCGGCGAAGACATAGATATAATAAAAGAAACCGGCGCGGATATTATCCACTGTCCAAGAAGCAACGCTTTTTTTAATTTTAAAAAACTTTCTTTGAAAAAAATTCTCGAAAAAGGGATTTCAGTTTCTTTAGGAACCGACAGTCTTTTTTCAAATAAATCTTTAAGTATTTTAGACGAAATTAAATATGCAAAAAAAATCCATCCGGAAGTAAAAGCTAAAGATTTGTTTTATACGGCTACCGAAGGCGGCGCAAAGGCTCTTTCTTTCGCCGGAGTTACCGGAACTCTCGAACCCGGTTCATATGCGGATTTTACGATTTTTAAAATAGGCGGAAACAGGATTTTAAATAAAGATAATATCTATGATGCCGTTATTTCTTTTAAGAAAGCAGATATTTTAAGCGTGGTAATCGGAGGAAATATCGTTTATGAAAATTATTAAAGACATAGAAGAGATGAAAGATTTTTCGCGGAATTTAAAGAAAGCGTCGAAGAAAGTTTCTTTTGTTCCGACTATGGGCAAACTCCATGCGGGGCATATTAAGCTTATCGAAGAAGCTAAAAAATACGGCGAAGCCGTCGTTTCCATATTCGTCAATCCGATGCAGTTTGCGCCTAACGAGGATTTTAACGGCTATCCCAGAGATTTTGAAAGCGACGTCAAAATATTATCGGATATAAGCGCATCCTGCCTTTTTTACCCGTCCGCAAATATCGTTAAAGATACCGAAACATTCTTAATAGACCCAAAATATTCGGGGCAATTTGAAGGCATTTTCAGACCGGAACATTTCAGGGGCGTTCTCACTATAGTTATGAAGCTTTTCTGTATAGTAAATCCGAACTTTGCTTTTTTTGGGTTAAAAGACTATCAGCAGTATATTCTAATTAAAAAAATGGCTGGAGATTATTTTTTGGACGTTAAAATTATTCCGGTAGAAACGGTCAGGGAAAAATCCGGACTTGCGATGAGTTCTAGAAATGTTTATCTTAATGAAACGGACAAAAAAACCGCCGCAGGTTTTTATAAAATATTAAAAAATACGGTAGATTTATTCAAATCCGGGGAAAAATCCGCTGAAAATCTGAACTCTTTTGTTATAAAAGAATTAATAACCAGAGGGTTCGGAATAGATTATGCAGAGATTGCGGATAAGGATCTGAACGGCAGAAAACAAAGGGTTGAACAGGGGGATATTCTGCTGGCGGCAGTCAAACTTAAAAGAATAAGGCTTTTGGACAATATTTTTTTTATATAATTTTTTTTTATTTAATTAATTGAAAAAGCAAAT
>DAHWHJ010000067.1:0-6023 GCA_027335745.1 bacterium | reverse complement strand
TCGGGGTCGGGGGGGGGGGGTAATTTCTTGAATTTGAATTTTCCATATAATTTCGGTTAAAAATTTATTTTTTCTCCATAATCGGGAATATAAACGTTAAACCCCTTTTCTTCCAGTTTAGTTTTATAAACATCCATAACGTCTTCATCGCCGTGAACAAGACAAACTTTTTGCGGCTTAGACTTTAAAGCGGTAATCCATTCCATAAGTTCGTTCCGGTCGGCGTGGGACGAAAAGCCGTTTATGGTGTAAATTTGAGCATTTACTTCAAAATTTTCGCCGAGAATATGAACTTTCTTTTCTTTTTCGACTATTTTCCTTCCCAGAGTGCCTTTTGCCTGATAACCGACGAATATTACCGCATTTTCTTTCTTCCATATATTATGTTTAAGGTGATGCAAAATTCTGCCGCCGTGCAGCATTCCGCTTCCTGCTATTATAATAGCCCTTTCGGATATTTTATTTATATTTTTCGATTCTTCTATATCTTTTACGATATTTAAGTACGGGAAATCGAAAGGATCGCCTTTTTTAAAAAGCGGTATATTATCTTCTTTAAAATAAGAAAAATTATGAACGAATATGTTAGTAACGTTTAAAGCAAGAGGCGAATCTAGAAAAACTCTGCATTTCGGAAGAAGTCCCTGTTCGTAAAATTCCCTAAGAATATATAATATATCCTGCGCCCTTTCCGTGGCGAAGCTTGGGATCAAAACATTGCCGTTATTTTTAAACGTTTCGGTTATAGCCGCCAAAAGTTCTTCTTTAGATTCTTTAAAATTTCTATGGTTTCTGTCGCCGTAAGTCGTTTCCGTATATATTATATCAGCCTCGTCCGGATACTCAAAATTTCTAACTATAGGCTTCCCTTTATTTCCTAAATCGCCCGAGAATATTGCCGATTTGCCGTTTTTCTTTATCTTTACGAAAGAAGAGCCTAAAATATGCCCTGCGTCATGGGCGGAGACGACAAAGCCGTTTTTTAATTCATACGGCTTGCCATATTCTAAGACGGCGTCAAAATAATCGAAAGAATCCAACACGTCGGATTCGTCGTATAACAGGCGGGGTTTTTCTTCATTTCTTCTTAAGGATTTTTTTAAGTCGTATTTATAACCTTCCGACATAATCTTTCCGGTGTCCATAAGTAAAACCTTGGCAAGCTGATAAGTCGGCTTCGTACATAAAATCCTACCCTTAAATCCGTTTTTAATCAGAAACGGGATTCTGCCGCAATGGTCGATATGCGCATGAGTAAGAATTAAATAATCGATATTTTTCGGGTCAAAATCGAGCCTGTAATTTTTATCTTCGAATTTTCTTTCTTGAAACAAGCCGAAATCGACCATCACGCTCGCGCCGTCTTTTTCGTCCGTTAATAAATGACAACTTCCCGTAACGTTTTTTGCCGCTCCGAACGATTTTATAATCATTTATCCCTCCTCTTCCCTTCCGCCGCTATAATTTGCATAATTAGAACGCATTATATATAATGATAATGCAATATTATATAATTAGTTAAATTTTTATGCAAAAAATAATTTCGGTTGCCGTAAAGACGGGTTCCAAAAAGGAAAGCCACGAAATCCTTAAAGACGGAACGCTGAAAATTTCAATCAAAGAACGTCCGGTTGAAAACAAAGCCAATGAAGCGGTTATAAGGAAACTATCCGAAATTTACGACAAACCTAAAAATAAGATTGTTATTAAAACCGGCTTTAAGTCTAAAAATAAAATAATCGTTATAAACGATTAGCGATTATAGATTAAAGACCAAACGATTAGCTAAGAAAATACCTGCATGGTTATAAAACCTTATATAAAAACGATTATTTTATTTTTAATTACCTTCGGCTGTTTATTCATCCTAAATATCGTCAATATCGTCCACGCGGCGGACGCCGCAAATCCGCCCGCATCGCATTCCCCGCGGCGCATAATTAAAATATCTCTCCGCCAGGCTGTTAAAAGAGCCTTGTCTAATCAGGGAAATATTTTAAAAGCCGAACATATCGTATCCGAAAAAATTGACCTAAAAAAAGCGGCGGACGCCGGTTTACTGCCTAATATCGCCGTTAATGCCGGAGGAATATGGGCAAGAACTAAAAACGGTTATCCGGCGTTCGCTTCCGCCAACGGTGCGAGAGAGTTAATAGGACTGGTAGATTTAACCGTTCCTATATTCGTCCCGAAAATCTACGGAGAAATTTCGCTTGCCGGAAACAAACTTAAAACCGCGAGATACAAGCTTAGCTTAGCGCGTCTTTTTGTCGCCGCTAAAATAACGCAATATTTTTACGGAATAATACTATTAAAAGACGAAATAAAAATAGAACGAAAGGCTTTAGACGGCGCCGAAAAAATTTTAACAGCCGTAAAAATTGGATATAAAGCAGGCAGTCTTCCGCATTTCGACGTCGTTCAAACAGAGCTGATAGCGGCTAATCTTCAAACTAATCTGGAAGTTTTGAAATCCAAAGCAAAAGCGTTTGAACGAATGTTTTTAATGGAAATATTTTACGATAATGTCCGTAATCGTAATGCTAAACTTTCTTTACTTATACCCTTTCGCAAATCCGCCGGTTTCAACTACAATGTTCCTCCCATAAACAGGCTGATTTCAAGGGCTATAAAAAAACAGCCGCTTATTAAAATAGCCGATGCGAAAATTAATTCCGCCAGGGCTTACGTTTCGATAAATAAAGCCGGAAAACTTCCTAGTATTCAAGGCGGCGCCGCATACGGAGAAGACACCGTAAATTCATTTGACGCCCCGAACTTGGGGTGGCAGTTTTTTGTTATGCTGAACGTGCCTATTTACAATTTTGGACTGCATAGCGATTATATAGATGCGGCTAACGAACGGCTTACGGCATTGAAATCCGCCGAATCCGCCGTTAAATTGTCCGTAAAAAAACAGCTGGCAATGGATTACGGGCAGGCTGAAGCCTCAAAAAAGAAACTCTACGGAGCAAAAATATTAGTCAAAAAATCGAGGGAGGTTTTTATAATGACCGAGAAAGGATATTTAGCGGGAGCTTTTAATGCTCTTGAATTGCAGGCAGCACAAAATAACGAGATAAAATCCCGCATAGAATTTACAAAAGCCGTAAACGAGTTTTATTTAGCAATTTCTCAACTTGATATAGATATGGGAATAATTCCGTCCGGAGATGGAAAACTATGAAAAAATCTGCCGCTTTTATTTCAATTTTAAGTTCAGGTTTAATTCTAATTTTAATCTTAATTTTAATTTTGACCTTGCGCTTCGTTTATCGCGTTCCCCCCGCTTTTGCAGGTTCCGCAATGCCCGTAAAGGTAATTTATGCAAAAAGAACGACAGCCGCAAAAAATATTACTTCCCTCGGAAAGGTGAAAAGCAACGGAAGACAGGTTTTTACGGCTCCTTTTACCGGAAGGCTGATAGAATCGTTTTCGTTTCCCCGGTTCGTAAATCCCGGAACCGTTATTGCAAGGATAGTAAACCCCGGATTATATGCAAAAATTATTTCGGCAAAAGCCCGTGTAAGATATGCCGAAATAAAGCTTAAAAGGGAAAAACTTCTATTCGGATACGGCGTTGCGGCAAAAAAGACGCTGGAACAGGCTGTTTTATCTCTTGCCGATGCATCTTCGGCGCTTCGCTCTCTTGAATCGGTCGGGCGCGAAGGCGCACTAATTTCGCGTTTTGACGGAACGGTGCATTATCTCAGGGCTGACGGCTCAATAGTTTCGGCGGGAAGCTCCGTCGCCGTGTTAAACGGCAAGGGGATGCCGTGGATAAGAACTTATGTAACTCCTTCCCAAAGTTTTAACCTTTATAATAATATGCGGGTCGTAATAAAAAAAGGGCGCATAAAAGAAGAGGGCAGGATAATTTCTATCGGCGGCAATGCCGGTCATAACGGTCTTGTGCCGGTTTATATAAGTTTGCCGGAAAATTCCTCTCTGCTACCCGGGGAATGGGTTAATCTTAGTTTTGCAGTATCAAAAACCGCCGCCTTTTCTTTGCCGGTAAACGCCCTTGTCATGCTTAAAGGCGGAACTTTCGTATTTACCGTAGTCCATAACAAAGCTCAAGCCGTCAAAGTTAAAGTAATGGAGCAAAAAAACGATACGGCGGACGTAAAAGGCGCTATTAAAGCGGGGGAACCCGTAATAGTCTATCCCGTTACCCGCCTTATAACCGGTATTGCCGTGGAGATAAAACATTGAAAAGATATCTTAATTTTCTTTTAAAAAATAAATTTTCGATAATTCTTCTGTCTTTAATGATTATCGGCGTCGGCTGGTTTTATTCGCGCAATATGCCTGAAAGCATTATCCCCGACGTCAACTTTCCGAGGATTTCCATTTTAGTCAACAGCGGCAGACTGCCCGTAAAATTTATGTTAGTGCAGGTTACCAAGCCTCTCGAAGCCGCGGCGGAAGGAGAACCCGGGGTGCGCCTCGTCCGCTCCCAGACCGGCAACGGCATATCTAAAATTGCGGTTTATTTTGAATCTAACATAAAACCCCATATCGCCTATTTAATGCTTGAGTCCCGTTTAAATCGGGTGGTGTTGCCGCCCGGCAGTAAAATGACCGTCAGGCTGATGTCCCCCAACGTATATCCTTTTGCCGAATATGCCCTTGTTTCGAACCGGCAGGATTATAACAGTTCCGCTATGATGTCGATTTTTGCTTTTAAAGTCAGACCTGCTTTGCTTTCGGTTAAAGGAATTTACAAAATAGAAGGAACGGGGAGGGGCTGGCCCGAAGCCAAAATAAAACTAAATCCGCTTCATCTTGCCCAGTATCATATCGACCCGGAAAACATAGTAAAAATACTAAGGTCGTATCAGGGACCTTTTTTTTCGGGAATACTTAACGCATATCATAAGCAGTTCGTAGTCGCAACTACTCCGCGTCCGGCCGCTATAAAAGATTTGTCTAATATTATGCTGGCGGCAAAAGATACTCTTTTGCCCTTAAAAGCCTTAGGGACGATAAATATAGGGTCTCCGCCTTTAATCCGTGAAGCCGCTGTAAGCGGTTACCGTCATGCTCTTCTTATCGATATTATGCCCAATTTAAATATTAATACGGTCAAGGTTGCCGGAAATATCAGCCGCCGCATTAAATCTTTAAACGGCCGCCTGCCCAAAGGCGTAAAGATAGTTCCGGTTTATAATACAAGCCGGCTTATCCATTCAAATCTAAAAGACGTCTGGATTGCGCTTATTCTCGGCGGTTTAATTGCATTGTTCGTCGTATTTCTCTTCTTAAAACGCATGGACGGCGCCCTTATAGCCCTTGCCGTAATACCCGTTTCGGTATCTTTAACCGTCATTATTCTTAATATTTTAGGCTTCGGTCTTAATATTATGACGCTTGGAGGATTAACCGCATCGATAGGAGCCATGATAGACCACGCAATTGTTATCGTGGAAAGGGGCTTCCATAAGATGAAGGGAGAAACGGTCGGAGAATTAGGTGCGGATAAATCGGCTCTCGAACGGGTCGGAAAAATCCTTCCCCTTATGACTGCGGCAACGGTCACGTCTTCTATAGTTTTCATACCTCTTATATTTATACACGGAACGCTCGGCATCCTTTTTAAACAAATGGCGCTTTCTATAGTTATTGCGCTGATAACGTCGCAGTTGACGGCATTAACGCTTACCCCGATACTTACCGTAATGCTTGCAAAAAGAAAAAGCGGCGGCGGTAAAATTTATAAAAAAAACAGGCTTAGAAAATTTTACGGTTATGTCCTTATTAAAGGCATGCGGTCGCCATGGCTTGCATTGCCCGTAATTTTTGCCTTAATAATTACGATTGCACTCTCTTTGTTTTATCTGCGGACGGCATTTTTGCCGAAATGGGACGAGGGGATTTTCGTCGTTCCGTTCAAAACTCCCATAGAAAGCAGTGTCGCTAGCACCGAAAGAACCGGAAAATATCTTATGCGCATCGCTAAAAAAAACAGGGGCGTAAAAACGGTTTCCTTAGTAGTCGGCAGAAGCTTGGACAGCCCTTAC
>DAHWHJ010000062.1:0-11163 GCA_027335745.1 bacterium | reverse complement strand
CGGCATAGCCGATGAATTTACGGCGGCGGGATTAAAAATATTCGGCCCCGACGGGAAAGCATCCCTGCTGGAGTCGTCAAAAAAATTCGCTAAGGATTTTCTCAAAAAATATAATATTAAAACTGCAGGATATGAATCGTTCACCGATTTTCAAACGGCGCAAAAATTCGTTAGGCAAAAAAAACACCCGGTAGTTATTAAAGCAAGCGGGCTTGCCGCAGGAAAAGGGGTTTTTATCTCCGAAAATATAAAAGAATCCGAAAAAACATTAGACTCTATTTTTAACGGGAAAATATTCGGAGAAAGCGGAGAAACGGTCATAATAGAAGACTATATCGACGGCTTCGAGCTGTCTTACATGGTTGCGGCGGATGGGACTTCCTATAAACCGCTAATTACAAGCATGGATTATAAAAAGATAGGAGACGGGGATGCCGGCGACAATACGGGCGGCATGGGCGCCGTTACTCCAAACCCTTACGTTTCGGAAAATCTTATAAATAAAATAAATAAATCCGTCATAGAACCGACCCTCGAAGGGCTTAAAAAAGAAGGAATAAAATATAAAGGAATACTCTATGCCGGTCTTATGATTAAAGACGATGAAATTTACGTTTTAGAATTCAACGTCCGGTTCGGCGACCCTGAAACGCAGGCTATACTTATAAGGCTTGAATCCGATATTATAGATTTGTTTTTAAGCGTGATAAAGGAGGGCTTAAAAGACTACGAACTCGTTTTCGACGATAACGATTCGATTTGCCTTGTTCTTTCTTCCGGCGGATACCCTAAAGATTACAAAACCGGATACGAAGTTTCGTTTGAGGGGCTCCAAAATTCGGGATGCACGGAAACCGCCGAATATTTTATTTTCCATGCCGGAACAAAAAAGACCGGCGAAAAATACTATACCGCAGGCGGCAGGGTGATAAATATCTGCGCAAAAGGGAAAACACCGGACATAACGAATATTATTTACGATATTGCGAAAAAAATTAATTTTGAAAATAAATACTACAGAAAAGATATAGGAAAAATTTATGCCCGCCCATAAATTAAAACCGAAGGTGCTTATAAATCTATCGATAAGTATTTTTATGGGCGTTTTTGCCCAGTTGTTAATGAAATACGGCATGATCGAATTAAAAAAAACAGTCGGACGGAGCCTGCATCACGGGTATTCTTTTATTAAAATTATAAAAATTTTATTTATTATTTTTACGGATAAATTTGTCGCCGCAGGAATAATCCTATACCTAATATCGATGTTTTTCTGGATAAAAGTGTTATCGAAAATAGATTTGTCCGTGGCATATCCCTTTGTAAGCATCGGCATAATCTTAACCGTAATACTTGCCGCTTTAACGCTCGGAGAATCTGTTCCTCCATTGAGATGGCTTGGAATATTCATCACGCTTTGCGGGGTTTACGTCATAGTTTCTTCGCATAGGGAAACGCCGAAAAACAAAAATAAATAAATATGGTAAAAATCTACGATTTCGACTCTATAAGCGATGCCGATTATAAAGATATCAAATATCATTTACGGACCGAAGGCATCATAATCTATCCGACGGAAACTTCCTACGCTTTAGGCGCCAATGCCTTGGATAATTCAGCCGTTAGAAAGATTTACGAATTAAAAGGGAGAACTGCGGATAAACCGCTTCCCGTGTTAGTTAAAGACCTGAATATGCTCTTAAATATTGCAACGGTGAATAGACGCGAAGAAGATGTAATATCGAAATTTTGGCCGGGACCCCTTACTATTATTTTTAATTTAAAATCGAAAAAGTCTGCGGAAAATTATTTATTCGCCGCAGGTTCGGAATCCGTGGGAGCCCGAATTTCTCCGCATCCTTTCGCAGTAAGGCTTTTTGAAGAAATAGATTTTCCGCTAATATCTACCAGCGCAAATGACTCCGGCAAAGAAAGTTTTTCGGATTTTAACGAATTAAACGAAAAATTACTATCTCGTCCGTTAGACGTAAATATCTTTGCCGTAAACGCGGGAGAACTCGCCGGCGGTTCATCGACTATAGTAAAAATAGGAAAAAAAGACATAGAAATAATTCGTGAAGGAGATAACAATATTAAAAAAAGACTTATATGTTCAATAAAAAATAAGGAATAAAAAAATAAATTAAAATTAAGAGGGGCCATATGGGAAAAAAATCTGATATTCTGGGGATAATAGGCGGTAGCGGATTATATCAAATGGACGGGCTTAAAAACGTCAGGGAAGAATCCGTGGACACTCCTTTCGGAAAACCTTCCGACAAGCTCGTATTCGGAGAAATAAACGGCAGAAATATAGTTTTTTTGCCGAGACACGGCAAAGGACATAAAATAACGCCTTCCGAAATAAATTATGCCGCAAATATATATGCGCTGAAAGCTTCCGGGGTCAAAAAGGTAATTTCCGTAAGCGCCGTAGGAAGCCTTAAAAAAGAGATTAAGCCGGGAGATATGGTTATAATAGACCAATTTTTCGATTTTACCAAAAACAGAAAAAGTACTTTTTACGGAGACGGCCTCGTAGCGCATGTTTCGATGGCTGAACCGGTCTGCCCGTATCTTCGAAAAATAGTTATAGATTCGTGCAGGTCTCTTGATATTCCACACCATAACAGCGGCTCTTATTTATGTATAGAAGGCCCTCAGTTTTCCACTAAAGCAGAGTCTATTTTCTATAAAAATAACGGCTTCGACGTAATCGGCATGACTAACGCCACCGAAGCCAAACTCGCGAGAGAAGCGGAATTGTGCTATGTTACTATAGCTATGGCTACCGATTACGACTGCTGGCATGAAGAAGAAGAAAACGTCACCGCCGATATGATAATTAAGATTCTTTTAGAAAATGCCGAAAAAGCAAAAAATATAATAAAAGATTCTATCGGTAAAATAGATTTTTCTCAAAACGAATGCGGCTGCGGCTTATCCTTGCAAAAATCCGTAGTAACGGCAAAAAAAGACGTTCCCGAAGAAACGCTGAAGAAATTATCGCTATTTAATTTATACGACTGATACAACCGCAAATAAAACGGAGGAAACAAAAAATATGGACGTTTTAATCTTAACGGGCTCTAAAAACGATTTGGAAGATATAGACGGCGCGGTTCAAACGCTCAAAAAATTCGGAATTTCTTATGAACTGCATATTTCGTCCGCTCACAGAACTTTGAAAAGGACCATCGAAATCGTCGAATCGGCTGAGAAAAAAGGCGTAAAGATAATAATCGCCGCCGCAGGTATGAGCGCCCATCTCCCCGGCGTTATCGCGGCAATGACTATTCTTCCGGTAATAGGCGTTCCGCTTAACGCTTCCGCCCTTAATGGATTAGACAGTCTTATGTCCATCGTCCAGATGCCCGGAGGAATACCCGTCGCAACGACGGCAATAGGTAAAAGCGGATGCGTTAATGCCGCTCTTTTAGCCGTATCTATTTTAGCCTTGACCGACAAGGCTATGACCGAAAAACTAAAACAATACAGAAAAGAAATGGCGGACTCGGTAATTAAAGCCGATAAAGAACTGAATAAAGATAGTTGAAAGGAGACGTTTTAAAATGAAAAATATAATAGGAAAAAGATTTGCCGAAGCAAAAGCCCTGTTAAACCTAACGTCTAACGATAATGAAATTTTAAAAACCGTGGAAGAAATATCGAAAACCGTTATTTCGGCATACGATAACGGCGGAAAGGTTTTTATAGCCGGTAACGGCGGATCTGCGGCGGACGCCCAGCATATCGCGGCAGAGCTTGTTTCTAGGTTTTACAAGGAGAGGAAGGCGCTTGCCGCCGAAAGTCTAACGGTAAACACGTCGAATCTTACGGCGATAGCAAACGATTACGATTTTTCGACGGTTTTTTCACGTCAGTTAGAAGCAAACGCAAGAAAAGGCGACGTCTTCTGGGGGATATCGACTTCAGGGAACTCTAAAAATATTTTATCGGCGATACATACCGCAAAAAATATCGGTATGAAAATAATTGGTTTTACGGGCGGAAACGGCGGAAAAATGGCGGAACCGTCGATGTGCGAACTCCTTATTAAAATTCCATCCGAAGATACCCCGAGGATTCAGGAGAATCACATTTTAATAGCGCATATTATCTGTGAAATAATTGAAAACAGCTTGTTTAAATAATTTTAAGCATGCGAGGAGGTATCCGAAAAATTTCTCGCATCGAACAGCGACGAATACAGCTTCATCGCATACATATCCGTCATGCCGCCGATATAGTCCGCACACATTACCTTAAACCCGAAACCGTCGTAAAATCCAAACTCGTAAAGCTCTTGAAAGTCGTCGGGATAAAGTTTGATATTGTCGGCGTCGGAAAAAACGGAAAAAAGTTTTCTTATAATATTTTCGGCTTTATACCTGTTTAATAATATTTCCCTGTTTTCCATAACAAGCCTATAAGAAATCTGTTTAAGAGCGTTGATTTCTAAATTTACCCCGTTTTTCCATATAAGACTGTATTTATAGGAATCGTCATTTAAATCTATCGGAATATCTAAGATTAAATTGCTTCTCTTTTGCTTTGCGATACCGCTGCGTCTTTCTTCCAAATCTATATTTAAAATAAATTTGGAAATATAATTGGAAAAAAATTCTTTCAAATCGGTTTTGACTTTTATGTGCCGCATGGATTTGTCATACCCGTCCGCATCGGGTATTAACCCCGATTCTTTACTTTCGGAAATCTTAAATATATCCCTGAGATTAAAAAAGAAATTATCTACCTGCGCCGATATTTTATTAACGGCATCCTTTCCGAAGAGTCCGCTTTCTTTTAGATATTTATTTACCTTGAAATGTCCGCTTATGTCTATAAGCTTAGACTCTACTCCGTCTTCTATATCGTGCGTAGCGTAAGCTATATCGTCGGCGGCGTTTAATATTTGACACTCAATGCATCTCGAGAATTCAAAAAAAATCTCTTTTGTTTCTTTATTTTTCGCGTCGTTTAAAAATATAGAATATTTCTTTAAATAATTTATAAAATCTTTTCCGTGAAGTTTCTCGAGAATGAATATATCGTTATCGTATATAAATCGTTTATTTTTATCGGACAACGAATAAGGGATCTTATATTTTAAAATTCCGTCTATAGTCTTCATCGACGGATTAATCCCGTATATTTTATTGTTTTTTGAATCATAAAACTTTTTTTCCAAGAAATTAAGTATTCTTATATTCTGGGCGTTTGCTTCAAATCCGAATTTTCCGCCGGTCGCCTTCTTAAGTTCTTCGTTTATAATGGACTCTCCCAGATGCCCGAACGGCGGATGTCCTATATCGTGCGCTAAAGAAACTGCTTCGACTAAGTCTGCGTCTATGTTTAAACCGTATTTTTTGTTTAAAATCGACGTTATTGCCCTTGCTATCTGTGATACTTCAAGAGAATGAGTAAGCCTTGTCCTGTAATAATCCAACGTAAAAACTCCGAAAACCTGAGTTTTATTTCTCATTCTCCTGAAAGCGCTGGAATGTATTATTCTGTCCCTGTCTATTTGAAAAGGCGTCCTGACTCCTTTTTCTTTTTTTTCCTTACCCGCATATCCGTAATCGAAAACTCTTTCTTTATTCATTAAAATATCCCCCCCCTCGGCTAACTTTTAATCTTGCTTTTAAATCTAATTAAATATATACTATTCAAAAATTTTTAAAAAGACAAGTTTAATAAATTATATAAATTTATATCTATTTATATTTAGGGGGTTGAATAATGAAAAATAAAAATAAAGAAAATAACGACGAACAAACATTTTCTCCTGCGGAAATAGAATCTGCCAAGGAAACATTGATTAAAATGAAAAAAGACATTTTTAAGGAGATAGATGCAGGCATAAAAGAAGGTTCGTCAAAAGACTCGACTGAATACCGCGGGGATAATTACGACATAGCTTCAAGCGAAAGAGACCGCGAACTGTCGTATATGCTTGGAGACAGAGAAAGAAAAAAGGTCAGGGAAATCGATAACGCTCTTCTAAAAATAAAAGAAGGCACATACGGGGTTTGCGACGAATGCGGCGAACCTATTTCAAAAAAAAGGCTTAAAATAATTCCGTATTCCAACTTATGCATTAATTGCCAGTCGAAAGCGGAAGAGGAAGAAAAGAAACAGATGAGCGAAGACTATATAGACCATTTAAACACGCTTTCTTTAATGGAAGGCGACGAAACGTTTAAAGATTCGGACGAGTAAAAGACATAGACGCCATAGATTCTATAAGAGTTTTTGAATATGGATGAATAGGCGCATTAAAAAAATCTTCCGTTTTAGCAATCTCCGTTATTTTTCCGCCGTACATTACGCAAACTCTGTCGGCAAGATGTTTGACTAATTTCAAATCATGCGTTATAAATATATAACTCATCCCGTTTTTCTTCTGCAAGTCCATTAAAAGATTTAAAATCTGAGCAGATATAGAAACATCCAAAGCAGAAACGGGTTCGTCTAAAATAAGAAGTTCGGGCTGAACGGATAAACATCTGGCTATTCCGACCCTCTGCCTTTGTCCCCCCGAGAGCATATGCGGATAATCGGAAGCCGTGCTTTCGGGCAATCCTACTGTTTTAAGCTGTTCCGCCGCAAAATCCATTCTGTCTTTATGCCTATTTTTTATAACGCCGTTCTTAACCGCAGGGTAAGAAATTATTTTATAAATCTTTTTTTTGGGATTAAGCGAGGAGTAAGGGTCCTGAAAAAGTATTTGAATTTTTTTTCTGAAATTCTTCTTTTTATTGCTATAATCAAGGAGCTCGCCTTCAAAATATATTTTACCGGATGTTTTTTCCGTCAGTCCCAAAATTAACTTTGAAAGAGTGGATTTGCCGCATCCGGTTTCCCCTACTACAGCAAATATTTCATTTTTAAAAACGTCAAAAGATACGCCGTCAACGGCTTTAATTACGTTTTTTTTAATATCGAATAAAGTTTTATAATATTTATAGTGTTTGGAAAGATCCGAAACCGATAAAATTATATTTTCGCTCATATTTTTACCTTTATGCATCTGACGTCCCTTCCGCCTTCAAAACTGAAAAGCGGTATATCTTTCAAGCAATCTTCGTTTCTTTTAAAGCATCTGGAGTAAAACCTGCATTTTCCTTTGCTAAAATCGTCTTTCGTAAGAAAACCGGGTATAGTGAAAAGCTTTTGCTTCGGGACATAATCCGCAGATAAAGACGGAATACTTTTAATTAAAGAAACGGAGTAGGGATGAGCCGGATTATTTATCAAATCCACCGTATTTCCAGATTCCATTACCTGCCCTGCATAAAATACGTAAGTCCTGTCGGATATGCTTCTTGCGACGGTCAAATCGTGTGTTATAAAAATAACTCCTATATTAGATTTTTCTCTTATACCTTCTATAAGTTTTAAAACCTGAAGGGAAGTCGTAACGTCTAAAGCGGTAGTGGGCTCGTCGGCTATCAAAAAACAAGGATTTAAAACCATAGCCATTGCAATCATAACCCTCTGTCTCATTCCGCCCGATAACTCGTACGGATAAGAACCAAATCTCGATTTTCCGTCTATGTTCATTAAATCTAAATACGAAACGGCAACATCTTTCGCTTCTTTTTTAGAAACTTTTTTATGGGCGAGTATGGCTTCCGTTATCTGTTCTCCTATTTTCATAACCGGATTTAAAGACGTGTTAGGATCCTGAAATATCATAGATACTAACCTGCCTCTGACTCCTATAAGTTCTTCCTGCCCAAGTTTGGTAATGTCTATTGCATTACCTTCATTACCATGGGATTTGCATTTTATTTTAATCTCGCCGGAAATAATTTTTGAAATACGCGGCGGATTTAGCCTTAAAATTGACAATCCCAGAAAAGATTTACCGCTGCCGGACTCGCCCACTAACGAAACAATCTCTCCTTCATCTACGGTTAAAGATAAAGAATCAACTACGTTAATAGGGTTATGCTTATCCGTTCGCAATTCTACGGTTAGATTTTTTATCTCGAGGCCCATAAGCGTCACATCCTTTCGAGAACCGGAATACACAGTAAATTTAAAACCGCGGTTAATACGTTTCTTACAGTCGACAACATAAAAATACGCGGTTTTATGTAGCTTGGATCGTTTCCGATGAGTCTGTAATTTTGATAATATTTGTTAAACAACGAAGCAAGTTCCAGAGCATAAGAACTTAAAACGGAAGGCTCATTCTGTTCCATAGCTTCGTTAAGGGCGTCTTTGAAACGGGAGATTTGTTTTGCTATTAAGAAAATATCGTTAAAGTCTGCGTCTTTCTCCGAAAATAAAGAATTAGAAACTTTGCCGTTTAAATTTAACGAGCCGGATTCAGATTTAGGCTCAAGTTTAGATACAAGACTGTTTATCCTCGAAACGGTATATTGAAGATAGGGCCCGGTCTGCCCTTCAAAAGATAAAACGTTGTCCCAGTTAAAATTTACGTCGGTAGTCCGCCTTGTTTTTAAATCGTTAAATATGACCGCTCCGATACCTACTTTTAAAGATGTCTCGTCTTTGTCCGCTTCGGTAATTTTATTGTCGAGGAGCAGCTTTTCTTCAGCCTTAAGGCGCGCTTCTTCTATATAATCCTCCAAAAATATTAAATTGCCTTTCCGTGTGGACATCCCTATGATTCTTCCAAATTTAACATGAATAAGTCTGCCGTTTATAAGGGAGATATAATGTTTAAAATTTGAATTATCGTTTATTTTATTCAGGTTTTTCTTAAGTATGCCGAAGACGCCGAAAAGTTGGTTAAAATGAAGCGACTGTTCGGAGCCGACGACGTAAATCATTTTATCGAAATTATATTTTGCCATTCTCAAAATTGCCGTAACTATATCCCTTGAAAGATAAAGGGATGTTCCGTCGCTCTTCGCAATCAACGCAGGGGCTTTGACGCCTTCAATTCTAACTATTACCGCACCTTCGCTGACTTCCGCAATTCCGCTTTCGAGCAAAATTTTAACTATCTCGTTAGAAAACACTGCGCTTTCGGCTTCGCCTTCGTAACGGTCGAATTTTATACCTATTAATTCATAAATTCTTTCAAACTCTTGCTTACTAAGGTTTCTAAAAATTTTCCACAATATTATTTTTCCATCGGCGGAACCGCAAAAACGAGATTTATTTTCTACGGTAAGCTTCAGATCATTCCCTGCGTTACTCAGCGCGCCCATATCAAGCGCGACTCCTAAAACATCTTCCGGATACCCGTCTTTAATAAACGAAAGCCTGTCTTCCAATCTTCCGGCATTATTCAATACTAAACCTTCTTCTAATTCTTTAAAATTATTTCTTGCATCTTCCTCGATAGAAGTATGTTCTTCAGCTTCCTTATGTATTTTAACGTAAAGATTATATAAAACCTTTACCGGATTTACTTCAAATTCTTTGAAATCGATATCGTCATAATAACGGCAGAAGGCGGTTATGAGTTTGCCGAACTGCGTCCCGAAATCTCCGAGATAATTTATTTTGATAACATTATGACCGCAAAATTCATAAATTTTAGACAGGCTCATTCCTATAACGGTTGAACGCAGATGTCCCACTCCGAAAGGCTTTGCGATATTGGGCGAGGAAAAATCTATTATCACTTTCAGCGGTTTTTCCGGAAAGCCTTTTCCGTAATCCCCGCCCGAATCGTAAGCATCTTGTATAATATGCAAAGCAAACTGCGCTTTATTTAAGAAAAAATTAACGTAAGCCCCTTTTATTTCTATTTTATTGAAAAGATCTCCGATTCTTTCAAAATTAGGCTCTAAAATATTAAAAATTTCCTCCGCAATCTCTTCAGGCTTTCCCTTAAAACCGTATCCCGCAAGATAATAAGAAGCAATAGAATAATCGCCGAAAGAAGCGTCGGGGGGATTTTTTATTAGTTTTTCCGTTTCATCGTTCGGAATATCTATATTTTTTTTTTCTTTAATTACCGCTTCGATAAATGAAACAAGGCTTTTTTTAAATACATCCATCCGGCTCTATTTCCCCTTTTATTTTCTTGATATTCTTTATATTTAATTTTAATTTAAAATTTATTTATTCAATTATATCAGTTAAACCACTTTAAAAAAATAATAAATTTGATATAATTAAATAAGGAGAAAAAATTAATCATGGATACCGAAAATAAAAATATCGAAACAAATGCGGATAAAGCGGATAAAGATAAATTCTTATGCGAAGCGTGTCCGTATATTTATGACCCCGCAAAAGGCGACCCCGAAGGCGGAATACCGCCGGGAACTCCTTTTGAAGATATACCGGACGATTGGTTGTGTCCTATTTGCAAATTAGACAAAACTCATTTTAAAAAAATTTAAATTAAAAACATAATAAGCTAAGGAGAAGTTAAATGGCTGGAACGGAGGAACTTGCTCTACCTAAATATCAATGCGATGTTTGCGGCTATATTTATGATCCCGAGGTGGGAGATTCTATAGGAGGCATAGAGGCGGGGACGCCTTTCGAAAAATTACCCGACGACTGGGTATGCCCCGTATGCGGAGCGGATAAAACCCATTTTCAACATTTTACCGGATAAATGCCGAAATCATCTTGACTTTATAAACCTATATGATAATATTGTGATTATGAATCATTTAAAATTACTTTTTTTAGCTTTTTTCGCCGTTATTATAATCGCAATCGGCTTTTGCGCAACTCCTAAAGCAGGAGCGGTTTCCTATAGCAATTTCGTTCGCACGGTAAATAACGACAGACAAATAGGAAATCCGGATGCGCCGGTTACAATTATTATATATACCGACTTTCAATGCTACTGGTGTAGAAAATTTGAAGAAAACGACCTGCCGGGCATTACCGCAAATTATGTCAAAACAGGAAAGATTTTTATTCAATTCAGAGACTTTCCGCTGACGCTAATACATAAATACGCTTTTAAAGGCGCGGAATATGCCGATTGCGCCGCTTTTCAAGGAAAATATATGCCGGTAAGAAGCCTGCTTTATAAATATCAAAACGATTGGAGCGCAATTGGAGACTTATACTATTTTCTCAAAACCCGCGCAAAAGGAATAATAAACCTGAAAAAAGAAGAATCGTGCGTGAGAAGCGGATTAGCCAAAAGACTTATAAAAAGCAACATGTCGTCCGGTATGAATGCAAAGGTGAGTGGAACTCCAACAT
>DAHWHJ010000055.1:0-3004 GCA_027335745.1 bacterium | reverse complement strand
AGCCGCTTCCGAAATCGTCCATAGAAAAAGTTACCCCGATATCTATGCATTTTTTTATTATTTCTTTAACATAGGCGATGTTGTCGAGAATAACCGTTTCCGTAATTTCGAGTTGAATTAATTCGTGTTTAACTTCGGGATATTTTTCTAAGGTTTTTCTAAATTTTTCAAAAAAATCGTGCTTTTGCAGTTGTTTTGCAGAAACGTTAATGGATACCGTCCATTCTTTACCCGCTTTAACCCAATCCGCAACCTGTTTTACGGTTTCATTTAAGACATAGTCTCCAATATCGACTATAATATTATCAGTTTCGGCTACAGGTATGAATTCCACAGGCGAAATTATATTACCTTTGCCGTCGATCCACCTGATTAAAGATTCAAACCCGAATATTCCTCCCGTATTTAAATTGACTTTAGGCTGGTAATACATAACGAATTCCTTAGATTCGAGCGCTTTTTCTATGCCCTTTAGTTTCTGATAATACTCGATCATCCCAAGCTCTTCGTCGCTGCTGAAAAAATTAACCATATTTTTCCCCATGGCTTTCGACTTATACATTGCCTGCGCCGCCATTCGTATCAAAGTATCGGGGTCTGCTTTTTTAGAATTAAAATCGTTTATTTTCGTAACGCCTATGCTTGCTTTTATTTCTAACTTTACGTTACCGGAAATATAAGGGGTGTTAATTTCTTTTAAAAGGTCTTTTGAGGCGGCGGAGGCATTTCCGTCTGTTTTTTCGGAAAAGATCGATATGCCAAATTCGTCGCCTCCAATCCTCGCTATCCTAATTGAATCGTCTTTATATTTACTCTTTGCAAATTTTAAAAGCCTTTCTGAAACGCTTTTTAAAACTTCGTCTCCGGTCGATTTTCCGTAAAAATCGTTAACGGTTTTGAGGTCGTCTAAGTCTAAAATGATTACGGAAAGTGTCCCGCCTAAACGCTGCCCTTTTTCGATCTGCTTTTTAATCTCCGATTCAAAAGTCGCATAATTGGGTAAATTTGTAAAACTGTCATATTTTTCGGCATGACCCACTTTTTTTTGTGCATATTTTTTAAATTTTTCAAATTTATTTTCGATGTTTTTTAAATATATTTTATCGAGAGCGCTTTCCATTAATTTTACTATCCTTTCCAGCAGCTTTATCGTATCTGAATTAAATAAACCGGTTTTATCGGATACCGCCGCAATAACGGCATATATTTTTCCGTTTTTAAATACGGGAAGAGTAGCGGCGGAAATCCATTCGTATTTTTTTAAAAAACCTATGAATGGCTTCATAAGAGGATCTTCCAGATGGTTGTTATTATAAAGTGTTTTTTTCTGCCTCCAAGTTCTTGCCGCTAAAGTCTGATTTTCGGGAGTGTCTTTTATACTTATTTTTATGTGCTTTAATGCTTCATTGCCTGGACCGTAAGAAGCAAAATATTTAAATAAAGAATCTCTGCCGGGAGAGCCTATCCATACAGCCGTAAAAAGACCGCATTTAACGACGGCTTTTGAAACGTCGTTAAATAAATCTTTTTCGTCTTCCGCATAATAAATTGCTTCGGAGGCGTCGGCAAGCGCCTTATAAAAAGATTTTAAAATTGAGCTTTGCTGAACTAAGGTTTCTAATTTATTCCGCTCGGATGTTTTTTTATTATTCATGAAACAATATTATTTTAAATTATTTTAATAATTAATCTTCAGCTATTTATTTTATAGTAAATCTCGATATTATTATACCATAATTTTATAAGCGTTTACCGCCACGCTTATAAAATCCGCAAGGCTTTTTACCGCTTTTTCTATTTTCTTTGCGTCGTCTAATTTTATTATGCCCTATTATAACGCATTAAAAAACATCTCTAAAACGTATATATCATCATTAAATTTATCGTATTTTGCGACGAGTTTCCGTCTCCGTAAACGTTTTGGTTAGAAATCTGGCGCTCAAATTCGAGTCTGTATTGGACGTTATTCATAATTTTAAGATTCGGTCTTAATCCTATAGTAAACGTAGAATCGAAATAATGGAACGCTTCACCGGGAACACTCGACATTTCCCATAACCCCTGCGGATCCGAAACGTCGGTCAGCCTTAACGTTTGCGAAAATCTTCCAAAGTTATACGTCTTGTAATGATGGATATAAAAAGCGGCTCCGGAAAAGCGGCTTTTATTGAATGTTGCGTTTGAAGTCGAAACAAACTGGTCGGGATAGGTATTTGAAGGAAGATTGTCAATATTTATATCGTTATTATAAACAAAGGATTTATTAATTCCTCCGTTTAAACCCACTTCGTAATCTAAAACAAAATCATACCCTCTGAAATACGAAAACTTAGCATCTATAAAATTATAAAAAAACTTATTCAGGTTATCGGGAATTAAATTATTTTTGTATATAATAAAATTTTCCGCTCCGTAAACGATGCCCTCATGAAATTTAAGATAATTAAACGGCTTATAGACAAGGATAAATTCGTATGTGGGGTGTTGATTAACCGGAACCATCGCATTATCGGTAAAGGCTATTCCCAGCGTGCTTTTAAGATTCGGAAAAAAACGGTAATTAAAAAATATTCCCGTCAACTCCCCGGGTTCTATCGAGGTTATAAGAGAATATGTATTATTCCACGTCCTCGAAAGGTTATACGATTCGTAACCTATTAAATAATTTTTCTCCCCGACATCCATTTTTAAACCGGAACCGACAGGAAACCTGAAAGATAGATAAGCCTGCCTAAAACCCCACAACTGCCTATCGTATATATTTTTAGTGTAATACGAATAATTGCCGGTATAAGGTCCTACATCTTGAATATTTTGTCCGGCGTCTAAAGTAACCTTAAAACCGGCGGTTATAAAATTACTGCTTACGGACGGCTTTTTTGAAACCGTAAGGTCAAATTCGTTTATAGTCGGTCCGTTTACTTGATAATTATCGATATAATTTCCGTTCTTATTGCCGTATGGAAAAGCGGGAGTCGAAGACGGATTTGCAAAATTATAAGTG
>DAHWHJ010000049.1:0-3489 GCA_027335745.1 bacterium | reverse complement strand
CAAAATCTGGAGCGATAAGACACGCTTACAAAGTTATTCAAAATTATTCAAAGGATAAATTGTTAGAAACGATAAAAAATAATCTCGTCCGACTGCAGGACGAAAAGAATAATAAACGGAGGTAATTATGCTTGAAGGAGAATATAGAAGATGCGCTGCTTCGCGCAAACATTTGCAAAGAATACAATCTTAGTCCGTTTGCGCAACCGTATTTGGACCCACGGTCAACAGGGTATCTCGTTTCGAGGGACCAGAGGGACATTGTGTCATGGATTAACCAGAGACGATTTTTCAAAAAAATGCCGTGGGAGTTGTTTAAAATTGCGCGGCACAATAGAAATGCGGGAGTCGTACCTGATAAGAAGCGCATTGCGTTAATAAATTAGAAAAATAAGTGAGGCAATACCATGAAAGACGATTTAACCGTTTTAAAAAGGATTTTAAAAAGCCTTGAGCGTCATACGGACGATGAGCAAATAGAATGGGCGACCGGCGGCATAGAACAGGCTATAGATGACCTGACCCTGTTGCCGGTTCCGCCTCGATTACCCGAACGGCATGAAAAGATAACCTTTGCGGAATTCAATCTTACGGGCGCGGATATGGAAAATGCGGCGGCGGAAAATAAAGGCGTTATCATGCCTACGCGTCTCGGTATGTCGTGGATGGCGCTTTATGCCGCACAGGTTGAAAACCCCCGTTGTTTCGCTGTATGGGGGCTTAACTACGCTATAGGGCGGATTAAGTCTTCCAACTTAAACGAGAAACGCAGAAACGCGATATCCGATGTTTTAAGGAGGATAACGGCTGGGCTTAAGGTTGAGACTGGAGAGATGGAAAAACCAAGGGAGGCATTAGTATGAAAATAGGAATATCCGGAAGCGTAGGGATAGGTAAGACTTGGTTCGTGGAAGAACTTAATAATTCGATATTTTTAAGGATAGAGGAAGCGGCAAGGAAAGTAAACGCGATGTATCCCGATAAGCGCATAGAAGAATTAAGAGAGCTTATTTTCCATCACCAGATTTCGGTAGAAGAGGTCGTGGACAGGATGGCGGAGGACGTGATAGCCGTTTGCGACAGGACCGTAATCGATAATATCGTCTTTATGGAGCTCTTCGCCGGGAAAGAACTTTCGGAAGAAAGAAAAGAGCTCGTAAAATCGTCTTATTTAAGGGATTTAAAGAAATACGACGCGCTTTATTATCTCGACTACGGAATTAAATCGGATCCGCAGCTGCTTAAAAAAATCCTGTCCGATAGTTTTAGAAAAAAAACGCTCGGTAAATTTACGGACTTCGGTTATTTTTTCGATTTTAACAGGAAATTCAGGGATATTTTTCTAAAAACGGCAGACGAGTTAGGTATGCCCGTTGAAGTCATAGAAGCCGATTACGATGAATTCAGTTTAAACGAAAGAAATAAAATGCTTTATGAAAAAATTTTAAATAACTTTTTAGGGGTGTAAAGGAGGCAGTTATGTTAATGATTCAAGATGAAAAACTATGCAGGGATTTAGAGGAAATAGCGGAAATAACGCATCAATCGGTTGAAGAACTTATAGGCGACTTGATACTCGACCAAGTAGCCTATATGCCGTTAGACAAAATCCCTGTTACCGAAAAGGAGTTAGACGCCCTGCGTTACAGGACGAAATGGTGAGTTTCTAAAAAAACCGAAGACTTGATTATGGAATGCGAAGGATATAAAAAACAAGAAAACAAAAAAGTAGAAAAGGAGGTTTTATGAATTGCGCTATGTCAGGCGGCTGTGCCGCTTATGATTTAAAAGAGGGCGTGAACGAAGCGGAGAGTATCGACATTCAGCTTCGGTTTAAAGGAATATGCGAACGGGGGGACTACTCTATCTACTGGATAGATAAGGGAGATTTTAGGCTTTTCGCTGTAAAATACAATAACTGCCCGGTCGCGAGGGTGTTCGACGACGAGTTCGAAGCGATAAGGGAATTCATAAAGTTAACAAAATAAATATAAAAATAAATAGGGAGAGATAAAATTAAAAAATTATGGATAAAAAAAACATTTTAAACTATAAATACGAAATCTTTCCTACCGCGCCGCAAAAGAGGCGGCTCAATACCGTCTTGTGGCAGGAAAGGCTGCAGTGGAACAAGGCGGTTACTATTAGGAAAAAACTAAAAGCCGCCCTTGTATCCAAGCAGTTTAAGTATATAATCGGCAGTCTTTGCTCCAACGGCAAGAGTAATACTCAGGGCAACAGGGCGGCCGCCATTATAAAGTTTCAGGACGGATTTCCCGGACTGGACTTTACCGCCGCGGCAAAGCTCTACGATATTAAAAATATCGTCGGCAATACGCTGGGGGATATTACGGAAGAGCTTTTGGACGACAATATCCTTATTTCAAAAATAAGCAAACAATACGATATTGAGGCCAAGGCAAGAGAATCCGCTAAGAAATCAGGCGATAAATTCCCGGCCGCCAAGGTTTACTGGCAACTTATAAGGGCCATAAACCAGTATGCCGGTTACGCCGCCAAGGTTTACATGGACAACTCCTTCGAATCTTCAAATAATATGTCCTTGTCCAACGTGCGCTTTGCGATTTCCGGCTCCGCAAAATCCCAAAAATGGATTACGGCAACTCAGCCTAAAAAAGGACAGAGAGACCAAGGTGCTATCGGCGAGCCGAGATATAAGAAACGAGCCGAGAGCTTTGGACCATGGCAGGTTCCCGGCAATATAAAAAGCTTGACGAGGGAAACAAGGGAAAATACCCAAATATATATTACGCCTATTAAATCGTGGGTAAATATAACGTTACATAGACAGGTTCCTGACGGTTCGGACGTTAAAACCATGTCTGTCGCTACCAAAGCCGGCCGGTATTTTGCCGTCTTAAGCGTGGAGGTTTCGGACAAGGTTTATGCCATAAAACCCTTAAACCAGGGCTGGGCGGTCGGAGTGAACCCAGCCGAGGATCCCGCTTTTACCGCCTCTTTCGAGAACCTTAAAACAGGGGAAAGAGGTTATATAGCTTTCCATTACGAATTTTTAGAAAAGAGCTTGAGCAAGCTCGAAAAATTACAGCAGGCTTTAGCCTTAAAGCAAGGTCCTAAAAGAAAACTCACGGAAGAAGAAATAGCCGGACGGTTAAACTTATTTGAAAAAAAGCTTTTTAAAAACCTTATAGACAAGGAAAGAAAAGCCTTAGTTTTCAAAGAAAAAGAAAGGCTATCCAAAATAATGGTCCGGACGGAAAACGGCCCGAGCAGAAACTGGAGAAAACTCTCCAGAAAAATAGCAAGCCTGCATTTTCACGTCTCAAACCAGAGGCTCGACGTGCGGAATAAGATAGCCCGCTTTCTTGCCGAATCTGCCGACGTTATAGGCGTGGGCAACTGGGAACCTGAACGCGAGGTGCCTTACCGCAAAAATCTAAGAAAGTTAAAAAAAGATATTAAAACAGGCGTGGAGGGTGCGGAGGAAGCCTTAAAGGAACTCGAAGA
>DAHWHJ010000048.1:0-11698 GCA_027335745.1 bacterium | reverse complement strand
TCTTCCGCTTTTTTTATGTATTCGCTGACGGTAATGGTTTTTATAATCTCTGCGTTATCGGACAATCCCTCGTAAAGATAATTAAAAAAGTCGTCTCCGTTATCTTTATAATATTCCCAAGCGTTTTCGCCGTCTAATATTATAGGAACTACAGAAAGACCATTTTTATTGTAATTTTGCAGACTTAACGCTATATCCTTCAAGTTGTTTATTAAATCTTTAGCGGCGGTTTCCGGTTCATAGGTTGAATACTTAAACCCAATTAAATCCGAAAGCGCTTTGTCTCTGAAAAATATGTATGAATATCTTTCATCTCTTTTTACTACATAAGGTCTATAAAGGAGTTTCCTGTTATTTAAATCGGTTAAATTAACGCCTATGGAATTGGAAAGAATCTCCTCATCGGTAGCTATCCAATGGACATTATTATCGAAAAAAAGTTTTAGTGTCCTTTCGCTGACGCTTCCCTCGGACGGCCACATCCCTTTAACTTTCACGCCTAATTTTTTGTCGAAATAATCTAATGAGCTTTTAATTTGATAGTCGGCGTCCTCCGGATGTCTGAACGGTGTCGGAAGTTCTATGCCGTCGTGAAAATCGGCTATATCGGTATCGCATAACAACGGCAGTATCGGATGATAGTATGGGCTTGCAGAAAGTTCGATACTGCCGCTTTCCGCAAGTTCGGTAATCAAAGGAATTATTTTATTTAAAATCAGCGGGATTTTTTCTCTTATTAATTTATTTTTTTCTTCTTCGGCGAATTTCTTATCCTTAGTTTTTAACGAGGCTAAAAATTCATCGGAACTTATAGAAATGGGGTCTATCCAGAGAAGATTAAACAAGACTATTATATCTAAATAATCCTGTTCATCGAATAAATTTAATTTTTCTTCGTCCCCTTCGACTGCGGCGGTTTTTAATCTGTAATAAAGCTGTTTGAACCTTCCGCTTTTTTCGATGAATTTATTGCTTGAAGAACACGCCGGAAAGAATCTCTCTATAATAAATAGTTTATCTTTGGAGGAAAGTTCGGATATCTTTTTATCGGATATGCTTAAAAATTCTTCGTTTTTAAGCATATCGTTATAATTGTTTACATAATCTTCTAATTGAACGAGTAAAGACGGGGAATAGTTAAACGTGGCATGAATTTTGGGATATTTTTTTAGAAGCGCCCCCATAAAATAATAATCTTTGGTAGCATGGAGCCTCGTCCACGGCATCAGTATTTCGCCGCTAAAATCGTCTTTGTAATAAGGCTGGTGAAAATGCCATATAAAAATTACGTTTATCGGGGTTAAATCGTTCACTTCTTCTCATGCCTGTTGTAAATATTGTTTTCTTTAGCTTTGCTAATTAAATCGTCAAGCGTCTTTATTACCTGCCCTTTATAATCTATTAACCTGTCGGCGAGAATATTAGCCTTATCCAAATCTTTTGCGTTTAAAGCGTCGATTAAAGCTTTGCCGGTTTCGTGGACTTTCGGATGAATCTGCCCTAATTCTATAAATTCTTTGTGATCCCCATATTTTGAGCGTCCTACCCCTTCGTACCACTTTCCGAGCCTGCACTGGTGATGGTCGGTCAACTCTGCGCTGTTTAGCGATACTTTTTTATCCGCAAGGGCGTCGAGCACTCTCGTAATCCATAATAAATGGTCGGCTTTGACGATATTTAAAAGCATACAGTCGAATTTCCAATCCGAAAAAATTTTTATGGAATTTGACTGTTCTTTGACTATTCTGTCAAAAGAAGAACCGATTTTATCAAATGTATTCTGCATCTCTTCCATCCCGGAAGAAAGAGACGAGAGATTATTTGCCATTTCCGAAGCAACCTGCGACTGTTCTTCTGCCGCCGTGGCGATATACGTTACCTGTTCGCTTGTTTGAGTAGCCGCTTTGTCGGCTATGGACATAACGCTTGTTACGACGTCCAAGGATTCCTGAGAATTTTTAAGGTGGGAAAGACCTTCTTTTACTTTAATCTCGACTTCTTTGGACTGTCCGCCTATGTCCTGCGTTACCTGTTCGATTTCTTTTGCCGCCTGAGCGGATTTTTCCGCAAGCGTTCTTACTTCATCAGCTACGACGGCAAAACCTCTGCCGTGTTCCCCCGCTCTCGCCGCTTCTATTGCGGCGTTTAAGGATAACAGGTTGGTTTGCGCCGCTATCTCTTTTACTTTATCGGTAAGTTCTACTATTTTCTGCGTCCTCGTTACAAACTGGTTTATCGACTCTCCCATGGTTTTAACCGCCTGCTCGACCTGCTCCATTCTCGAAACAAGTTCCTCCAGCGCCGCCGAACCTTCCTTAGTTTTTTTGACGGTATCGCCGGCTTCGCCCGCCGCCGCCTGCGCATTTTTTGCTATTTCTTTTGCGGTAGAAGACATCTCTTCGGTAGCCGCGGCGACGCCGGTTATCCTCGATGCGGCTTGTTCTACTTCGCCCCTGAACACCCCGGCGGTCTTTTTCGTATCTATGGTAATTTCCATAATATCGACTTGGTCGGAGGCAAGAGATAGTATTCTATTCCTCCAGTCGTTGACTAAGGATAAAGCGGGGAAAGAGGCGTCAAAAAGCCTCGCGTCCGACTTTTTAAGTTTTTCCAATTCATCGTCTTTATCTGTCAAAGCCGAATTAATAACGGTCATGCACTGTTTATTGCCTTGGCTGAATAACCCCATACCCTCTCCTAAATAAAATTAAGCATATGTTTTTAAAAGCGAAGCTCATTCAATTGTATTAAATTTTCTATATATCCCCTGTCTTTAGTCATTGCATCGTTCGTGAGAATAGTATTATATACGGCAACGGCTTTTTTTGGCTCTTTAATCTGCGTCCATACCGCCGCTTCTTCCAATAATGCATATTCCTGAAGCTTGACGTCGTTTATTTTAGACATTGCTTTAAAATATAATATCGCGCTTTTATAATTTTTTTGGAGCATAGAAACGGTAGCAAGATTGCTGTAGGCAAGATAAGTTAAATTATGCGAATTAGGTTTTGGATAATAACGGGCATATTTTGTAAAATAAACCGCTGATTTTTTTAATTTCCCCGCTCTCATATAATCTAATCCAAGATAAAAATTAGATATTTTATAATCGGTCGTTCCTTTGTATTTTTTTTGAAGTTTTTTTAGGTATGATATTGAACCGGAAACAGCTTCGGGATTTTTACCGTTATAGGACATATAAAGCCTGATGCCCTTCCAAAGCATTTTATTTGCGCTTTGGTTTAATTTATAATAATAAAATTTGACTCCCAGCAATGCCCCTACGATTATTATGATTCCGGCTAAAAAACCGATTAAAAAATATTTATTTTTAATAAAAAATCCTTCTATGTCTATTTTGTCCATTAAAATTTCCCTTTCCCTTTTTATTTTTTACGTTAATTTGAATTAATATTATAAGATAATAAAATTAAAATCAAGCATATTTTTTTGACGATTTTTTTAATAAGCCGGCGGCGTTTTCCTTAATTTTTTCAAGATCTTTTGCCGTCAGCCCCGCGCCGAATCCCACCCCGTCGTATTCTTTTTCGCCCATAATATCCGAAGGAGAATGGGCGTCACTCGAAATAATCAAGCCGGCTCCGGTTTTTTGGCTTATGCCGACTATATGTCCGTTTGCGAGGCAGTGTCCCTTTCTGTAGGAAAGTTCCAGATATATGCCGTTTTTCTTTGCCAGGACCGCCTCTTTTTCCGTAATTAAACCCGGGTGGGAAAGTATGTCTATATCTTCTTTTAAGGCGGCTGAATTTGTTCCGTCCTCTACCGGCTCGCTCAGCGTTTCGCCGTGGACTACGACTATTTTTGCCCCGGATTTTCTGGCAAGACTTACGGCTTCTCCTATAAGACTTGGCGGCACATGCGTTATCTCGACTCCGGGAAGAACTTTAAAATTATTTTTTTTATTTTTACCGTAAAGTTTGTTTATTTTTTCGCATATTTTTTTAATGCCGGACAGGTTGCTTTCGATATTGGAAAAATCGGCGTGGTCGGTTATAGCTATCGCGTCTATACCTGCATATATAGAACGCCTGATAAGCTCTGCGGGAACAAGTTCGCCGTCGGAAAATACGGTGTGCATATGAAAATCTATTATCATAATAATTATTGACTGCCTCCCTTTTTACTTATTTCTTTCTGTTTTTGAAATACCGTTTCGAGCCTTTCTTTTTTAATTCCCATAGAAATATCGTCGGGAATTTCAAAAGATTTAGTAAAAGGTCTGGGGGAATACTTGAACCCGAATATAAAATCGAACTTGACCTCTTCCATTAAAGAAACGGTCATTTGAAAGTCTTCTTCGGTTTCGCCCGGAAAACCGACTATTATATCCGTGGAAACGGAAATATCGGAATACCCGTTTCTTAGTTTTTCGACCAGATTTAAATAATCTTTTATCGTATAACCCCTGTTCATAGCCGAAAGTATCTTATCCGAACCGGATTGAACGGGCAGATGAATCTCTTTAGAAATCTTACCGTTTTTACAAACCGTTTCTATTAAACCGTCGTTGAAATCCTTAGGGTGGGAAGTTAAGAATTTAATTTTAAATGCGCCTTTTATTTCCGAAAGCGCATTTAAAAGAAAGACGAAGTCTTTATTGCCGTCTTCCGGCGATAGATAGGAATTTACGTTCTGTCCTAAAAGAAGTATTTCTTTTACTCCTTTCGAAACCTGCTCTTTAACGGTATTATATATAATTTCAAACGGTATAGATCTTTCTTCCCCCCTAACATAAGGCACTATGCAGTAAGAACAAAAATTATTACATCCTTCGGTAATTTTTACCGTTGCCGCGTCGTTTTGCGGTTTTACGAAATCTTTATTATCTTTTACGAACGCGTTTTTGCGTTTAAGAACATCCGGGATAGATGGAATTTCGTCCGGGCCGAAACAATAATCAAAAAAATGACCGATCTCCGATTTCCGTTTTTCGGATTCCGTTTTTAACTTAATCTGTTTGGCGAAACAACCGGCAAGAACGATTTTTTTATCGGGGCAGGTTTTTTTTAATCTGCCTAATTCCGATAATATTTTGTGGTCGGCATGGTCACGGACGCTGCAGGTATTTAAGATAACGATGCCGGCATCGCTCACGGAATCGGCTTTATGAAAACCGTTCTTTAAAAGACCGTTTTCTATTAAACCTGAATCGTGGAGATTCATTTGGCAGCCGTAAGTCTTTATGAAAAATTTACTTAATTTACTTAATTTATTTAACAAGGTTATTTTTATAAATCTTACTTAACTTAAACTGCGGGGCCAATTTTTTTTGAACTTCTATCTTGTCTCCGGTTTTTGGATTTCTTCCCGTATAAGTTTTATATTCTTTTACCGAAAAACTTCCGAACCCCCTGATTTCGACTCTCTTCCTCTGAATAAGAGATTCCTTTATTTCGTTAATTATAGTATCGATTATTTTATCCGCAATCTTTATAGGAATATCATTTTTAACCGCAAATTTTTCAGTAAATTGAGCTTTGTTCATTAATCAATACTCCCTTTAGATTTTAACTATATTTAAGTTTTAAGTTTATCACATAAGAACGTCGGGGTCAACATCTACGGCAATCTTTCCCGATGAAAATTTTTTGGATAAATGCTCGTCGTTCCTTAACATATCTACCAGCCTATGGAGGTTTGCCGCAGGAGGAGGCGCTTTTAATATAAGTTGATACCTGAAATCGTTTTTTATTTTTTCAATCGGGCACGGCGAAGGTCCTAAAATAGATAAATTATTTGCGAAATTGCCCGACTTAATATTTGCTTCTATAATCCTGCCGATAATTTTTTTTAAATTTGATGCCGTTTCTTTCAGGTTTTCAATATTCTTATCTATTAATTTCAGGGCTATCATTCTGGTATAAGGCGGATAACCGTATTCTTTTCTGATTTCAAGCTCCTTATCGTAAAAACCTTTTGTATCGTGGGAGGCGGTATATTGCAATAAATAATTATCCGGTATAAATGTTTGAATAGCTATTTTTCCGCGATCTTCGCCTCTTCCGGCTCTTCCGAGAACCTGCGTAAGAATCTGAAAAGCTTTCTCGGCGCTCCTGAAATCCGGTAAATTCAGGAGGCTGTCCGCAAAAATTACTACTACGAGACCTATGTCCGGGAAATCGTGTCCTTTTGTTATAATCCGCGTTCCTATTAATATATCTATTTCTTTTTTGTGCATTTTTTTAAAGATTTCGGCGCCGGCTTTCTTATTTTTTGCTATATCGGAATCGATTCTTTCTATTTTTATTACGTCTGAACTGCCGTATCCTTCGGATCGGCTAAAAGCCTGTTTTTCAAATAAAGTTTTTACCCCGTCTTCCAATTTTTGAACGCCTATACCGTACGGTTCGATATCGTCCATTCCGCATTCTGGACACAACTTAGGAACTTCTTCTTTATAACCGCAGTAATGACATTCTAACGAACCGTTTGCGGCATTTGCGTTATTATGCCTGCTTTTATGTTTATGATAGACTAAAGATATAGCGCAATTTTTGCATAAAAATTGATGACCGCATGAAGTACATATCAAGAATGTCGAAAATCCCCTTCTGTTTAAGAAAAGTAATATTTGTTTCTTATTTTTAAGATTTTCTTCCATTAAAAGGATTGTTTCGTCGGATAAAATTTTATCTTTAAATTCTTTTTTCCCCGAATTTTTGAATTCGCCTTTTAAATCGATAATATCGACTTCGGGAAGAGATTTACCTTTTACCCTGTTTTTTATATATATATATTCATATTTTTTAAGATAGGCGGCATTATAATAAGATTCTAAAGAAGGGGTAGCCGAACCGAGGATACAGACGGACGAAGTTTTTTTAGACATCATAACGGCAACGTCGCGGGCATTGTAAAGAAGCCCCGACTGCTGTTTATATGAAGAATCATGTTCTTCGTCGATTATTATAAGCCCCGGATCTTTTAACGGGGAAAATATAGCCGACCTTGCTCCCAGAATCAACTTGACGCCGCCGTTCATTATTCTCATATGGTTTAAGAGTTTTTCTTTTTTTGAAATTTTACTATGGAAAACTGCGAAACCTTTTTGCTCGACTAGTTTTTCGAAACGTTTTTTTATTAAGTGAATAAATTGATTAGTAATAAATATTTCCGGAACGGTTATTATAACCTGCTTATTTAAACTTAAAGCAAAATTAAGAAGATTAAAATAAATTTCCGTTTTGCCGCTTGCGGTTACGCCGTGAAGTAAAAATGTTTTATATATACCTTCAGCCATTACTTCTTTAATTAAGTTTACCGCATTTTCTTGATCTTGCGTTAGATGATAAGGGGCTTCCGAAAGAAAAGCGCCTCCGTTATCATTATGAGCGGTTTTGACGAGCATTGCCTCATCGTAGTATTTATCTAACAAATCGAAATGTTGGACGTCCAACGACGGGAGAACGGTTTCGAGAACCTTAGATATGTTTTCATGATAGTATGAAGAAAGAAAATTAAAAATATCTTTGCGGGACTCGGTAAAAAAATGAGGTTTCGAAATATGAAGTATTTTTTTAAGATTTATTTTTTTGTTTTCAGACGTAATATTATAAATAAAGCCGTACACGGTTCTGTTTTTCAATTGAACCAGCACGGCTTTACCTATTTTTACTTCGGGTTCTAATTCTTCCGGTATCAAATAACTGAATTTAATATCGGTTCCGCTTTTGGGGATAACTATATCGGCTATCATAGCGTTATATTATAATACAAACAATTAAAATATAACACTAATTATCTTCCGCGCCTTTGCCTCCTTTAATAGGATAAAATGACCTCCTGTAATAGTCTTCTTCGTTTAATTTTATTCTTCTGCCGTCAAATGCGGTGAAAAATTTGCCGTTTTCGAATTCGTCTTTCCAAACCTCGTCGGCTATCTTTCCGTAATTCTGCGAGTATTCGTCCATTTTATCCTGAAGTTCTGTTATTATCGAATCTCCACCCTCCTGAGTAGCTTTTGCCCCTCCTTCGGCGACAACCTTTCTGAGTATTTTTGGGTGATCTATTATCATGCAGGGACGGAGCCTGTTTTTGACCCCCATTTGTTCCTTTCTTATAGATTTAAAATAAGTCGAACTAAGAATTTCTTCCATAGACTTATCGAATATGTTATCTGCGGCAAATTGCGCAAAAACGCACGGCTCTACGCCCCCGTTAGCGTTTATGTGAAGATAAACGCGCCCCCCGGAAAGACACCCGTGGGAAAGAACGCCGTCGTTCCAGAAATCGGCGACTACTATAGGTTTTGTTTCTCTTATTTCTACGACCCTTTTTCTTCTGAAATTGCGCTGTTCGGGCGTAGGCATAAGATTTACGTCTGGTTCCCGTCCGATAGGTATATAGTTAAAATACCAGCCGAGAAAACAGCCCTGCTTTATATAAAAATCGATAAATTCATCGCTTACTATAACATCGTTGTTAAAGCGGGTGGCGGTAGCGGAAAATCCGAAAAGCATTCCGTTTTCTTTGAGATTTTTCATCGCCGAAACTACTTTTTTAAAATGCCCCCTTCCTCTTCTTTCATCGGTTTCGTTTTCGAATCCTTCGACGCTTATGCAGGGAAAAACATTGCCTAAATGAGCAAGTTTTTCGGCGGTTTTTCCGTCTATTAACGAACCGTTCGTGTATATCTGAAAATAGCAATCGTTATTTTTTTCGATTATATCTAAAAGGTCTTTTCTAACGAACGGTTCTCCGCCGGAAATCGTATAGAAAAATATACCGAAGCTTTTCCCCTCTTCTATGATTTGGTTGATTTTAGCATACGAAAGCATATCCCTGCGGGTATAATTGGCGGAATAACATCCGTAGCATTTTAAATTGCAGTGCATAGTCGGGCTGATAACATAAAAAAGAGGCGGATAAAATCCATTTTTTTCGATAAAAGCTTTTCTTCTTTCGCCGCTCAGCAGTAAAAAATTGGATATAAAATTATCTAATATCCCTTTTTTAACATTTTTAGAAAGATACGGAAGTTTTCTTTTTAAATTAATGAAAATATGGTCGAAAAATATTTTACCGGCGGGAGCCTTAAAATTATTTAATTTGTCCGAAAGTTTAATGATTGCTTCATCGCTTATTTTCGGTATTATATAATCGCTTGCGATATGAAGGGTATTTTTTACGACCGTATCTTTAACTCTTTCTTTAACTCTTCTGCTTATAGACGATAATTCCAACATTTTTCAATCCTCCTTCTTTATAATTGATATTACGCGTCCCGTTATCCGCGTAAATTTTTATATATTTATATAATATATTATCATGAAAATTATGATAGTCAAGGAATCGGAGCGGCAAGCATAATTATTTAAAGCGGTTTCTAAATCGGGATTCGGGGATTTTATTAATTTTATTGTAGTTGCTTTTTTAGGGATTTTTTGCGATAATAATTTTAGTTCATTGGAAAATTTTTAAAACGTGGGGGGTTAGCCCAGTTGGTAGAGCGACGCCTTCGCATGGCGTAGGCCGCGGGTTCGAGTCCCGTGCCCTCCACCACTTATAACGCTTATAATTAATGCCTGCTAAAATATCTTATTTAATGCTTCCGAAATAATCGAAACGGTTTTATCTAAATCCGAACCGGTATGTTTAGAGCTTAAAAACATAGCTTCATACTGCGACGGAGCCATAAATATTCCCCTGTTCAACGCCGATGCGAAAAATTCTTTAAACATATTCGTATCCGATTTCATTACATCGCTAAAATTGTTTACGCCGCCTTTTTTAAAAAAAATAGTAATGATAGACGATATATGATTTATAGCGATTTTGCCTTCTATTTTTATTTTTTTAAATTCGTCGTTCAAGCTTGCAACTAAATAATCGGCGGCTTCGTTTGCTTTTGAAACGGCATCGTCTTCTTCAATGGCTTTTATAGTCGCAATACCGGCGGCCGTGCATACCGGATTGCCCGAAAGCGTGCCTGCCTGATAAACGGGACCGAGCGGCGAAAGATATTCCATTATATCTTTTCTGCCGCCGAAAGCGCCTATCGGAAGTCCGCCGCCGATGATTTTGCCGAGACAGGTAATATCCGGTTTAAAATTAAACAAACCCTGCGCGCCGCCCAAAGAAAGCCTGAAACCGGTTATAACTTCGTCAAATATTATAAGAGCGTTATTTTCATGCGCTAAATCGATTAATTTTTTTAAAAAACCTTCTTTGGGAAGAACGACCCCCATATTTGCGGCGACCGGTTCTATTATGACCGCCGCTATTTTACCTTTATGCGCCGAAAACAGTTCCTTAACCGACGATATGTCGTTATAAACCGCTACAAGAGTATCTTTTGACAGGCTTTCCGTAATACCTGCGCTTGAAGGAACGGATGTCGTAAGCGCCCCCGAACCTGCTTTGACGAGCATCGAATCGGAATGACCGTGATAGCATCCTTCAAATTTAATAATTTTACTTTTTCCGGTAAAGCCTCTTGCCAGCCTTATTGCGCTCATCACGGCTTCCGTGCCGGAATTTACTAATCTGACCGACTCTACCGAAGGAAAATGTTTATGAATTAAGCCGGATAGTTCTATTTCCTTTTCGGTCGTAGCGCCGAAACTGAAACCGTCTGCCGCAGCGGAAGAAACGGCTTCTACCACCCTTCCGTCGGCATGCCCTAAAATCATAGGACCATAAGACATAACGTAATCTATATATTCGTTCCCGTCGATGTCGTAAATCTTATCGTCTTTAGCCCTTTTTATTACAACCGGCGATAAACCAACAGACTTAAAAGCTCTTACTGGACTGCTGACCCCGCCCGGCATTAATGATTCGGCGCGTTTTACCGCTTTTAAACTATTATCGTGTTTCATAAGAATTTCCTTCCGTTTTTTTCATTTTTTACAGCTTTTTTTGAGCCGGCGGCAGATTTAGGCAGATAAGGAGCAAAAAATTTAAAAACTTCCATATTCCAACCGGGAAGAACGACATGACCGCTGTTTTTAGCAACAAAGAGTTTTTTCTTGGATTTAATTAATTTATAAACGATTAGAGTGCCTTTCGGCGGACAATCTTCGTCTTTAAGTCCTATTCCGACCATAACCGGAACTTTAATCCACGATGCAAAATGTTTCGTATCCACATAATAAAGCGACCTCATAACTTTGGCTTTGTCTTCGGGATGTTTTTCTAAGAATGCTTTAACTTCCATATATGGACCCATTTTTGCAAGAGGCATCTGCACCGGAATATCGCTTAAAAACGGAACGTCTCCGGCGGCGGCAGTTACATGAGGGTCTATAGCGGCGTCTATTAAAGGAAGCGCGCCTCCCATACTTCCGCCGGTAACGAATATATATTTTGAATTTATGTTTTTAAAATGCTCTAAAAATCTAAGAGAGGCTAAAGAATCCATAACGATTTTTACCATAGAAAAAGTTTTAACGTGAAGAATTCCGTCGGTCATTAAACCCGGAAAACCCGGATTATAAACTGCCCTGCTCCTTCCGTGTCCTCTTAAGTCGATAGAAAGAGCCGCATATCCTCTTCTTGCAAAGAAGTGCGCCCATCCCGGAGTTCCAAACGAACCGTAACCGTGCAGTAAAAGAACGCCCGGGTATTTTTTGCCTTTAACCCCGTAGGGAATTGCGAAATATCCTTTCAACTGCAAACCGTCGTATGAAGTAAGCGTCAAATCGTACGTTTCTATTTTATTTACTTTGTCGTTATA
>DAHWHJ010000027.1:0-8417 GCA_027335745.1 bacterium | reverse complement strand
ATTTTAAAAAAGCATATTTCAGGCTTGCCGCCCTTTATATTCTTACGGGGAGAGAGAAAAAAGCAATAAATATTTTTAATAAATACCTCAAAATCAATCCTTATTCAAAAACAGCGATTTACCAGTCGGCAATACTCGAATATACTTTAAAAAACTATCCGGCTTCCAGAAAACATTTTTTAAATTTTATCGATATCGCCAAAAATTCAAAAAATAATTCAAGATTAATAAATAATGCCTATTTCTTCACGGGAATTTCTTATATATTGCAAAAAAATTATAAAAAAGGGCTATTTTATTTAAATAAGCTTAAACCCGGAAGGCATTATATAGACGCCCAACTTCAAGAAATAGAAATATACATAACCGACTACAAAAAAACGGGAGATATTAAATATCGAAAATCTATTGAAGGGATTATATCGGAGATTCTTTCCGATACTAAAGTTAATAAAAATCTAAAGTTTTATTATTTTTCCGCCGTCGCGCTTGCGGAGATAAAAGATTATCCCATGTCGGTATATGTCGTAAAAAGGGGATTATTAAAATTTCCCGATAATACCGCACTTTTATACGAATTAGGCTCGGCGTATCATACGTTAAAAAGAAACGACGAGGCTTATGCAACGATGAAAAAAATTTTAAAAATAAATCCTTATAATGCCGATGCTCTTAATTACATGGGATATTATCTCGCCGTAAAAAATAAAAATTTAAAAAGAGCGGAAATGCTGATAAAAGAAGCTTTATCTTACGATAAAGGCTCTCCTTTTATTCTTGACAGCCTCGGGTTCGTGTATTACAGGGAAAGAAAGTATGCAGAGGCTCTAAAACTATTTAAAACCGCTCTTAAAAAGCTCGGAAAATCGCCGACCGTATTAAAACATACCGGTATGGATTATTTTATGCTGAAAAAGTATAAAAAAGCACTGGAATATCTTGAAAAATCTTATAATATCAAGAAAACAAAAGAAACTGAAAAGTATATAGAAATAATTAAAAAGATTAAATTCTAAAATTTTTCTAATTTTCTATAAATCGTTTTTAAACCTATTTTTAGGTCGTTTGCAGTCTTAGCTTTATTAAAGTCGTTCATTTCTAATGTTTTTTGTATAATAATATTTTCGGCATCTTCGAGAGCAGTCCCGAAAGGTATCCTTATAAAATCCTCTTCATCCGAAACGGCTGGAGTTTTTAAATATTTTTCTTTTAAATAGCCGGGGAGCAGAGATTCGTCGGCGATGCCGCCTTTAGAAACGGCCGTCATATATTCTATAATGTTTTTAAGCTCCCTTACGTTGCCGGGGTAATCGTAGTTTAATAAAAAATCCAATGCTTCTTTACTAATGCCGGTAACGTTTTTGCCGTTTTCGCCGGAAAAATCGTCTAAAAACCGCTTTATAAGAACGGGGATATCCTCTTTTCTTTCCCTCAGCGGTATAAGTTTTAAATTAATCACGTTAAGCCTGTAATACAAATCCTGCCTAAATTCGCCTCTCGAAACCTTTTTTTCTATATCCTGAGATGCCGCGATAACTCTTATGTTAATCTTAATGGTTCTATTTCCTCCGACTCTTTCAAACTCTTTTTCCTGCAATACCCTCAATATTTTTGATTGCGTTTTCAAAGAAATCTCCCCTATCTCGTCGAGAAAAATAGTTCCTCCGTCAGCCGACTCAAATCTTCCCTTATATAAAGAATCCGCTCCCGTATAAGCCCCTTTTTCGTGTCCGAAAAGTTCGCTTTCTAAAATTGTTTCGGAAAGAGCCGCGCAATTTACTTTAATAAAAGGCTTATTTTTTCTTAGGGAATTATTGACTATAATGTTTGCAAGCAGTTCTTTGCCGGTACCGGACTCTCCTTCTATCAGCACCGTCGAATTAGTGCCTGAAACTGCAACCGCCGTGTTCACGATATCCGTCATTTTAGGAGATGACGTTATTAAATTGCCAAAATTAAATTTTTCGTCGAGTCTCGTTTTTAATATATTTAATTCATCGATAAGGCTTTTATTTGATATTATGCGCTTAATTACAAGTTCAAGCTCTTCGAGATTTACGGGCTTCGTTATATAATCGTAAGCTCCGAGCTTAATAGCCTCGACGGCGGTTTTTACCGAACTGTAACCTGTTGTTATTATAACGTCGGTATTTTGAATTCTGCCTTCTTTTACAGCTTTTAAAATATCTAAACCCGTTCCGTCGGGCAGTTTAAGGTCGGTAATAATAATATCTATTTTATCCGTTATGCTGCCGGAGTCTATAGAACCGGTTATTTTAAATGCCGATTCAAGGCAGTCCGCTTCAAAAACTTTGTATTCTTTAAGATTTAAATATTCGAAAAGACCGTTTCGCGAGGCATCGTCGTCTTCGATGATTAATATTGCCGCAGGCTTTTTGGAGGGATCAATATCGTTCATTTTCAATTATTGCAGGTCTTTCATTACCATGGAAATCTTAGTTCCAAGTCCTTTATTAGATTCGATATTTATATTAAACCTATGGGCATCGACTATTCTTTTAGTCAACGCAAGACCAAGTCCTGCTCCTGTTTTTTTCGTAGTAAAAAATGGTTCAAAAATCTTTTTAAGCGTTTCTTTTTCTATCCCCGAACCATGGTCTTCCACCGTCAAAGATATTTTATTTAAAATATAGGAAGAGTATATTAAAATATCGCCTTTCTTGCCGTCATAAGATTCTGCCGCATTTAATATTAAATTTTTAAATACCTGAATCATTAAATCCCTATCCATTTTAATATAGATATTTTTATCCACCGAAATCGAAAAATTTATGCCTTTCGATGAAAGTCGGTCTTTAAGCATTTCATATGTCTCGTCTATTATTGCCGAAAGATTAACGGCTTCGGGATTTATATCAAAATCTTTGGTAAATTTAAGTATTCCGTCCATAGTCTGCGCAAGCCTTGCCGTTTCGCTTTCTATTAGACTGCCGGTTTTAACGACGCCTTCTTTATTAAATTCTAAATTTTTAATCTTTTCCGTCAATACTCTGGAATTAATTAAAACCGAATTTATATTGCCTTTAATCTCATGCATAATAGTCGAGGGTATTTCCAGAACGTTTTTTTCTAAAGACCTTAAAGCGGATTCGGTGTCCGCCTGCGTTTCTATAAGCCTGTAAAAATATACAAACATAAATGTTATCAATCCTATCGAAAGCAATAATGCAACGGCAAATACGAAATAAAACGAAAGAGAGTTAAGACCGTTGGAAAATGCGGGATATACAAGTTTTATTCCATTGTTTCCGTTAACAAAAACCATTCCGGATTGCTTAAGAGAATATACCTGACCGGAGGTCTTCGCATGCAGGACGGAAAACATATCTATGGCCGTATATGCAAAAAATCCCGTCGTTATAACCATTAAGCCTGTAATAACGCTTAAAAGGAAAAGCTTTAATTTTTTGGTTTTCGCTTTTTGCATTATCATAATATATTATTTTATTACACTTTCTATTAAAAATCAAAAAATCTTTTAGAGACAGTGCGCTTTTTTATATTTTCTTTTAAGAATGAGATTTGCAATTTCTATATCTTTCCTAATTCTTGCTTCAAGTTCGTTTATATTATCGAATTTAATCTCTTCTCTGAGCCTTTCGAGGAAGAAAACCTCTATTTCTTTATCGTATATATCTTCGCCGAAATCGAATATATAAGACTCTATTCTTCTGGTAACATCGTTAAACGTCGGATTGGAACCGACATTGGTTACGGAATCATAATATTTGCCGTTTATACCGACCTGCGTAACATATACCCCGTCTTTCGGAAACAGTTCTTCTTCGGGTATGATATTTGCGGTGGGAAATCCAAGCTGTTTGCCTCTGCCGCATCCTTTTACGACGCGTCCGTGAACAGAATAATCCCTGCCCAAAAATCTTTTGACGGCGCAGACTTTTCCGGTAACGACTAATCTTCTTATAAGCGTGCTGGAAACAATCTCGTTGTCTATTACGACCGGCTCCACTACCGTAAGCTCAAAACCAAACTCCTTGGAAAGCTTTTCAAGCAAAGCTATATTGCCCGACTTATTCGCCCCGAATCCAAAATCATGCCCTACTATAATTTTAAGCGGATTCAATTTCTTTACTATAATGTCTTTAACAAAATCTTCCGGCTCCATATTTGCGAACTCAGGCGTAAAAGTTATATAAATTAGATAATCTATCCCCGTTTCTTCTATAAGTTCTATCTTTTTTTCAAACGTCGTAATAAGATTAATTTTGGTTTCGGGATGGATAACTTTTAACGGATGCGGATGAAACGTAAGCACTACCGATGACGAATTTAACTCTAAAGCCGAGTCCTTGGTCATTTCCATCAGCCTTCTGTGCCCCAAGTGTATCCCGTCGAAACTCCCTATAGTAATTACGGAATTTTTAAAATTAACGCCGGTTTGATTTATTTCCAATACTTCCAATTTTTCAACCCCTCCACGCCATTTTTATCGTATTTTTATTTAAATAATAAAATGAAAATATATAATAATCCTAGTACCCAGCCTGCTATTCCCATAATTAAAATATAAAAATGAGAAAATTCGCTTCCTATAAGTATGAGAATACCGGAAGAGATTATTACGGACGCGATTAAAAGTCCATTGGTAAGCCTTTTGCTGGATTTTTGCATTTCTTCTATAAATCCTTCTAATCCTTTATGAATAAAATCAACCGAAAAATTATCTTCCGCCATCTTTTTAAGTATTTTATCGGCTCTTCTGGGGAACCCTCCTATTAAATCTTTATAGCTTTTCAACTTGTCCATTAACGATTCTTTAATGTCTTTTACCTTTTCCTTCTTATCTATCAGGACGTCGAAATCAAAAAATTTGAGTCCGGAATCCGCAAAAGAAAATTCGGGGTCAAGCATTTTCGCGATAGATTCTATCGGAAGCAGGGCTTTAAACAATAAAGAGAGTTCGGAGGGTATGACCAATTTATTTTTCTGTCCTATCTTTAATGTTTCTAAAAGAATTTCCGTACTGTAAATATCCTTAAAGGGCTTATTATAAAAGCTTTCTATGAATTCCATCAGTTCAAATTTAAAAGACTGCTCTTCCTTGTCGGTTAAGTCGCCCATACATACTTCTATAAACAGTGATGCCGCTTCTTCATAGTTGGCATTAAAGAATTCTATAAAATACTCCAGGATTTTTTTTCTTAAATCTTTCGTAAGTATCCCTACGGAACCGAAATCGATTATTCCGATTTTCTCCTTATCTATGACGAAAACATTGCCGGGATGAGGGTCCGCATTGAAATATCCGACGATAAATATCTGTTTGAAAAAATGATTTAGAAATATTTTAAGAATAATTTTATTATCGAAGCCCCTTTTCGACAATTCATCTAAATCGCTGACTTTGACGCCTTCTATAAAATCCTCGACTAATAATGATTTTGTAGAATACTTCCAGTAAATTTTCGGAATTTCGACGGTATCTTTATCTAAATTGGTCCTTCTTATCTTTTCCGTATATCCGGCTTCCGCCATAAAATCAAGCTCTGATATAATGCTTTTGCTGAACTCTTTGAATAAATCTTCCGCATTATCGATATAAAGCAATTCTTTAACGGCGTCTTTTACGATATTCACTATAAAATACAAAACGTCTATATCGTTCCTGATAATTTTATCTACGTTTCTTTTTTTAATTTTTACCGCAACGACGGCGCCGTCTTTTAAAACCGCCTTATGAACCTGCGCAATGGAAGCCGAAGCAACGGGTTTTTCATCGAACGACGCAAAAACGTCTTCTAAATTTTGTCCGGTTTCGGCTCTGAATATTTCTTTAATTTCATCGATTTTGTTAAAATCGACTCGCGTATTGTCCTGAAGTTTTCTTAATTCGACGATATATTTCAAAGGAAGCGTCCTGATCTCCTGTGAAAATACCTGTCCTAGTTTAATAAAGGTCGGACCGAGTTCTTCTAAAGCGTACCTCAGCCTAATTTCCGGCGGAACGTTTTGATAATCGTCAACCGGATAAGTAGCTTTAAGATATTTTTTAAATATAAAAAACTTGGAAAGTCCCACATTGGTAATAATCTGATAGAAACCGTGCTTTGCAAATATTGAAGCCACCTTTCTAATCCGCCTGACCGCTCTTATAAATCTTATTATGTCGCCTATTTTCATAATTTATCGTTCCTTAGTAAATTTAATAAATCTAAGGTCTATCTCTCTTTTAAGCAGGTCTATCGAATAAACGCTTACGTCGATTCCATCCCCTGTTTTAAAAATTTTCCTTGTATGTCTTCCTTTAAGTATTTTAGAAGCATCGCCATATTCGTAATAATCGTCGGCTATAGTTGAAACATGAACGAAACCCTGAATAAAAAATCCTTTAATATCGACAAAAAAGCCGAAGTTGACAACGTTTGTAATAAACCCCTCATAAACAGCCTGCGAATTTTTTTTCAAAAATTGCATTTTCTTAAAATCTACATACTCTCTTTCTGCATCGGCAGAAAGTTTTTCTCTTCTAGAAACGGCATTTGATGCAAACTTTAAATATTCTGCATTAAGCCATTCCGGCGTTTTTTTAATATCGTCGGAAATATGTTTGTATTCCGTTTCCATATTGCCGCCGTCATCTCCGTAAATAATAAAAGCAAGTATTCTATGCACCAATAAATCCGCATATCTTCTTATCGGAGAAGTAAAATGGGTGTAAGACCTCAGGGCAAGCCCAAAATGGTGAATATTAACCGGAGAATAGACGGCAATTCTCATCGATCTCAAAAAAGCCTGCTCCAAAAAAGATGCCAGTGGTGTTTTCTTCAGTTTATCCAGCATCTTCCTGTAATCTAAAGGCTTTTCCAAGGAGCCGTGAACGACCGGTATTTTAAAATATTTTAATATTTTAAAAAATTCCTTAACTTTCTCTTCGTCCGGTTTCTCATGAACTCTATAAATAGAAGGAATTCTTTTAGTTTCTATAAATTCGGCTACAGCGCAGTTTGCCGTTATCATAAAATCCTCGATTAAGTTATGGGCAAAATTTCTCGGTTCGGGAATGACGTTAAGCGGCTCATTGTTTTCATCTAGTTCCACTTTGCTTTTAATCGGGTCGAAATCTAAACTTCCATTCTTAGCTCTTTTATCCCTCAAAGTTTTTGCAAGTTTTTTCATATCTATAAGCATATCTTTTATCGGAGAAAGTTTTTTATTCAGCGCGTCAAAAAGTTCTAAGCTTGTGCCGCTGTTTATTTTATGTCCCTCCGGGGCATCCAGGTCGACTTGGGCGCCTCCCGCCTCTATCGCCGTCAAATAATTATATACCTCGTTATAAGTCAATCTTCCGAAAGTCTTGATTAATCCTCTGTATATTTTTTGATTTTCCGTTTTTCCCGTTAAGACGTCTATGTCCATTTCGCAGACCATTACAAAGCGCTTTTTTTTCGGAAGCAGACTGCATAACTCGTTTGACAGCTTCTCGGGAAGCATTGGATAAACGCTGCCTGGAAAATACGTAGAGTTGCCCCTTTTAAACGCTTCGGCGTCGATGCGGCTTCCATATCTTACAAAATAAGAAACGTCGGCTATGGCGACGTAAAGTTTAGCAATATTTGTTTTTTCTGACGTCTTTAAACAAACGGCGTCGTCAAAATCTTTTGCGTCTTCGCCGTCTATAGTGATAAAGGGCATAGCCGTCAAATCGCGCCTGCCTTTTTCTATATTTTTTTCCTCGACGTCGGAAGAAAATCCTTCGAGTTCTTTTAAAACTTCTTCGTCGAAAGACTTATATATGTTATATTTATTAAGAATAATTTCTTCTTCGGCGTTTTTAGATTCTATATCTCCTATAATCTTGTCGATTACAACCATACGCGAAGATAAATCTTCGGTTTCAGGTAAAACGGCGTTAACAATAACTCCGTTTTTTAATTTTTCCTTATCTTTGAACTTATGCATATCGAAATAAAATAAATCGTCGAACTCCGGAGAAACGGGAGTCAAAATTGCGATATTTTTTTCGACCCTGACTACGGCTTTAATATTTTTTAAATTTCTTTTAATTATCCTTATTATTCTGCCTCTTCTGCCTTTTGATTCGGCGGATTGACGTTTTTTCTTTAAATAATAGGGATTGTCGGGTATAATCTGCAGTATAACGCTATCCATGGGAATAGCTCCTGCAATATCGGGACCCTTAACGAAAATATCCTTTCCAGAGCCGGTATCGTCGCTTACAAATGCATAATTACGCTTTTTAAAAATTATCGTTCCGCGTATAAGATTTAATTTTTGCGGAAAGGCATACTTTTCTCCCTTGGTAAATATTAAGTCGCCTTCCGCTACCATTGAATCCAGAATTTTTTTTACGGCTGAAAGATTTTTTGCCGAAGTTATATCTAACCCGTGTTTAATATCGGCAAAAGAAAGCGGGG
>DAHWHJ010000051.1:0-1909 GCA_027335745.1 bacterium | reverse complement strand
AATAGCAAACTTATGCGATAAGACCGGAGCAAACGTGGACAGCGTAAGAATCGGAATAGGTTCCGATAAAAGAATAGGCAAATCCTTTTTATTTCCCGGAATAGGCTACGGCGGAAGCTGTTTTCCTAAAGACGTAAAAGCCCTTTATCAGACGGCTAAACAGCATAATTACGATTTTAAACTTTTAAAAGCCGCCGACGAAGTCAATGCTTCGCAGAAAGAAATTATAGTAGATTTTATATTAAAACATTTCAAGGGAGATATAGCAGACAGGACTTTCGCCCTTTGGGGACTTTCTTTTAAGCCTAAAACCGACGATATAAGGGAAGCACCGTCTTTAGTAATAATATCCAAACTTCTTTCCTACGGCGCCAAAATTAAAGTTTACGACCCTATAGCCATGGAAAATACCATGAAGATTTTTTCGGAAATAGAATATGCTGACGATATGTACGATGCGGTTAAAGGTGCGGACGGACTTATAGTAGCCACGGAATGGAACGATTTCAGGGTGCCGGATTTCGATAAAATTAAAGCCGCGCTGAAAACCCCTGCGGTATTCGACGGAAGAAATATTTACGATAAGAAGAGAATGACGGAAAGCGGGTTTGATTATTATTCCATAGGAAGATAAATCGATACAATAAGCAAAATAAGCAAATAATAAGAAATAATCGATATTAAAATATTTAAAATATTGTATAAAATCAATTAATACTTAAACGGCATGGCATGGAGGCAGCTTTATTTTGACTAACGTTATTTTATGCGGCGGCAGCGGAACGAGGCTCTGGCCTATTTCAAGAACCTATTTTCCAAAGCAGTTCTATAAATTTATTGACGGCAAGTCTCTTTTTCAGCTCACCGTATTAAGAAACAAAGACTTATCTTCCGATTTTATAATAGTTACGAATAAAGACCAGTATTTTATCGCTCTCGACCAGTTAGACGAAATAGGGGTTAAAGACTGCAGGTTTATTTTGGAACCCGTTCCCAGAAATACCGCCGCCGCAGTTGCTCTTTCATGTATCGACGCCTTTAAAACCGGTTCCGAAACTGTTTTAATCACTCCTTCAGACCATCTCGTAAAAGATGAAAAAACATATAAAAGGGTAATAGGCAGAGGCGTTTCCGAAGCCCTTAAAGGCGGGATTATCATGTTCGGCATCAAGCCGTCCTATCCCGAAACAGGCTACGGCTATATAGAAGCTCTGCCGGCGGGGCAGGGCAAGCCTGAGACAAAAAGCAATCCTGCCGGTTCTTCCGATAAATTTCAGGATAAATTTAATACCGAGCATGCCGCGCATAATATATATACCGAGCATAATTCCGGCATTATAAGCGTCACCCCGGCAATATTAAACCCCGTATATCCTGTAGCTTCTTTCAAAGAAAAACCGGACGCAGAAACCGCCGAAAAATATATCTCCAGAGGAAATTTTTATTGGAACAGCGGAATGCTTTTGGTTAAACCGGGAATACTGATAGACGAACTTAAAACCGTGTGCCCGGCTGTTTGCGAAAATTCCGAATTTGCTTACGAAAACGCTTCTAAAGACGGTTTTATGATAAGAGTCAAAGAAGACGATATGCTTAAAATAGAAGAAAACTCCATAGACTTTGCCCTTTTAGAAAATACAAAAACCGTCAGAGTAATAGAATCAAATTTCGACTGGTCGGACCTCGGCAATTTCGACTCTATTTACGACGAACTGGAAAAAGACGAAAACAACAACGCCGTCAATGCAAAAGAAGATTTAGTCGGCATTAACTCGAAAAACAATCTTATAATGTCCGGCGGCAAGATGATAGCCGTTATAGACGTCGAAGACATGATAGTCATAAGTACCGACGACGCTATCTTAATTTCAAAAAAAGGTTCATCCCAAAACGTTAAAAAGGTAGTGGA
>DAHWHJ010000120.1:0-22263 GCA_027335745.1 bacterium | reverse complement strand
ACCGCTGCCGCAGGGACAGGGTTCGTTTCTTCCTATTTTTTTAGGTTTCACTATGGGTTTTTGTTTTTCTTCCGATTCAAAATTTATTTCGTTATGCGTCATAACGATATTATCCGAAAGAAGACCGGCTCCCGCCAATATATCGCCGGCATTTACGCTCTCCTCGAATTGAACCGTCGAGATAGAATTCAACGCTTCTTCTTTCATTCTGAACTGCATATTTAAAAATAAACCGTAAGCCTCTTTCTGATATTCTATTAATGGATTTACCTGCGCATATCCTCTAAGCCCTATGCCTTCCTTAAGAGCGTCTAAAGAAGTCAGCGCATCCTTCCAGAGACTGTCGACCGCCTGAAGATATAAAGCTTTAATTATATCGACCTTTTCTCCCTCCGGAAATAATGCTATTTTAGCATCTATACTTTTTTTGATTAAATCCGAAAAGGTATTAAAAAGCCCGCTTCTCGGCAATTTTTTCAAAGCCGCGATAACGGCGTCTTTTTTTGCGTCATCGGAAGACGGATCCGATTTTAAGCTAAATGTTTCCGGGGGCATAGAAATTATATCTATAGACAGGCTTGCTTTTATAATTTCTAAAAGGCCTTCTATATCCCAATGTTCGCTGTGGGATTTTTCCTGAACGTATTCCTCAAAATATGATTCTAACAAAGATTTAATATCGAACAAAATATCGTCGTAAATCTCGGAAAGTTCGTCTATCTGCAGAATTCTTCTTCTGTATGAATATATAAGCTCCCTCTGTTTGTTCATAACATTGTCGTAATCGATGAGGTTTTTCCTTATGTCGAAATTATGGCCTTCCACTTTTTTTTGCGCATTCTCGATAGCTTTAGATATCATACTGTGTTCGATAGCCTGACCGTCTTTTAATCCCAGCCTCTCCAAGAAAGGCGCAAGCCTTTCCGAGCCGAATATTCTCATAAGGTCGTCTTCTAAAGAAACATAGAATCTGGAAGAGCCTACGTCTCCCTGTCTTCCGGACCTGCCTCTCAGCTGGTTGTCTATACGCCTCGATTCGTGCCTTTCCGTTCCTATTACGTGAAGTCCGCCGAGTTCTTTAACTCCTTCTCCGAGAACGATGTCGGTGCCTCTTCCCGCCATATTCGTCGATATAGTTACCGATTTTTTCTGTCCGGCGTTTGCGATAATATGCGCTTCCTTTGCATGATTTTTTGCATTCAAGACGGAATGGGGAATCCCTTTTTTCTTTAAAATACCGCTCAGTCTTTCGGACTTTTCTACTGAAACCGTTCCGACCAAGACCGGTTGTCCTGCTTTGTATTTTTCTATGACCTCTTCGGATACCGCGTTAAATTTCTCCGCTTCCGTAGCAAATACTAGATCGGTATAATCTTTTCTAATCATCGGCTTATTGGTCGGTATGACCGCTACATCGAGATTATATATCTTTTTAAATTCTTCGGCTTCCGTATCCGCAGTTCCGGTCATACCGGCAAGCTTGTTATACATCCTGAAAAAGTTCTGGAACGTTACCGTAGCCAAAGTCTGATTCTCGCCCTCGACCTTAAGACGTTCTTTGGCTTCCAGAGCCTGATGCAGTCCTTCTCCGTAACGTCTGCCGTTCATAAGCCGCCCGGTAAATTCGTCCACTATAACGACCTGATTATCCTGAACTAAATAATCGACGTCCTTGGAATAACATGCATGCGCCCGCAAAGATTGATTTACGGCATGGAGTAAATCTAAATGTCTCGGGTCGTAAATATTTTTTATATTTAAAGTCTTTTCGACTTTCTCTATACCTTCTTCGGTCAATATTGCAGTTTTTAATTTTTCGTCCACCGTGTAATCGGAATCTTTTTTTAAAAAACCTACGGCATTATCGGCTTGATAAAACATCTCGGTAGTTTCGTCGGATTCGCCCGAAATTATAAGCGGAGTTCTAGCTTCGTCTATCAACACCGAATCCACTTCGTCTATTATGGCATAGTTTAATTCTTTCTGGACGTAATCGTCTAATGAAAACTTCATATTGTCCCTTAGATAATCGAATCCGAATTCGTTATTGGTGCCGTATGTAACATCGCAGCTATAGGCTTTTTTTCTTTCTCCGTCGTCTAAATCATTAGTTATAACGCCTACGGAAAGACCTAACGCATTATAAGCTTTACCCATCCACTCGGAGTCTCTTTTGGCAAGATAATCGTTTACGGTAATAATATGCACGCCCCTGCCGGTTAGGCTGTTAAGATAAGCCGGAAGGACGGCCACAAGCGTTTTTCCTTCTCCGGTCGCCATCTCGGCAATCTTTCCCGAATGAAGTATCATTCCGCCGATAAGCTGAACGTCGAAAGGCCGCATATTAAGGGATCTTTTAATTCCTTCCCTTGCGACGGCAAAAGCGTCGGGGATCATATCGTTCAGTTTTTTTTCCTGTTCCGCTTGAGAAAGCCCTTTAAGTTCGTTTTTGAACTTGTCGGTCATTCCCTTAATTTCGCCGTCTTTAAAATTAGAATATACCGGTTCTAACGAATTAATTTTATCTACTAAAGGTTTTAATCTTGCAAGCTCCCTCTGGTTGCTGGTCCCTAAAATACTTTTTAATAATTTAACTACCAATGTGAATACGCTCCGTTGATTTTACGTTTTAATAATAAGGTTTATGTTCCGGAAACCTGAATGTTTTCAAACAATATTGAGGGCGAACCGGTCGAACCGAAATAGCGTATGTCGTCGGCTACTTTTACTATACCGTTAAATAACTGCATCAGATTTCCGCTCAATACTATTCCTTTAACCGGAAAATCTATCTTCCCGTTTTTAATATAAAAACCGGAAGCCCCGAGTGAAAATTCGCCGGTATAAGGCTTTGCCATATGAAGCCCCATAAGCTCGTTTACATATAAACCTTCTTTGACCGAACTTATTATGTCTAAAATATTAGTTTCGCCGTTTTTTATAAAAAAATTAGTAGAACCGATATCCGGAGGAAGAGTAAAAGAGCGGCTAACGGAATTCCCCGTTGATTTTGCGCCGGCTCTTTTTGCGTATTCGATATCGTAAAGATAGGATTTTACGACCCCCGACGAGCATAAAATCTTTTTTTGCATCTTAACGCCTTCCCTGTCGAATATATCGGTAAGAGCGCCTCCGTGCAGAAGACCATCGTCGATAATATCTAATTTATCTGAAAATACTTTTGTTCCTATCCTGCCTTCTAATAAAGATTTCTTTTTATAGACGCTGTCGGCATAAAAAGACTGTTTTAATATGCCGAGAAGTTCGGACGACGTAAAGTTATCGAATAATATATTATAATTTCCGCTTGGCACTGCCCGTGCCCCAAGCTGATCTACTCCTTTTTTCGAGGCATTCATAGCGGCTTTTTTAAATTTCAACGCTCCAAAACTGTGCGAAAAATCAAAATCGAATCCCGATCCCGTATCTTCGCCGTTTCTTGATGCGACCGATAAAAATATTTCGTAAAAAGTCTTTTTTGAAGATATATCGACGCCGTTAGAGTTGTAAAATCTTTTAGAGATTAACGTTTCCGAATAGGAAGGCTTATCTACTTTATATATTTTTTTATCGTATGAATATGCCGTTTCTTCCATTTCAATCAGAAGCGATTTTTTTTTATCTATGCCTATGCGGCTCCAGTCGTCGGAATAGATACCCAATTTTTCCGGCAGGCTTAAATCAGTGAGGTTTTCGTCTTTGTCGGAAAAATCAAAATAATCGTTTTCGTCCATAAACTTTAGAAGAGAATATGCGCCTTCCAAAGCATTCATAATCTTTTCTTCTTCAAAACCGAGACAGTATGAAAAACTTACCCTTTTTTTATCGCACAGCCTTATATTAAGACCGTTTGTTTCGGCGTTGACGTAATTAGATATCCTGCCGTCTTCCGATTCCATCTTTAATATTTTAGAGTTAAATAAATAAGCCTCTAATCTTATTCCTTTTTTTTTGGAATAATCGTCTATTAACGAAATTATCGAATCAAAATTATCGTTTCGCTCCTGCTCGGCGCTTTGGACATCGGACATATTTTTTGGCGGGTTAAGTTTTTTTGAATTTTTCATTTATTTATATAGAGTTCCTTTTTAAAAATTTATATTGGGCATTTACTTGTTGTTTATGCGGGAGATTATATCTGCGGCAACTTCTTCTATAGATTTTTCGGTAATATCGATAACATAGGCGTTTAACTTGGAATATATAGATAAAGAATGCGCCAGTTCGGTTTCTATGGATTCTTTAGATATATAATCCTGCGAAAGAGGAAGCCCCATTCTTTTTAATCTCTCCTTTCTTAAGTTTGATATTCTAAGGGGGTCGGAGATAAGCCCGAATATCTTTCCCCTAGGAATGCCGTAAACGGCTTCGTCAATGCTCTGGGTATCGATTATAGGAATATTTGCCGCCTTAAAACCCCTCTGCGCAAGGAACAGGCATAAAGGAGTCTTAGACGTCCTCGAAACTCCGAGTATGAGGGCATCCGCATCCGATATTTCGTCTATCCTCTGTCCGTCGTCATGTTTTACCGCATATTCCAGCGCATCGATTCTTTTGAAATATTCATCGTTGACCCTGTGAATCAATCCCGGTTTTCTTTCCGGAGACAAGTTGAGAATATTTGCGATGGAATTTAACACCGGTCCTATAATATCTATGCTAACGATGCCTTTTTCGACAGATTCCTGAAGCATAATATTTCTAAGACCGTCCTTAACGAGGGTAAAAATAACTATGGCATTTTTATCGGCGGCTTCGGTAATTATTTCCCTTAATTTTAACTCTGAATCGATTAATAAAAATCTTTTAAGATGGACGTCCGGAATAGAAAATTGGGATATTGCGGCTCTTGCCACCTTTTCGGCCGTTTCTCCCGTAGAATCCGATACTACGAACACATAAAATTCTTTGTTTTTATTATTTTTGTTATTCATTTTTTATATCAAATATGCGTTTTTAATCCTGATTTTTTCCATAACAGCATACCGCCTTTAAGATTATAGACATTGTTAAAGCCGTGCCTTTTAAGCATCGAGCATGCCGAATAGCTTCTTGCGCCGCTGTGGCAGACGGCAATAATGTCTTTGTCTTTATAGGCATCCAGTTCGTTAATTTTTAACGGTAAAAGCCTTATCGGAATTAACTTTGCATTTTCTATATGCCCCAAATTGCCGCTGAATTCATGCGGCTCTCGAACATCGATTATAAGCGTATTTTTGCCTTTATCCTCCGATAATTTTTTATAAGCCTCTTCGGGAGTTATCTGATTAACGTCTCCGAACAAGCCTTCCCTTTTGAAAATATTAAACATTCCTAAACCTTTCCCCCTTTTATTATATTAAGTCCGTTTCTTATGTAAATTTAATTTATTATAATACATAGTTTAGATTTTGTCTATGGCATTTATAACTTCAGCATCACGGCAGTCTCGTCGCAATCCGGAAATTTGACGCAATTTATACAGTCGCTCCATATTTTATGGGGCAGTTCGGCTTTATCGATAATTTTAAACCCCGATTTTTGAAAAAATTGAGGTTTATAAGTAAGCGCAAAGAGGTTTGTTATTTTAAAAAATTTTGCTTCTTCGATGCATTTTTTTATAAGTTCCGTGCCGATAAGTTTCCTCGTATAAGGTCTTTTTACGGCTAAAGACCTTATTTCCGCAAGATTTTCCCATACGATGGTAAGCGCGCATGCTCCTATAACATCAGGCGTATGACCTGATATATTAGGTCCTTCTTCGTCTTCATTTTCTATCTCGGCAATATAAAAATCCCGTAGATGCTCATATATATCGCTCATAGAGCGTGGAAGCATCTCGCCGGCTTTAGAATATTCCAAAAAAAGATTATAAAGAGATTTAACGTCGCACATAAGCGCTTTTCTCAGAACCACCTTTACGGCCATAGTATTTTTATTTTTCCTGCGTTTACGGTCTAAATATCCTTCCGGTTCTATTTCGATTTCTATTTCGGCGGGATAAAAAATAGCTCCCCCGCCTTTTTCATATCTCTGCCTGCCCGTCTTATACAACGAAACCCCTCCTTTTAAGAATTTCCTTTGCATGCCGCAACGCCGCTTCCCCTTTTGAATCTCCCGATAACATTCTTGCCGTTTCGCCGACCCTTTCCTCCATAGAAAGACTTTTAATTTTAGTATATGTCTTTCCACCCTCTATATCTTTATAAACAAAAAAATGTTTATCCGCAAACGAAGACACCTGCGCAAGATGCGTTATAAGTATAACCTGATTTACGTTTGAAATAGATTTAAGGGCTTCCCCCACAAAGTTAGCTATATCCCCGCCAATTCCGGCATCTATCTCGTCGAATACAAAAGATGCGGCGTCCTTTTTCTTATTCATAATTTTTAATATGCATAAACTTACGCGGGAAAGTTCCCCGCCCGAGGCAACCTTTGAGAGCGGTCTGGGGTCTTCCCCCGGATTTGCCGAAAACATAAAGATACATTCATCCAGCCCTGTTTCCGAGAAACCTTCTTCAAAATTACCCATAGTAAGTTTTATCTTAAATACCGGCTTAATTCCAAGAAACAAAAGCTCTGTTTCTATTTCTTTTTCTAAAACGGAGGCGGCGCTAAGTCTTTTAGTATGCAATTCTTCTGCGGACTTCAAAAACTTTTCTTTCAAGTTTTTATATTCGGCATCTATTTCGGCAATCCTGCGTTCAAGTTCGGATATGCCGCCTAATTCTTTTTTCGCCTCGTCGTAAATTTTCAACAGTTCCTCGAGATTAGAAACGCCGTATTTGTTTTCGATGCCTATAATACCGTCTATTTTAAGCTTTATCTCGCTTAATTTTTCTTCGTCGAACTCTACAGAAGAATATTTTTCCAAAGATAAAAGAATGTCGTCGAGTAATATCTTAACGGTTTCGGCATTTTTTAATTCCTCTTTCTGCTTAAAGTTGGAATCTAATTCCGATAATTTGGACAGATTGGATATCAGGGGATTCAAATGCTTCAGAATTCCGTATTCTTCATTGTCTATCAAGTCTATGGAAGATAAAATAAATTCTTTTATGCCGTTTATGTTTTCAAGCCTTTTAAGTTCTTCTTTTAAAATTTCTTCGTCGTTTTTGGATTTTATGCCGAGTTTTTCTACATCGCCGGTAATATACGAATTTATCGTCTTTGCTCTTGATATTCCGTCTATCTTTTTTGCTATTTCGGATTTTTCTGCTTCTATTCGTTTGATACCGCCGTAAATTTTTTTGACGCTCGTCAGCAAATCTTGATTGCCCGCAAAATTATCAAGAAAAGCAAGCTGGCTGTTAGACTCTATGAGAAACCGCCTGTCGTTCTGCCCGAATATTTTAACTAAATTTTCGCCGATGCGTTCGGGTATATTTTTATTTACCTGTTCGTTATTTATAAAATATTTACTTTTACCCGATTCCGAAATAGTTCTTTTTAAAATTATATCTTCCGAATTTAATATATCCGCGGCACCGCATTCTTCAAATATATTAGTCAAATCGACGATTCCTTCTCCTTCGCCCGCATCGAACACCGCGCTGACGAAACCTTCTTTTTCTCCCGTTCTTATAATGTCCGACCCTTTAGTTTTTCCGAATAGGAAGTTTATAGATTCTATGATTATGCTTTTGCCCGCTCCGGTTTCTCCGCTCAAAACATTCAAGCCTTCGGAAAAATCTATTTCCAGATAGTCTATAGTAGCAAAATTTTTTATATATATCGTTTTTAACAATTTTACTTTTTTACCAGTTTAATTTTGTTCTTAATATATTCCAGTAATCGTAATCTAAAGATACCGAAAGATAAACTTTCGAGGAGTGTTTTTTGATTATTACTTCGTCGCCGTCGTAAAGCTTTAAGCCGTCTCTTCCGTCTGCGGAAATAAAAATATCCCTTTCCTGAGGCAAAATTTTTATTTTAAGCTCGCAGGGGTTTATAATGAGAGGTCTGTTTGAAAGGGTGTGCGGGCATATAGGGGTTAAAATAAAAGCGTCCATATCGGGCTGGACTATAGGTCCCCCGGCGGATAAAGAATATGCGGTAGAACCGGTCGGGGTAGCGATTATAAGTCCGTCCGCCCTAAAGTCGTTTAACCAGACGTCGTTTACGGAAACGGTCAAATTAATTACTCTTGCATGAATGCTTTTTTCTCTTGCTATAGTCGCTTCGTTTAACGAAACTAATTTTTCGATAGATTTGCCTTTTCTGAATACTTCGATATCTAAAGCCATTCTCGGAATAAATTCTAAAGAGCCGTCAAAAAATCTTTCGACCGCCTCTTTTTTTTTGCGTTCCGAAATTTCAACGAGAAAGCCTAACGTGCCGAAATTTATTCCTATAATCGGGACTTCAAGCGGAAAAATTTTTCCCAGAGTAATCAAAAGAGTTCCGTCCCCGCCGCAAACTATCACAAGCCCAACGTCTTTAATATCGGAACGGGTAATACCCATGCTGGGCCTTACCGTTCCTTCTATACCGTTGCGCTTAAACAGCCCGCATACAAAGTCTGCGGATTTCAACGCTTCTTCGGCGCCTTTTTTATAGGAAATCAGAACTCTTTTGACATTTTTATTGAAATCCGATGAAAACATTAAGTCGCCTGAATACTAACGGAGAGTTTTTGTTTCATTTAACAACCCGCCCTCTTTGATTATTTTAACCTGCCTGTCGGTTAAATTATATTTAAATTGATATTCCGCATTTCCTTTAGTTTTGTTTATAAAAGTAATAGGCTTATTTCCGGTCAATTCTTTTAAAATATCGGGTGCGTAAAGTTCGTCTCCCTGCTCTATTTTATCATAATCGGCAGGGTTTTCAAACGTCAGCGGCAATATGCCGAAATTGATAAGATTTGCAAAATGAATCCTTGCAAAAGATTTGGCTATAACAGCCTTTACGCCGAGATACATCGGCGCAAGCGCCGCATGTTCCCTGCTTGAGCCCTGTCCGTAGTTTTCTCCGCCTATTACGAAACCGCCCTTTTCCTTTAAAGCCCTTTCCGAAAAAGCAGGATCGACGGATTCAAAAACATACTTCGATATTGCCGGTATATTGGAACGAAGCGGAAGTATCTTTGAACCTGCCGGCATAATATGGTCGGTAGTTATATTGTCGCCGACTTTAAGAAGAACCTTTCCGTTCATAGATTCGGAAAGTTTTTGCTGGACCGGAAGCGGTTTAATATTCGGTCCTCTGTAAACTTCGACTTCTTCCGGTTTAGTGGACGGCAAAATTATCATAGAATCATCTATGTCGAATTTCTCCGGCATTTTAATTTCGGGAGCCTTTCCCAGAGTTCTTGGGTCGGTTATATATCCGGTAAGAGCCGAAGCCGCCGCCGTCTGAACGGAAACAAGATATATTTTTGCGTCTTTAGTTCCGCTCCTTCCTTCAAAGTTGCGGTTGAACGTCCTCAAAGAAACTGCGCCCGACCGCGGAGATTGACCCATGCCTATGCAGGGACCGCATGTGGATTCGAGTATTCTTGCGCCCGAAGCTATTAAGTCTGCCAACGCGCCGTTTTTTGCAATCATTTCAAAAACCTGCTTTGAACCGGGCGATATTACAAGGCTGACGTCGGGATGTACTTTTTTGCCTTTTAATATACTTGCAACCGTCATCAAATCGACATAAGAAGAATTAGTGCAGCTTCCAATCGCAACCTGATCGACTTTTACGTCTTTTAATTCGCTGATTTTTGCAACCTGATCCGGCATATGCGGCTTGGCGGCAAGAGGCTCTAAAGAGCTTAAATCTATTTCTATGACTTCGTCGTAAACCGCGTCGGCATCGGCAGAAAGCGGGACATAATCGCCGATTCTTCCTTCCGCCTTTAAAAATTCCATAGTTCTTTCGTCGCTCGGAAAAACCGAAGTAGTCGCTCCAAGTTCAGCGCCCATATTCGTGATTACGGCTCTTTCCGGCACCGTCAGCGTTTTGACGCCTTCTCCGCCGTATTCAAAAATTTTCCCGACGCCCCCCTTAACCGTCAGTCTTCTCAAAAGTTCAAGAATAACGTCTTTTGCGGAAACCCAGTCTGAAAGTTTTCCCGAAAGTTTAACTAAAACGACCTTGGGAGCGGTCATATAAAACGCTCCTCCTCCCATTGCCACGGCAACGTCTAATCCGCCCGCGCCGATAGCTATCATTCCTACGCCTCCCGCAGTCGGCGTATGACTGTCCGAACCTAAAAGGGTCTTCCCCGGAACGCCGAACCTTTCAAGATTAACCTGATGACATATTCCGTTTCCGGCTTTAGAATAAAATATACCGTATTTGGCGGCTACGGTCTGCAAAAACCTGTGGTCGTCGGCATTTTCGAATCCGGTTTGAAGAGTGTTGTGGTCAACATAACTGACTGATAAATCCGTTTTAACTTTAGGCACGCCTATCGCTTCAAATTGCAGATAAGCCATGGTTCCGGTGGCATCCTGCGTAAGCGTCCTGTCGATTTTTATCGCAATTTCTTCTCCCTGCTTTAAATTGCCGCTTACAAGATGCGCGCTTAAAATTTTGTTCGTTAATCTCTGTCCCATAAATTAAATCCTCCCGATTTAATTATTAATATTAATATTAATGCAAAAAGTTATCAATAAATATTTTATACGATGAAAATTAAACAGGCGTTTGATTTTTTGATAAACTTACGGCGATAAACGGATTAAACAAAAAGACTGTTTAAAATATGCGGTTATTTTAATATAATTTTTTAAGAAAGTAAACAGGTTTTTTAATTTACAGCGCCCCTTTTGCAAATAAAACTGCCGGAACTGTTTTTAGTAGAATTATGAAGTCTAATTTCAAAGACCAGCCGTCGATATATTTAAGGTCAAGTTCTACTCTGTCTTCAAAACTGAGCCTGCTCCTGCCGCTTATCTGCCAAAGGCAGGTGATGCCGGGCTTAACGGAGATTCTGCGCCTCTGCCTTATCGAATACTTTTTGACTTCGTCCGGCATAGGAGGGCGGGGTCCGACAAGGCTCATGTCGCCTCTTAAAACATTGTAAAACTGCGGTAATTCATCCATACTCGTTTTCCTCAAAACTCTGCCTATATTCGTAATTCTCGGATCGTTTTTAAGTTTTATCTCGATGCCGTTTTTACTGTATTCTTTTATAAGTTCGTCTCTCAATTCATCGCTCCCCGCATACATAGTCCTAAATTTATAAAAGGTAAAAATTCTGCCGTTTTTACCGACCCTTTTGCTCTTATATAAAATGCTTCCTTTAGAGGTAATCTTAATTAATACGCCTATGATAAGCGCGGGTATAAAAAATATTATTATCGCAAGAATGGAAAACACGACGTCTATAAGCCTTTTAACAAAAAGCCTTATATCGTCTTCGGGAGCGGTATAGAATGAAATTACCGGATATTCGCCTATCTTTTCGAAAGAAACTTTGGAATGTTTGAACGGTATAAATTGCGTAGGTATTTTAACGGCAATTCCTTTTTCTTCTAAAAGCAGGGTGGCGTCTTTAATGTCGGCGATTTCTTCGCCTCTTACATCGAATATTACCTCGTCCACAGGATTATTCAGGACAAAATCAATAAGGCCGCTCATATCTTTTTTGTTTATTTCTTTAACTAATTTTATGCCGAGATATTCCTGCGACTCTATAAATTTTCTGAAACCTAAGCCGCCGTTTCCCGTTTCGTCTCCGCTTACTAAAAGAATATTTCTTACCGAATAGCCCCGCCTTTTTAAGCTTTTTATGAGTTTCCTGCCTATGTAATCCGCTAAAACGAGCGAAAAAAATGAATAAACCGCAAAATATCCTATAAAAAGCCTCGATATATACGTTAATTTAAACATAAACATAATTGCATATATCAAAAATACGGAAATAACCGTAATCTCTAAAAGACGGGGGATATCCGATTTAAAATTTTTGACGTTTAAACTCAAATACATTTGAAAGATAAAAAGCAGAAAATAAAAAATGATGCAGGCGGGAATCAATATCCAGATATAATAAGTTATCGAATAAAGTTTATATCCTATAATCAAAGGACTGAAGATATTATACGCGGCAAAAGCCATAAAAAAACTACCGGCAACGAAAATAACCGATAAGATATAAAGATACTGCGCCAGTATTTTACTTCTGTGATAAAGCATATTTCATGAATTCCTTAATTTTTAAAATTTCTATATTTTTTTATATTTTAGTTCGGTATCCGAAAGCGAATTTGCCGCGGCAAATATAGCTAAGAAAAAAAACCAGAGATTCGTGAGTTCGTTGTTAGACATATTGGACACGCCGGCAAAAGAAGCGTAAAAGATTATGCTTGCCCCGACCGTCATAGCGGATATTTTCTTTTTAAATTCATCGCCTGAATATTTAAAAAGCTTCAAAGGTTTTTTTAACCCGAGGAAAAAAAGCCACATAAGCGCCAGAAAGCTGAATATTCCCGTTTCCGCAAGCGTCTGCATATAGCCGTTTTCAGGCCAATTATCATATAAATCGTAAAGTTTTCTGCCGGTTCTCGGGTTATAATACCACGGAAACCTAACGCCCTTATGTTCGTCAAAATATTTCGAAAATGCGCCTACTCCGACGCCCGTCAAAGGATACCTTTTAAAAACTGCCCACGCAGATTCAATTAAAGCTATATGGCTTTCGATATCGCCGTGATTCTTAAGCTCAAGCTTATATATTTTAGGATTAAACATAGAAAAAATTCTGCTTTTGAACGTTTTGGAAACGGAAAAAATCCCGATATTTAATACAAAAAGCAAAATCAATACCGCAAAAAAAAGCTTTTTAGATTTTAAATACATTAAAACAAAAATTGCCGGTATAATCCCGAGCCAAGCCGATCTTGCCTTGGCAAACGCTATATCGAAAAATCCCAAAAGAAGCATAAATCCAAAAAAAACGGCGGACACGGCGCCGGGGATTACCCCCGTCGAAGATATTGTTCCGTTCCCGCTTCGCCTTTTAAAATCGAGTAGATAATAAGCTATAATCACGACCAAACCGTAAGAAACCTGAACCGGAAAGCCGACCCAGTTGCCTATAGGTCCCGTCAATCTGCCGGACGAATGCAGCGCGTTTATAAAAATTCCCTGAAAAAATCCATAAATTACCGCAATACATATGGAAAACGTGAAAGTATAAACCATAAGATTTATTCTCTTTTTAGTATTCAACAAGCCTGCCGCGGCAAAAAAGAAAAGCACGAAATAAAATACCTCGCCTCCTTCGTTAAAACTGTCGGGAATGCTGTAAGTCCATATAAAAGAAGCTAAAACTATTGCGGTATATATTAATAGGGGTATGTTAAAATCCGTTTTTGGAATCGAAATATCGCGTTCGGAAATTTTATACGCAATAAAGAATATAACCGCGGTTACCATTCCGAAAACTGCAAAGCCGTCTATAAGAGGTATAAAAAGCGCAAATAAAAATATTCCGAAAAGTCCCGCTTTTTCAAAAAAACCTTTTAATTCCGGTTTTTTAACGGAGAGCGTAATTAAAACGGCGGCGGAAAGTATTATAAATATGATTTTAACCAAAACAAGCATCATAAAGTAGCTATTTTATAATATCATAATAAAGGTTTTCGTAAATTTTTGCGGAATCATCCCATCCGAAATGTTTATTGGCGGAGTTAATCACAAGATTATGCCATTCGACGCCGTCTCCAATATAACGATTATATATCTCGTTCAATGCCCATGCAATACCGTCGGGATTTGCATGTTTAATTAGAATACCGGACGGATTTCTTTCGCCAGAATCCGTCATATCCGAAACAGTATCGTGAAGACCTCCGGTATCTGCCGCCGCAACGATGCACCCGTACCTCATAGCTATCATCTGCGACAAACCGCAAGGTTCAAACTTTGAAGGCATTACAAAAATATCCGACGCCGCATATATTTTATGGGATAAAGATTCATTGTAACTGCCCGTCAGCGCGTAAACCTTATCTCTGTAAATTTTGGAAAGATAATTGACTTTCTCTTCGATATTTTCCCTGCCGCTTCCAAGAATAACGACTTGAAAAGGAAAATCTCTCCAGTTAAAAAGCTAATCTAAAAATTCGTTTATGCCTTTTTCTTCCGTAAGCCTGCTTACTATGCCTATAAGAGGAAGGGATTTTCCGCCGCCGCCGGTCTTTAACGGCAGAGAAATATCGGAAAAAAGGACTTTTTTATTTTTAAATTTAAAATCTTTCCATTCGTTATAATTTTTAAGCGTATATTTATCGTCTTTTAAATTTAAGTTATAGTCTATAAGCCTGTCGGTTTTAGGATTCCAGTAATCTAAATCTATTCCGTTAAGTATTCCCTTAAGCCTTGCGTTATCCCTAAGAATTTTCAACTCGCCGTCCAACCCGAATCCAAATCTTTGAGTAGTAATTTCGTTCGCATAAGTCGGACTTACGGTAGTAACGACGTCCGACAGCTTTATTCCTCCTTTCAAACTGTTAAACGTTCCGAAATGTTCATATGCCGAAGAGGAATTATATTTAAAGTCGAGCCCGATATCGTAAAAATCGTCTATACCGTAAACGCCTTGATAACCGAGATTATGAATAGTAAAAATTATAGCCGGTCTTAGCCCTTTAGCGTTTATGCGCCTGCCTAATTTGGCATTCAATAAGCCTTCCGCCGATCCCTCTATGCGAACCTTTTTATCTCCTAAAGTCTGCCTTATGACCGCCGGAACTATGCCCCCCGACCAGTCATGCGTATGAATTACGAGGGGAATACCCAGAATCTTCATGGCGTATGCCGTCCCGTGGGCAAGCATCGCGTATCTCCACAAATTATCCTTGTAGCCGCAAACCCCTCCGTGAGGACCGTAAACGTCTTCCCTGTTAAAAAAATGATTCTGTTCTATTAACACGATAGGGATGTCGCCCATTGCAAATCCCGTTTTGATTCCAAATTCAAATGGAATTTCTCCAAAATTGACTTTTCCGGCAGGAAAAACTTCTTTTATTTCTATAAGATTTTTAGGAATTATATTTTTATAATAAGGAATAACGACCCTGACGTTCATACCCGATTTCAACAGGACTTTAGGCAGGCTCCCCATAACGTCGCCCAAACCTCCGGCTTTAACCATCGGCGACATTTCCGCCCCGACAAACCATATCTCGTTATTAAATTCGCTCATTTTTATTTTTATCTGTTATATATCGTATCTTTTCGTTTAAAATTATCCCTTTCCGATATTTTCTATATCAATAGTTATTATACTACTAAAATCTTCTTCCTGCTTTAAATTAAAACTATATTTAAGCTCCACGCCCTGAAAAATCCTTTCATATCCGCTTTCTGAAAGCGAAATAGTGGTTATCGGCTTAAAAAACATATTATATTTTCTGAAAAAATTTTTATCAGTCCGTTCTTTTAAACATATTTTGCCGCCCCAGAACGAATCTTTTAAGAATATAAAGTTGTCGGCTCCGGTTCTTATTTCTTTTTCGATATGATTATTTAACCCTTTTATATCTTCTCCGATATCGATATTTACGGCGGGTCCGTCCCCGCCCGGAAATGCAAATCTATAAACAACGTCAAGTTTTCCGGCGGTTTTTGTCTTAGAATCTATAAAAAATTCCAAAAGCCTGCCTACGATTATTTTTAAATTTACAAACGCTTCTTCGCCGGCGGCTTTTAAAAATCCTGCCGTTTGAAGCTCGATACGTCCTTTACTTCTATTTTCTTCTATAAATTCGTCGTTAAAATAAATCTTTACGTCGTTAAATAAAATTTCGAAAGCGGGGAGAGCGTCCTTATATATTATTAAATCCTCATCGCATAAATCCGAAGGATATTTTGCCTCTTTATGAATCGTTCCCGGAGGACTGTCTCCGCCTCCGCTTCCGCCGTCTTTAGAACCGCCGCCCATTTCTCCGCCGGCGGCTTTTTTGAGCCTGTTTTCTTTCAATTTTAAAATATCGTACTCGTTATGAAGGCAAAATACATCTCCAAGCGAATGTATTAAATCTTTTTCTATGTAATCCAACGCCGCGAAAGAACCGGCGGAAGGCTTGTATATTATAGACCAGTAATCGTTTGAAAGCAAAATTTCATTTTCGCCGTCGAAATCGAAATCGTAATATTCTTTTTCTATAATTTCTTTAACGGCATCTTTGTAGAACCTGTAGGAGCGCAAAAGAGCGGCGCGAATTCCTCTCCTTAAGTGGGGAAGATAAATGCCGCCGAACACGCCGTGCCAGTAAGCATCGTTTGCCTGCGATTTAAGGAGTTCGTTTAATGCCTCTTTAAGATATTTGCTATAGGTTTTGACCGAATAATTTATCTTATAGCTTAAATTAAGCATTTTTTTATGGTGAAGGTTTGCTTCGGGATACCTTGTCAGAAAATTATGCCAAATACCTCCGTTTAGAGGAGCTGAAGGATTTTGCATTCTTATTTCTTCATATTCACGCCTTTGCCCGACGGAAAGCGTCCATTCTCCCATCTCCCTGTAGCTTGACATCGGCAGATATACGGGAACTTTTGCGGGCGGGACGCCTGAGCCGCTTAAAATATTTGACGGAAGTTCAAAATTTATTTCCAAATAATTATCATTATGCCTTGCTTCATTAACAAAATTTTCAAGCCATCCTTTATTTCCGTCTTTACCGTAAACCCATTCGTAAGTATCCGGCCATCCCCCCATTTTTTCGCCGTCGTCAAACATAACGGAAAGATTGGAACATCTGCCGTTTAAATATAATATTTCGTTTAAAGATTCGTCAGGTTCTGCAAAAGGTATCTTATATCTTAATCTTTCGTGTATCGGAAAAACGTCCAGATACTGCCCGTCGTATTCCGTCCTGAAAATATTATCTATGTCGTCTTCCGATATTCCTGCCTGAAAAAATTGAAAATCGTCTAAAAAGGCATATTTTAATCCTGCTTCCCTTAAATCTTTTATAATATCGGGCTGCCATATTCTTTCGGTTATCCAAGCTCCCGACGGATATTTCCCGAAAAGCCTTTTTAAAGCCTTGTTTAACATCTCGAGCTGTCTTAATCTATCTTTGCTTGGAATAGATGCGAGTATAGGTTCATAATAACCCCCTCCGATAATCTCTATCAAACCTTTTTCGACGCCTTCCGAAATAATTTTAATTAATTTGGGGTCATTTTTCTCCCACCATTCGAGAAGTATCCCTGAAGCATGGAGGCAAAACTTTACGTTAAGCGAGGCAAGAGTCCTTATGAGAGGGCTATACGATTTTGCATGCACTTCTTTAAAGATAAAATCAAAATTTCCGACGGGCTGATGACAGTGAAACCCTAATATAAATTTAGTCATATTTATTACCGTTCATTTCCCCTTTTCATCATTCCGCCCATTTCCGCTATAATATTTTTCGAAGAAGATAAAGATTCTGATAATTTTTCGGGAACAGGTATTCCTGCGGTTAAATAAATATTTTTTAAAAAATTTCTAAAAATCTTTTCCATAGAAGACTGCGAAAAAAGAGGGCTGTCGTACCCTAACCACCAAAACCAGTCGGAACCTTCAGCCGCCATAAGATTTTTTAGAGCAGTTTCGGCGTCCTTTTCGTTAATTTTTTCGTGTTTAATAGAATTCAACAATGCGTTTTTAGCCTCGCTCAGCAATGCCCATGCTTTGTTTTTATGCTCTTCTCCCACCCACATTCTCAAATTTCCGTTTACCCATGAACCCGGCACAATATAATTAAGTTTAATACAGTCTTCGGTATCGTTCCGCTCAAAGACCTCGCTTAACAGCAAAGGATTTATTTTGACGGACGAAGAGATTAAAGAATACAAATCGTTTAAAAAATAAAATCCGTTTTCGTAATAATATTCCCACGCGTTTTCGCCGTCTAATATAATAGAAACCACTGCATCTTTATCAAAATCGTCTATGGAATTAAGTTTATTGATTAGATCATTTGCCGCATCGTCGCCTCTCCATTTTGCATAAGTGAAGCCTATCAAATCCGAAAGCCCGGAATCCCTGAAAATTATTTTAAGGTCCGTGTCCTTCCATCTATAAACCCTGTATAGTGGTAAAATATTTTTACCCTGAGAAAAAACAGGCTTATGGGCATCTATGCCTAGAGAAGAAGATAAAAGCTCTTCTCCGCCGGCACAGATATTTATCCCGTATTTATTAAACAGTTCGAGGGATTCCGAAGAAAGCGCTCCTTCGGAAGGCCATAAAGCCTTAATTCTATTTTTGGCAAATCCGTAATATTTATCCAAAGAATCCATATGTCTTTTTGCGCTTTCGATTCCGTCTTTATATTGTTCGATATAAACGGGTTCGTAAGGTATGCCTGTCATCTGCGCCGACACCCCTCCGCAATGGATGTCCAAAAGAAGCGGTATTATAGGATGATAGTGTGGAGAAAATGTAATTTCATATTCCCCTTTCTTTTTCGCGTTTAGTTCTTTAATCATGCTCTTTTCAAGCATATCCGGATATTCCGGAAAAGAAGCCGGCGCATGCCCGCCTTTAACGGCTGGAAATCCGTATAAAGAAAGACCGTATTTCATCCATTCCAAAAGCCTTTTAAGAAGCAGTCTTCTGTCCGACTCGTTATAATTAGACCCTTTCCTTATAAAATAATTAATAACGGGATCATATTTTTTCATCCATTCGCCGCACCATGCAAGATGAAACCAGACGCAGAGGTCGAAATAAAAAGAATCGTTTAAGTAACGGCGGTTTACATTTGAAGAAGCAAGGTCGTAGAGAACTTTGTATTCGTCGAATCTCGAAACCATCTGCTCATAATTTGCCCATCTATAATGTTCCGTCATCCATAATTTCGATTCGTCGTCTTTAGGGTCTAAAGTTTTAAGGAGAAGGGGTCTTAAAAAACGGTCCGGTAAAATATTTAATGCTTTATCTTCTTTTTTCTCTTCGAGAGCGTTTTCTATGCGGTAATTGTAATCCTGCCATTGGTCTATTAGAACGGGAGTTATATTTATGTTGGCTTTCATACCGGAGTGTGCCGCAATGTTAAGGGGCATATCGATATAATCTTTTATTGCGTGAAGGTAAACCCATGGGAGCATAAACTCGCCGTTAATATCCCTATAATCGGGCTGATGCATATGCCACCACAATGCCAAATTCATCTAATTTATATTCCTTTCGTAAAATCTAGCATATGTTTTTTCCGTACAAATCTTTTGCATTCAAGCGTGGAAATAAATTATCTTTATTGGATATGTCTTCAAACCAGACTTTGTCGAAAACTTCTTCGCCTACAGCCATTAAAATACATCTCTTTGCCCTTACCATATGAGCTTTAACTCTTATTCCCGCATAACTTACCGCCTGACCAGTCGTAAGCATAAACGGCCAGTCGCTCGATTGAGCCAAAATAAGCTCCCTTGCGCCTTGATTCAAAACTTCGGGATATTTTACACGATTATATCCGTTTTTGCAAATATCGATTAACTTTACCGAGAGGTCGGATAAAAACGGTTGTATTAAATCGTTTTTTCCGTTAAGCCATACCTCGGCATATCCGCCGCCGCCCCATGACGACGTAGCCGGCTGTGCGATAAATACGCCGTTTTTAGCGTTATTTTTATTAATTTCTTCAAGGATATCGGCGGAAAAAACCGAATCTTTGTTTTCGTATTTTTTTAATAAATTGTTAAGCTTATAAATTGTCTTATCCGAAATATCTATAGCTTTTGCCGGCTTCACGAAATTATTTTCGTTCATTCTTCTGAAAACGGCTTCAAGCCACCATGGACCTTCAAACCACCAGTGTCCGAACAGTTCCGCATCGTACATAGACACTACGACCGGTTCGTCCATAAACTCTTTTAAATATTCCGTCTGGAGCTCTCTGTGATAGACAAACTGCGCTCCGTGTTCATAGGCCTGTCTTTTAGCCGCAGATGCCCTATAGGCGTCTTTATAATTACCCTGTCCGGTAATGGCATAATATTTAAGTCCCGTAAACGTCTTAAGGCTTCCGTGCCTTAACGGGGTAAGATGGGGCAAATCCAAATCGAATCCTACGTCTCTGTAAAATTCCCTGTAAACCGGCGTTCCGGGGTATCCTTCCTTAGACGACCAGACCTGCCTCGAACTTTCCGGGTCCCTGCCGAACATTACGACGTTAAAAGGCGTTACTATTGGAGAAAAACAACCGTTAACAGGATTAGGATTAGCCGTATCGATGCCGTGCCGGTCTAAAAAAGTATAATAAATTCCATATTTACTTAAGATTGCATCTAATCCTTCGGTATAACCGCATTCCGGAAGCCAGATACCCTTGGGCGTAACGCCGAGAATATCTTTATGGGTTTCTATTCCGACTTCTATTTGCGCCGCTATCGCCTCGGGCTCGCCGACCATAGAAATTAAAAACGCATGGGTAGCAGCCGACGTTATAATGTCTAACCGCCCTTTATTAAAATGTTCTAAAAATTTGCCTATAAGATATTTCCCGCCGCCCGTTTTAATTTTTTCATACCAGTTTTTATACCTCTGCCTGTAAAATAAAGTAACCGGATGAAATTCGGGGTCGCCTTCCGTCCTGAAAGCCTCTTCATCAAGTACTTTAACCCTTGCCCTTATATAATCTTTAAGGCGTTCCGACAGCAAATCGTCGTTCATCATACTTAAAAGGGTCGGCGTTAAAGACATGGTCAGTTTAAAATCAATATTATCGTTTTCAAGGTTATCGAAAGCTTCGAGAAGCGGAAGATATGTTTCGGTAACAGCTTCAAAATACCATTCCTCTTCCAAATATTTAGAACTTTCGGGATGTCTTACGAACGGAAGATGAAAATGTAAAACGGGCAGCCATTTGCTTGTAGAGTTGTTTCTATCGGACATAACGATACTCCTTTTAATATAAACTTATGCTTTAATCCTGCATTAAATTATATTCGCGTTATTTTAATCCTGCGCCGGATTCGGTGAAACCCTCCCCCGAACCCGAAAATCCAGCTCCCGAACTTGTAATATTTAACATTACGGGAAGCCGGCTTCCGCCCGGTATGCTTTCCGTAGCGCCTATTAGAACAGTACCTTTTGCTACGTTCCTTTCCATCTTTAATTTTGGAAGTTTTTGCAATAAGCAGGCAGGCGGCCATTCGGGACTTCTCGCTATAAAAACAAAACTTCCTTTTTCCGTTAAATATCCTATCTCTACCCATGTCTGAGATAACTCTAAGGGTTCGGGAAAAATAATATACCTGCTGCCGAAAGGAGCGTCGAGAACCTCGTACCACAGCATATCGGCATCTTTATAAACCCGCAGTATAGGCTTTGAACTTTCGGACTCAGGTTTTTTCCTGAATCTCCAAACAACCTGCCTGACGGTCGGCTTTTGAAAATAAATCCTTACAAGACTCTCCCCGCTTATCTCGACCGGTTCTCCGGATTCAAGCACCGGAATGTTTTCGGAAGGGCTGAGCAGACTCCAGTTTAAAGAAATTAAACCGACCTGCTCTCCTATATTTTTTTCCTGCTCTGTGTTTTCCGTTTCGCATATTTCCGTAACCTCTCCGCTTAAAACCTCGGTTTCGGGAACTTTAGTTTCTAATTTTGGCTTTTTGACATATCCCTGCTCAGGCGCTCTTTTTTTGCCCTCGGATTTTTCTTTAGGTTGTTCTACCGTTTTTAAGACAGGTTTTTCTTCGACAGGCTTTAATATTGGCTTTACCGGAGGCTTTACCGTTTTTTTGTCTGTTTTTCCGCCGGTGGCAGGCTTATTTTCGGTTAAAACGGCTTCGGCGATTTTGCTTACTTTTTTAATGTTTGGGATTTTTACGAATTCGCTTTTTACTGCCTTGTGCGTATCGAAATTATAATTAAAAATTTCGAAATCGAAAAAATTCGGCTTATAGTCGTAGTTATCCTTTGCTTTAGCCCTGCTTTTTAAGTCGATTAAACTGTAATTCACTATTTCTACGCCGAATTTTTCTTCGATCCGTTCAAAAAACATATCTCCAAAGCATATAAGATTTTCGGTATCTCCCGGGGTTAAGTCCGTTTCTCCGGAAAACAAAATACAACCGCTAAATACGGGGATAAATAAGCTGGAAAGCCGCCGCCGGTTAAATTTTAAGCTGTCTTCCGCCGCTTTTTTTTCTAATTTTTCGATAAGTTTGTTTTTCTTTTTTTCGTCGGGATTTTTTGAATAAATAATCTTATGGGCTTTAGATTTAGTTTTTAATATTAATTCGGGGTCAAAAATAACGGTAATCTGAAAATCGTCTTTCATTTCGGTCACCTTTCAGTTAAATTTGAAGGTTATTATTAAGGTATTAAAACTATTA
>DAHWHJ010000102.1:0-8590 GCA_027335745.1 bacterium | reverse complement strand
AAATATCAACCTTTTTTTGCGAAATTTATCACGTCGATTATCGGAAGATATATCGCCAGTGCAAGAAATAAGACCATTCCAAAAATTATCGTTAAAAGCACCGGTTCTATGCTCGCCTGAAGCATACTCAGCTGATGATCTAAATCTTCGTCGAAATAATCGGCGACTTTACCGAGCATTTCATCTATATGTCCGGTTTCTTCGCCGACGCTGACCATTTGAATTATAATTCCCGAAAATATTTTGGAATTTTTAAAACTATTCGTGATAGATTCTCCTCTCGTAACAGCCGACTGTATTTCGTCTATTTTATTAGTAAAAAATTTATTGTTTACGGCATTTCTGATAAGTTCGAATGCCCTGTTGACCGGAAGCCCGCTCTGAAATAAAAGCCCGAAAATCCTTGTAAACTGGCTCATCATCGATTTATAAAAAATACTGCCGAATATCGGTATTTTAAGTTTGTGTTCATCCCACCACAGTCTTCCGGAGGACGAATTAAGGTAAATTTTTACGCCTGCCATCAAAGCGACGGCTAAAATTAAAACTATATACCAAAAACTGACGAAAAAGTTAGAGATAGCCACTAATATTCTAGTTTCTAAGGGTAGGGGGACGTTGAAACTTTTATAAAGCATCGCAAATTTAGGTATAACGAATCCAACTAATATTACGACGGCTATTATAATCGCCGAAACGACTATTTTAGGATAAAAGGTAGCGCTCTTTACTTTCGCTTTAACCGCCAAATCTTTTTCCATAAGAAGCGCAAGCCTGACTAATATGTCGTATAAAAGACCGCTCGTCTCGCCGACTTCTACCATATTTACGTATATTTCGGAAAAAACTTTGGGATGCCTCGCAAAGCTTTTGGAAAGCGTCTGTCCGCCTTCTACGTCCTGCTTTACTTCCACAAGAATTTCTTTAAATTTCTTATTCCTCGAAAATTCCGTTAAAGAATCTAGGCTTTTGGTAAGCGGCACTCCGGATTGATACAACGTGGCAAGCTGTCTCGAAAATATTATTACGTCCTTTTTGGATATGCTTTGAAATGCGGGAAGAAGGTCGCCCCATGAAAAACTTGACGCTTCTTCGAGCGAAATAGGGATAAGTTTCAATTCTTCTATCTGCTTTTCGGCAGCAATCGAAGAGTTTGATTCTATTCTTCCGGTTATGAGTTTCCCCTGCCTGTCTCTTGCCTTGTAATTATATATAGCCATAAACCGTCGTCCTTTTTAATTTTATATATCCAGCTTTATATATCCTGCGTAGCCTGTAAAACTTCTTCCAAAGTCGTTATGCCTTCTATTACTTTTTTAAGCCCCGCCATTCTTAGAGGAACAAAACCGTCTTTTATAGCGGCGTTTCTTATCTGTGCGGCATCCGCTTTTTCGATGATAAGTTTTTGGACGTTTCTCGAGGGCGTTAAAATTTCCTGTATGCTCAGCCTTCCGTGAAAACCGGTGTCCCTGCACAAGTCGCAGCCGGTTTCTTTGTAAAAAGTAAATTTAACATTAGGCGGAAGGCCGAGTTCCTTAAGTAATTCCGACTCAGGCTCGTAAGGCTGTTTACAACTGCCGCAAAGCCGTTTAACTAATCTCTGCCCCATTATGCCGGCAACCGAAGAAGAAATTAAAAAAGGTTCTATACCCATATCTGCAAGCCTCGAAATAGCGCTCGACGAATCCTGCGTATGCAGCGTCGAAATGACGAAGTGACCGGTTAAAGCCGCCTGAATAGCTATCCTTGCAGTTTCTTCATCCCTTATTTCGCCGACGAGAATAATATCGGGGTCCTGTCTCAGCACCGCCCTTAAAGCATCCGGGAACCCCATTCCGCCTTTTTGGTTAGCTTCTATCTGATTTATGTATCTTATTTTATATTCGACGGGGTCTTCTACGGTGATAATATTCTTATTTATGCTGTTAAGTTCGGCAATCATAGAATATGCCGTAGTCGTTTTTCCGGAACCGGTAGGACCGGTTATTAAGAAAAGACCGTATTTTTTGTAAATTATTTTTAAAATCTTTTCTTTATCGTTTTTGTCGATAGGCAGTTCAGAAACTTTATTAACCTTTGAAGTTTTATCTAAAAGCCTGAACACGGCTTTTTCGCCGTTTATGGTCGGCACGACGGAAACCCTGACGTCTAAATTTTTTTCTCCGACGTTTATATCGAACCTCGAATCCTGAGGGTTTCTTTTTTCTGCGATATCCATATTTGCCATTATTTTTATTCTGGCTATAACCGGATTTAAAAATTGAAAAGGGATTCTTCTTGCTTCTATAAGTTCTCCGTCGATTCTTTCCCTGACTATCATTTCGTCCGAAAGAGGTTCTATATGTATATCCGAAGCCCTGTCTTTAGAGGCTGAAAATATTATGTCGTTGACGAGCTTAATAATATTTACGTCTTCCGACTGCAGGACTTCTTTGACGGCGGCAGAAGTCGAAGGAGAAAAGGCGGGGGCGCCGGACTGTGCCGCCGCTAACCCGGAAAAATTCTTACCATCCGCCGGAACGACGTTTTGATGTGACGCGGCTTTAGATATTTCTTTAGCCGTCCAGACAAAATCTATAGCTTTGTTAATATCGTGTTCTTTTGCCAGAACTATGTCTATATTATAATTAATATGTCTTTTTAACGCATCGGCGGCAAAAACGTTAAGAGGGTCGGATAAAGCCACGGTTAGTATTCCGCCCTCAAGACTTATCCCTACCATTTTAAACTGTCTCGAAAGTCCTTCAGGTATAAGTCTTCCGACCGCAGGGTCTATTATGATTTTTGAAAGGTCTATTTTTTTTAATCCTATTTGCGAAGAAAGCGCATCTAATATATTATCCTCCGAAATTATCCCCAGTGCGGTCAACGCCGAACCTAATCTTAAATTGCGCTTCTTTCCCTCGGTAAGCGCGGTTTCGAGCTGGGTCGGATTTAATAGCCCCTCATCTACAAGTATCTCGCCGAGCTTTTTAGTTTTTGATAAATTATTTATAATTATGCCCATTTTTAGGATTCCTCTAAGATGCCCCTAAGAAGTCGACCGTTTTATAAAATTCATCCGGCGGCATCTGTCCCGTCGCAGTAATTCCAAACGGCGAAGAGCAGTATGCAAAATAAGACCCGTAAATTATAGATGATGCTCTGGTTGTCCTCCCCTTTTCGCCCATACTAAAAATTATAAATTTTGGAAATGCCGTTTCATCCGTCGTTTGAATAGAGCGTATTTTTATGTTTTTTTCGGAAGAGGACACGACGTCTTCTTCCGAAACCGCCGTATCGGTCAACTTGAAATAGTCTGCGCCGAAATAGCTTGAATCTATATAATATTTTATGGTATCCAACAAATTTACGCTCATTTTAAAATCATGCACCGAAAGAATAATTTTTGAATTTTTAGAATGTGCGAAATCTACAAAATCTTTTATAATGTTTTTTTCTAAAATATCGAGTTCTATATCGCATATATCGATACCCAGTTCTATAACCGACCTTAAAAATTTAATTCTTTCAGGTTCGCCTTTTTCTTTAGCGCCGTATTTTATAAGTTTTTCGGGGGTTTCTGGTTCCGAAATTCTTTGCTTGCCGAGAAAGGAAACGCATCTATTCGAGCCATACGAAGCGTCCCTGTTTGTTCCTATAATCTTAATTCCTTTATCTTTAGCATAAGAAATTATTTTTTTGATTTCGGATAGAATGCCGCTTTTATCGAAATTGTCGCAGGAATTGTTTGACTGCGCAGTTTCGGCAATCATATCGAATCTGAGTTCTACGAATTCGGCACATTCGCTCTTTGCATAATCTATAGCGGCATATACCCCGTTTAACCCCGTATTTCCGGTTGACAGGCAGACTCTCGGCTTCATTTACGCGTTTCCTTTTTGGCTTTTATTTTATCGCAGGCAAGCTCTCCGCCGAGTCCCCACTCGTCGGCTGGAAATTCTTCGACGACGACCCATACGCTGTTTTCGTCGATGCTTAAACTTTTAGAAACGCTTTTGGTAATAGACTTAATGAGATTTTTTTTCTGCTCTTTTGTTCTTCCTTCGAGCATTTTAACAGATACGAAAGGCATTATTCTTCCCTCCCTTAACTTTTAATATATCCTTAAATAATCTAAAATATAATATGATTTTATTTAAAATTATAGCAAATATAATATTTTTAGACAATTAAATTTACATAAAAAAATAATTAAAATAACTGTAGATTTTTTACATAACGCCGATATATAATAAAATAATATTTTTACGAAAAAATAAAGGGGACTATTCACTTTATTTTCAATTCAAATGGGGGATATTGATGTTGAAAACATTAAACGCAAAGCTTTATTTTATTATGATCGCAGGTTTTATTTTTATCCTGCTGGTCAACCTGTTTCTCATTCTATATTCTAACGGATTGAAAAACAAAACGGTTAATGCGGATGTTATTTCCCGCACTTCTACCGGCATTAAGACCCTAAAAGGCAATCTCCTGCAGATTATTCTTTTATCTCATATAAAAATGCTAAAAATTAGCGGGGCAAAATCCAAAAAAGCAAAAGCAAAAATAGAAAAATACTACGATGCAAAGATATTAAAATTGGCGGAAGATTCAAAGCCGGTTTTCTCAAACGTGGAAAGCTCTTTAACCGGATATACTATGGGGTTCGACAAAGTTAAAGCGGCTTCGGTCTTTGGAACCGAAAAATCAAAATTGCAAATAATTTCATCCAAAAAAATCGTCGTCCTTTTAAAAAGCCTTAAAAATAAGTTCTATATATTCCGCCCTATAGTCGGAAGGCTTTTAAAATACCCCCTGCTTTTAGGCGGCGCAATGAGCGATAAATATTTTGAAAGCCAGCTTAATCCTATGGTAGCTCAGATAAGCCAAGTTAACGGCATTATAAAAAATTCGTATTATCAAAAGGTGAAATTGTTAAATTATATATTTATAGCATTTCCTATCGTTTTTTTAATCGGCGCCGTTATCGTCCTGTTTTATTTTAAGAATTCGGTTATTCGGGTTTTAAACTTGGTCGACGAGAAAATCAAGCAGATAGCACGCGGCGACCTCACCTCCAAAATCAAAATATCCGGCGTCCGTAAAGAAAGCGAAATAGGCGTCCTCATAGAACAGGTCAACAGTTTAGTCGATTCTCTTTCCGGAAACGTTAAAGGCATACTCAACACTTCCAATTCTTTAAGCTCTCAGTCGGAACAGTTGAATTCCTCCTCTAAGGAGTTTGAAAAGACCATAGAGCAGATGAGGGAAAAAGCCTCCCGCATAATAGAATCCATTAAACAGATGTCCATAGCCATCATAGAAGTCGCAAAAAATTCATCCTCTTCCGCCCAGAAGGCTCAGGAAACCGAAAAAGTGGTGGATTACGGCACTAAGTCCGTTAAGGACGTCGCAAACGAGATGAAAAACATAGAAAAGACTGTTTCCGCCGTTTCCGTTACCATTACCGAACTCGGCTCTTCTTCCGAAAAGATAGGAGAGATAATAGGAGTCATAAACGACATAGCCGACCAAACCAACCTTCTTGCCCTAAACGCCGCAATAGAAGCCGCCAGAGCGGGAGAACAGGGAAGGGGTTTTGCGGTAGTAGCCGACGAAGTAAGAAAGCTCGCCGAAAGAACGACCAAGGCTACCAAGGAAATAGAATCGATGATACTGAGTATCCAAAGAAATACTCAGGATGCGGTTACCTCCATGCAGAAAGGAAAAGAAGAAGTTTCCAAAGGAGCCGAAATTGCCGGCAAATCCGCCGAAGCCATCTCCAATATAAATTCCTTGATGGTAAAACTCAAAGAGATGATAACCCAGATTGCCGCCGCCTCCGAAGAACAGTCGCAGGTAAGCGAAGAAATATCCCTTTCCTCCGAAGAAATCATCAAGGCTCAGGACAATGCGCAGGCAGGTTCGAGGCAGGTCATTTCCTCTTCGGAAGAGCTTGCGAGGATGGCTTTAGACTTGTCCAATATGGTAAAGACTTTTAAGGTTGCATAAAAAAAATTAAAAAAATTTGATTTTTCAAATTTTATGTTTTATAATTTAAATATTAGAGGTTTTATGTTTTCATCTTAACTCCTCGATGTAATGTCCTCCTAACCTGCCGGTTATTAACTACTTCCGGCAGGTTTTTTTATAACAAATTCGAGCTCGGCACAAGTTTTGAACGCATAAAATTCAAATTTGAGTGCAAAATTAAGGTTGACATTAAGGCAATTTTTATTTATACTATCTCTCGATTAATAGATTAAATTATATTAATCTATTTCATTTCTATTCCCCGATAGCTCAGCCGGCAGAGCAAGTGACTGTTAATCACTGGGTCGATGGTTCGAATCCGTCTCGGGGAGCCACTCTATACAGCTCTTTACTGCAGAGAGTACCTTAGAACTTAGCCTATACAAGGCTGATCACAACCGAAGGGAGTCATCCGTCTCGGGGAGCCAATTTCCACACTGAACATTCCATTCCCAAGGGAAATTTTAGCGTAAAAATTTTGCTTACTATTCACGATTAAAATATTATGGTATAATCAAAAATAATAATAACGATAAAAAAATAATCTTATTAAGAAATTAAAATTTAACTAACGGTTAGCAAACAAAGATAGAGGAGTCAATTATGAAAACTATCGGGTTTTTAAAATTTTTTTTAATCGGTTTTATCGCCTTAGGAGTGAGTGCAGCCGGATTCGCGTTTCTTTCCGTCGGAATGTCTTACGGGGCAAATGCCCAAATCACCCATAAAACGACGGTGGAAAATAACGGAAACCTTATTAAGGCGTACATTAAAATACTAAACAAAGTAGGCAATAACGAAAAAGCCGTTGCGGATGTGGAAAACAGCATCGGGGTTAACAATACAGGGTTAAAACCTTACATGAAAAAAGGCGGGTTCGGCGTTGCCGTTTTTTTGAAATTAATTGCCGATAACGCGCTTAATAAAACGGCTGTAAAGCATTTAATAAATGTATATACCGAAAATAATAACGCCGTTTATCAACTTAACGGCAATGATGTAAATGTCAAAAATGTCACCGAGGAAATGAACAAAGTATGCAACCTGAAGGTGGTAAACGAGGTTTACAGAACCGCAACCGGCGTTACAGTCAGCCACACCCTGTATCTTGCCGTCAACACCCCTGCCGCGACCCATAATTTAAAATTAGAAAATTATATGACTAACGAAAATGGCAATGTTTATAAAACACATACTTTGCAAAACCAGATAAATCAGGTAAACAATACGCAAAGACAGATAAATCAGGTAAACAATACCCAGCGGCAGATGCAGCAAATGAATAATGTACAGCAGCAGATGCAGCAAATGACCAATACGCAGCGGCAGATTCAACAAACCAATAATATGCAGCAGCAGATGATGGGCAGGTAATTAATCGAATAAATTTTATATAAATGCAAGCCAAGTACAAAACGGCTTGCATTTTTTTTGTAAAATAAAATATGGAGGATATTTGATAATGGTAAGAAAAATGAAGGGTTTTTATGCCGGTTTTCTTGTTCTTGTTTTTTTAATAATTTCCATAAATGTAAATATATCTGAATCTTTTGGCGCTTCAAGTTTGCAGGTAGGAACAGGCTATAACGAAACATGGGGTAAATACGGCACCAATTATACCACATCCTTAGTTTATATCCCTCTTAATATAAATTATTACCCGAATAAAACTTTTAATTTTCAAGCTACCATACCGTATATGCAGGTTCATAAGCAAACATCGACGGTGTTAATCAACAATATACCCGTTCAAAAAACCGGCGCATCTACTTCTACCACCGAAAGCGGTTTAGGAGATATAGTTCTGACGGGAAATTATAATATTACAAATCAGGCAATAAAGCCTTCTCTTCCAACTTTAACGGCAACAGTTTTTGTTGACCTGCCCACAGCCAGCGAATCTAACGGTTTGGGGACTGGAAAAGCAAATTACGGTTTTCAATTGGGTGTTACGCAGTTGATAAAATCTTATTTTTATTTTGTAAACGGCGGTTATACCGTTTTAGGCAAGCCCTCGGGCATTACGAGCCTTACAAACCCATTTTCGGCATACGCCGGCGCAGGCAAATTAATCACGAATAACTTGTCTATTGCCGTATCGGGAGCATGGTCTCAGGCAATTATCTCGGGAACGCACGATACCGTGACCGGAAATCTATCCGCAATTTATACGGTGGTAAAAAACAATACGATAGGCGTCACTTATATAAAAGGTTTTACAAACGAAAGCCCGTCTCAGGGAATAATGCTAAGCTATTCGCTCATGTTTTAAAATATTAACTTTAATTTTGCATAAGTTAATATTCATAAAATTTTAAAATAAACAAGGCGACGGACAGTATTACGGCTGAAAGTATTGTAAAATATAAAACAGAATATACCGCTATGCCTATAACTAAATAAAAAAACAAAATTAATCTTTTAATCCGTTTGAGATCTTCATGGCGTAAAAGGAAACCGATAAATATACTCATAATAATATACACAGCGGATTCGATTATTATTATATTAAAATTAATCATCGTCGGAAAGGGGGACAGATTTAAAATCTGTCCCCCTTTTTCATGCT
>DAHWHJ010000082.1:0-9061 GCA_027335745.1 bacterium | reverse complement strand
GTTAAAAATAGAAATTAATTCTGCCGAACAGAATATTAATTTTATTAGAAAACAAATCAGAGATTTAGAATCCAATATTTTAAATTATGATAAAAGGATAAAATCTTTGATAGAACAGAAAGAGAAAACAGCGTTAGATTTAGATAATACCGTCAAAGACTTATCGGCGAAGCAAAAAAATATAGAAACTATTAATGAATCTTTAAAACTGGCAGACGTCATTATTAATGACACGGAAATTAAATTAGAAAGACTGAAAGAAAGCATTAATGACACGGAAAAAGATCTAGAAAATGCAAACAGGCAAAAGCTTAATATGGATAAGAAAAAAGATGCGGTGCAGACCTATATAGATATTAATAACGAAAAACTTGCAGAACTTAATTCAAGCAGGGATTTAAACGGTCTGTCCATAGAATACACGCAAGAGGATAAAGATTTTATGGATAGTATTGCCGACATTGATAATGACGGCATTAGAAAAAGAGTAGAAGAACTTAACTTGAAAATAAAAGAACTCGGAGATATTAATATGAATGCCGCGAAGGAGTATGGAGATGCATTGGACAGGCTCGAGTTTTTAGGTAAACAAAAAAAAGACCTTGAAAATTCTATCGAAACCCTGCGAAGCGTTATAAAACAATTAGATGCGGTATCAAAAGAGAAATTTAATTCCAGTCTTAGCAGTATAAGGCAAAAATTTAAAGAGTTGTTTATATTTTTATTCGGCGGAGGAAACGCCGATATCTTGAATGTAGCTTCGCGAAATCTTGAGGAAACGGATGAAAGTGAAGAACAATCGGATGCAAATTTGCAGGGTATGGAAATAAATGCTCAGATACCGGGAAAAAAATTTTCGGGAATAAATATTCTGTCGCAGGGTGAAAGAGTCCTGGTGGCTGTGAGTCTTTTATTTTCTATTTTTTTAGTAAAGAAGACTCCTTTTTGCGTAATAGACGAGGTTGATGCACCCTTAGATTATGCAAACAACGCCAGATATAATAAGTTGATAGAGGAAATATCGAATTATTCGCAGATAATTTTAATAACGCATAATAAGAAAACTATGGAAATAGGAAAAAATATTTTTGGGGTAACTTCCAAACACCCCGGTATTTCCGGCATCGTATCGGTTTCGATGAATTAAAAAATAAAAATGGCGGAGGAAATAGATTAATGAAAATATTTGAAAAGTTTAAAAATTTATCGGAAAGTCTTAAAAAAACAAAACAGGAATTATCCGGCAAAATTAATTCTATTTTTAGCTCGGGTAAAATCGAGAGCCGCGACATCGATAAAATAGAGGAAGCATTAATTCTATCGGATATTTCATATCAAACGGCATCTGAGATAATAGAAGGCGTTAAAAAAAGAGTCCTGAAAATTAAGGATCTGACGCCGGACATTATAAAAAAAGCCTTAAAAGAAGAAGTAAGTTCTAAAATATCCGTCTACTTTCCGGAAATTAAAGCCGACGGCAAAAAAAATATTTTTATTATAGTAGGCGTAAACGGGGTTGGAAAGACTACGACCGTAGGGAAGCTCGGCAAATATTATGCGGATAGGGGCAAAAAGGTTATTATAGCGGCATGCGATACATTCAGGGCGGCTGGGAAAGAGCAGATTGAGGTCTGGGGTCGTAAGACGGGCATAGAAGTTGTATCCGGGAAAGAAAATCAAGATCCGGCATCCGTAGCGCACGATGCAGTTCAACGATTTAAGGAAAAGGATTATAATCTGCTGCTCATAGACACGGCAGGCAGGCTTCATAATAAAAAACACCTTATGGAAGAACTGTCTAAGATAAAAAGAGTAATATCGAAATCGTACGGCAGCGAGCCGGACGAAATTTTAATAGTAATAGATGCAGGTTTAGGGCAGAACTCTTTGGTTCAGGTGGAACAGTTTAAAGCTATCATGGATATTACGGGAGTTATAATTACTAAATTGGACGGTTCTGCTAAGGGCGGGATAATCATAGATATAATACATAAGTTGAATCTACCGGTAAGATTTATTGGAACGGGAGAATCTCCAGATAAAATATCTGAATTTTCTCCCGAAATTTTTACCGATGATCTGCTTTAATTTAAATACAGGCAGTTTATTTAATCTCTATTTTTTTAGGCGCGGCGGCTTTGCTTTTTTTAAGGGTAACCTCAAGTACGCCGTCTTTAAGCAATGCTTCGGCATTGTTTTTTTCGACTTCTGACGGTAGATCTATAATTCTGTAAAAAGACCCGTATTGGATTTCCTGACGGTAAAAATTTTCTTTTTTTTCTTCTTTTTCCTGTCTGTGTTCACCCTTTATCGTAAGCTGGTCTCCGTTGACCTCGATTATGATATTTTCTTTCGGTATCCCCGGCACTTGAGCTTTAACCATGATGTTTTCATCCTGCTCTACTACGTCGACGGCAGGTTCAATATAGCCTGCGGTATTTCTTGCTACGGGATTAAAAAAGTCGAAGAAATTTTTTTCAATTTCACTCCTTATCGGATAAAAAGGGTCAAACTTAACAATCTTTTTCATAATTTAACCTCCTTATGTTATATAATAGAATGATATATTTAATTTAATTATATCGTAAAAAATTTATTTTTCAATTTACAAAATTTTAAAAAAATTATAAAATCAAACGACTATGAATTATAAAAAAGCGGGCGTAAATATAGAAGCCGGAAAAAAAGCGGTTTCGGATATTGCTTCGATAGTGAAAAGCACTTATACTAAAGGGGCGATAGATAATTTCGGTTTGTTCGGCTCTCTGTTTTCCATAGGGGAACTTAATTATAAAAATCCGGTTTTAGTTTCGGGGACGGACGGGGTGGGAACCAAACTGAAAGTCGCTTTTGCCGCGAACAAGCATAATACGATAGGCATAGACTTAGTAGCTATGAGTATAAACGATATTGCATGTCTGGGAGCCAAGCCGCTTTTTTTCTTAGATTATATATCTACTTCAAATTTAAACCCCGATATTATTAAAGAAATAGTTTCAGGAATAGCTAATGGATGCAAAGAAGCAAAGTGTTCTCTTCTCGGCGGAGAAATGGCGGAGATGCCGTCTTTTTACGGGTCGGACGAATATGATTTAGCCGGTTTTGCGGTGGGAATAGTCGAAAAAGATGAAATTATCGACGGGAAGGACATTAAAGAAGGGGATAATATAATAGGTATTGCTTCCAGCGGTCTTCATTCCAACGGCTATTCTCTTGCCAGAAAGATTGTTTTTGAAATGATGGGTTTAGATATAAACGAACCTTTGCTTAGAGACGGAAGAACCGTTAAAGACGCTCTTTTAGAACCTACCGTTATTTATTCGGAACTCGTACAAACGCTTAAAGAAAAATTTAAAATTAAAGGAATTGCTCATATAACCGGCGGAGGAATTCCGGAAAATTTGGTAAGGATACTTCCGGCAGATACTTCTGCAGAAATAGATAAACATTCTTGGGATTTGCCGGAACTTTTTTATCTTCTTAAAGATAAAGGAGGATTAGACGAAGCTGAATTTTATAAGGTCTTTAATGCAGGTATCGGTCTGATTTTAGTGGTTGAAGACGCTAATGCCCGCGAAGTTATTTCGCTTATAAACGATACGGAATATTTACATTCAAAACATTTTACCTCATATAATATAGGTAAAATAACGCGTTCTAAAACCTTTTCGGGAGAACCTGCGGTCAACCTAATTTAAATATAAAAAATGCAAAAAAATTGTATTATTTTAGCTTCCGGCAACGGCTCTAACGCTTTGAATTTAATCAATAGATTTTACAGGGGTAATACCGGCTCAAGCTTAATAAATATATCGGCGGTAGTTTCAAATGTAGAAGGCGCGCCTGTTATAGATAAGGTTAAACAAACCGCACCTGATATCCCGCTTTTCACTATACCTTTTGCTTCCCTTTCCGAAAGGAAATCTTTCGAGGATGGGTTGGAAAGCATTATCAGAAATTATAAAATTAAATATATAATTCTTGCCGGTTTTATGAAAATACTCTCAAAAGAGTTCGTTTCAAGATTTCCTTTTAAAATAATAAATATTCACCCCTCGCTGCTTCCTGCATTTAAAGGCAAAGATGCGATAAAAAACGCATTCGAATACGGAGTAAAATATACCGGAGTTACCGTGCATTACGTTACCCATGAAGTAGATGCCGGCCCTATTATATGTCAGGAAATCGTTAAAATTGAAGATTCCGACACGATGGAAACATTAGAAGCAAAAATACATAAAGCGGAGCATAAAATATATCCGGCCGCTTTAGAAATAGCTTTAAACGGCGATAATCCGAAATATCAACAGTTTTAACCATTTACATATCTAATTAATTCTTTAATTATAATGCCGCTATAAATTTGAAACCTTTAAATATTAGCCGCGAAAATATCTTCAACAAATTAAAATTTATTTCTTACGTAGGTATTTTCGTAAATTTAATACTGACGATTGGCAAGTTTTATGTGGGGATTGCCGGACATTCCGAAGCCCTTGTAGCCGACGGCTTCAATTCTCTCTCCGATATATTTGCGGGTTTTGTCGTTTATATATCTTTCAAAATATCCAACAAGCCGCAGGACAAAGAACATCCCTACGGGCATGCAAAAGCCGAAATGATTGCGACCTTTATCGTGTCGTTGATATTGATACTTTTTGGGTTTTCAATAATAGGCGTTTCCGCCTATAAGATTTATTTTCATAAATTTGAAAAACCGGCTATAGATACCTTGATAGTCGCTCTTGCAACTATAGTAATCAAAGAAGTCCTGTATAAATGGACTTTAAGATGGGGCAGGCTTTTAAAATCGACGGGACTGATTGCGACCGCCTATGACCACAGAAGCGATGTTGCCGTATCCTTGGCTGTAGTAATAGGAATTCTTTTTGCTAGAGAAGGATATTACTATATGGATCCTATAGCTGGAATAATCGTAAGCTTTTTTATATTCCGACTGGCTTTAAAACTTATTAGGGAATCTATCGGCAACCTTATGGACGAAAGCCCTCCAAGCTTTGTCGTCGATAAAATAAAAAATATAATTATTTCCGTTAAAGGGGTCGAAAAAATTACGGATATAAAAGTCAGGAAATCCGGTCCCTATTTTTATATAGACGTCGAAATAGAAATTAATCAAAATATGACCGTTAAAATGTCCCACGATATTGCGGAAAACGTAAAGAGCAGTCTTATGTCGTCAAATATTTATATAAACGATGTTATGGTGCATATAAATCCTTTCGAAAATTGATGCGATAAATGATAAAAATGATAAAAGTCACATTAATACGGTTTAAATAATGTTACGATTTATAATTATAACGTGTCGTTATCTTTTCATATTATGGATATATACGTTCAGATAAAAAACAAAAAAGGCGAAGTGCTTAAAGTCGTAAATATTGGCAGAGAAGAATATTTATCGCTTTTTAAGGAACATCTCAAAAAAATGAATTTAGCGGAAGACGACGCTCCGGTAGTTTTTTTTAACGAATTTAAGCAGGGGAATTATCTTGACGTAAAAAAAGTCAAAAAATTAAAAGAAGAAATTAAAGCAATTGCCGGTATTATCGGAAAAGATCTGGATTATTATAAAGAATTTATACAAAAAAGGACGCAGTTGGAAAATGAAATTTTTAACCGCTCTTCGTTGAAAAATTTAATGATTATCGGCATGCGCAGGCTGGAAGAAGTATCCGCGGATGAGATTCCGGATGTCGAAGCCGAATTGGACTCTATTCGCAAAGAAATAGATAGACTTTCGAAAAGCGAGCATTTATTGGAAGAAGAAAGAGAAAAATTTCAAGCCGTATTTGATATAGAATTATTATTCGATATTTTATCCGAAAGCGTAAAATCTTCTTCCGGAATATACATAAAAAATTAACCGCCCGTCGTTTTTTTTAAATCGATTTTATATTCGTTGATTTTTTTCCGCAACGTATTCCTGTTAATTCCCAGAAGTTTAGAAACTTTTAACTGATTAAAATTATATAAATTAAGTATCTCTTCAATTACTATCTTTTCGGTTAAACCCATTATAGATTTATAAACGTCGTTAATTTCGGCATTTTTGATTTTTTCCGCATAATTTTTTATCCTGCGTCTTATAATTTCTTCAAAAGGGTCGATTTCCGGTTTTTGGTCTCTTGAGATTTCATTGATGTTTAAATTTTTTTCGTCATTGTTTAATATTTCCCTGAAGTCGTCGGAATTTAATATAGAAGAAGGAGACATAACTATGCATCTTCTGACGGCGTTTTCAAGTTCTCTGATATTTCCGGGGAAATTATATGATTGAAGAAATAAAAGAGCGTCTTTGCTCAACTGTTTTTCGGGGATGTTAAGTTCTTTAGAAAACTTTTTTATAAAAAAGTCTGTTAAAATAGGTATATCCGTTCTTCGTTCTCTTAAAGGCGGAAGTGTAATTTCTATGACATTCAAGCGGTAGTATAAATCTTCCCTAAATTTTGCATTATTAATCATCATTTTAAGATTTTTATTAGTAGCGGCAATAATCCTGACATCTATTTTAACCGGCTTATTAGAACCTACGGATTCTACCTCTTTTTCCTGTATTACGCGCAAAAGCTTTGCTTGAAGGCTTAAGGGCATATCCCCGATTTCGTCTAAAAAGATAGTTCCTCCGTTTGCGGCTATAAATTTACCGTCTTTTTTTTCGTTTGCGCCGGTATATGAACCTTTTTCGTGACCGAACAATTCGGATTCAAGCAGTTCCGAAGGAATAGACGGAGTATTTACGACAATAAACGGTTTGTCGCTTCTCACGCTGTTTAAATGTATGGCTCTTGCGACAAGCTCCTTGCCGGTGCCTGATTCCCCTAAGATTAATACGGTAATGTTATTATGGGATAACTTACCGATAGTCTTAAAAACTTCCTGCATAGTTTTTGATTTGCCTACCAGCAGGGTATCTATAAAATCTTCCGATTTTTCTAATTTTTTATTTACTAAATTCTCGCTTTTTTTTATTTTTTCGATTATACCGAGAATTTCGTCTAATTCAAAAGGTTTCGTTATATAATCGTATGCGCCCTGTTTCATGGCGTCTATCGCGTTCACCATAGTGTTTTGGGCAGTCATAATTATCACGTTGGGTTTGTTGCTTAATTTTCTAGTATAAGACAACACTTCCATACCGTTTATTTTTGGAATTCTTATATCTAAAAATATTGCAAAATATTCATTTTGTTTGATATATGAAACCGCTTCTTCGCCGTCGGATGCGGTATCGATAATAAATTCATCTTCAAGGAGTTTTTTTAAGACGTAAATTAAACTTTGCTCGTCGTCGACGATTAAGATTTTGTGTTTTTCCATCTTATATTAAGTAGGTATCAATCAGTTCGTTTTTAAGAACGCCGGAAGCATTTTCGGAAATGGATATTATCGAATTCATATAGCCGAGGGAGCTAATCATCGCCGATCCAGATTTTTTATAGATTTCCGAAAATACAACGCCGTCTTTATAAAAAGTATGCGCAGGGATAAACTCTCTTCTTTTGTTATTTTTAGTATATTCGAATGAAGATCTTGATTTAATTACTTGCATTCTGCTGTTTATTTTAATATGCAGGTTAATAAAAGGTTTCACGAATATCGCTAAACATGTATAAAATGCAAGAGGATTTCCGGGAAGCATAAATACGGGTATTTTATTATTAATCAACCCAAACGAGAAAGGTTTAGCAGGTTTTATGGCTGTCTGCCTGAATTTAATTTTAAACCCGACGGATTCGAGAGCCTTTTCCGTAAAGTCTTTATCCCCGAAAGATGCCCCTGCAGAAGTTATGATTATCTTACTTGTTTTCACCGCCAACGATAAAGCATCTTCAATTTCTTTTAGATTGTCTTTACATATGACGTTATTTGTAACGCCGCACCCGTTTTGCAATAAAAAATTTCCTGCAAGAATCCCGTTGGAATTATATATTTTACCGTATCTAAGATTTTGATTAAAATTTAATATTTCATTGCCGGTAGATATTACGGATGCAGATATTTTTTCATAGACCTTTATTTTTTTAATATTGCAGGATGCAAGCAATGATATATTTTCCGGAGTCAATCTTGTGCCTTTATTCAAGATTATATCTCCTTTTTTTATATCCTCTCCTTTTTTTCTGACGTTTTTATTCGGTTTTATGACGGAATTTATGATTAGGCGGTTATTTTCAACGGCGGCATCTTCAATGGGTATCACTGCATCAAACATTCTGGGAAGATACCCTCCGGTCATTATACGCACGGCGGAATCTTGTTTTGCGGCAGCTTTTAAACCGCCGCCGGCATATATAACTTTTTTATCTATTTTTAATTTTAATGCTTCGGTATTTATTTTTGAGGCGGCGTTTGAATTTACGGCGTATCCGTCCATTGCCGAATTGTCTTCAGCCGGATAATTCACTTTGGATACGACATCGCTGTAAGAAACCCTGTCAAGTGCGTTTAATAGAGATATATTTTCGGGTTTTAAGTATATATAGGAAGAATTAATTAAATCGTATGCTTCATCAAAAGATATCATTTTTATCTTGCTATCTTCAGAACTTCGCCCGGATATATAGAATTTGGGTTTTTTATATTATTCGCCGCCATTATGTTTTTAACGTCGTCATGAAATTTCGATGAAATAGCATAAAGAGAATCGCCGAATTTCACCCTATAATATGTTAATCCGGATTTTTTTGTTCGGGACCGATTATTGTTAATATAAGAATATCTAACATTTGCCCGTCCGCCCTTTAAAAATATTTTTTCTCCTGAATGAATATCGTTTCCGCCGATATGATTTATTTCTTTAATAACGTTCAGCGATACGTTAAACTTTTGAGATATACCCCATAAAGTCATACCCGGTTTTACAATAATATAAGTTAGGCCGGCATTGCTATAATTTTTAAGGGCATTAGATTTAGATACGCCGGAGACGCCCCGCCCCGGAATAGTAATTCTTTCGCCTACTTTAAGCATAGAATAATTATTAAGCCCGTTGTATCTTTCGATAGTTTGAAGCGGCACGCCGTATTTAGAAGCT
>DAHWHJ010000079.1:0-16329 GCA_027335745.1 bacterium | reverse complement strand
TTAAAAAACGGCTATTATGTTTTTTGTATAAAAAGCGTCGGATATTACGATATAAAATCTGCTTATTCTAATTATATAATCGTTAAAATTATAATGTTAAAATAAAATATATCCGGAGGACGTAAATATGGCTTTACCCATTAAAAAGGAAAAACTGAATAAAGCGTTTTTTTTGTTAAGTATAATTATTATAATAATACTCGCGATTCTTCTTTTTCAAAAAAGATTTCATCTTTATTTTAAAAAAACTCCTTTCTCGTTAAAATTAGTAAGAGTTATAGGTTCAAACGATAAACTTAAGGGTCCGGCCGGCGTCGCTTTCGGTAGAAGAAATAACATTTATGTCGTAGATTCCGGAAACTCCAGAATTATAAAACTCAATATTAAAGGCGGCTATATAAGACAGTGGGGCATCGAAGGCAAAGCTACCGGCGAATTTATGATACCCCTGTTTGCCTCGGTTTCCAAAAAATCGGGCGAAATTTATATAGTGGATTCGGGCAACTCAAGAATACAGGTTTTTAAACCGGACGGAAATTTCGTTTCCGAATTCGGGATGTCAAAAAATTCTAAAAGGATGTTGATTCAACCCACATCCATAGGTTTTGCGAACGATAAAATTTATGTGGTTAATTCCGGTTCCGAGGATATAATGATATATTTAAAAAACGGACAATTTTACGAAAGAAAAGGGAATTCGTCCATTCAGGGCGGCGCCGGAACCGTTAGTTCCGTCACTCCTAAAAGTCCCAACGGCGGTTCTCCCAAGAATTCCGGCGGCAGTGCCGGTAATAATGCTAAGAACGGTGCCGCCGCAGGTTCGTCAGCCGCTAATAATACTTCCGCCCATCCTGCGCCGCAGGCAGGTTCGCCGGTTAAGTTTAAAAAACCCGTTAGTATCGCTTTTTCTAAAAAATATATTTATATTTCAGACTACAATCTGTCTAAGATACTTGTTTTCAACAGACAGTTCGATTATATCGGGTCTATCGGCACGCCGGGAGAATCCGGCTATCAGCTGTATCATCCTGTAGGCATTGTTTATAAAAACGGTTATCTTTACGTGGCAAACTACGGCAGAAGTATTTTAACGGTATTTAAACTCGATAACGGTTATAACGTCTTAAAAGCTTATAATTTTGGCACGCCCGGCGTAGGCAGGGATAATTTCAATCATGAATCGAATATATCTATTTCTTTAAACGGAAAGTATCTTGCGGTAGCCGATACGAACAACAACAGAGTATTGATATATCGGATATTAGGCGCAAAATAAAATCTCTATGAAAACCAAAGTTGTCGTTATAGGAGCCGGTCCAGCCGGTTCATCTGCGGCGATATGCTTGTCTAAAAAAGGAATACCTAATATTTTAATAGATAAAAGAGCCGTTGTAGGGATTCCGGTTCAATGCGCCGAATTTGTCGGATTAAATATTAATGCGTATGTCGATTTAAACAATATTCCCTCCGCTATAAATCAAAAAATTAAATTTATGGACATCGATGCCGGTGGAAATTTATACAGGTTCGACGGAAAAGGTTATATCTTGAATAGAGCTGTTTTTGACCTGCATCTCGCGGGAGAAGCCGTTAAATACGGTTCAGAATTGTTGACGGCAACGAGAGTATATAAAATTAACAGGCAAAAAAACAGCATCGATGTTTTAAGCGTGAAAGAAAAAATATTGTATGAAATTTATTACGATTATTTAATAGTCGCAGCCGGGCCTAAAAACGGATTCGATTGTCCCAAAAACGGCGCTTATATTTATGCAACGCAAATAAAAGCAGACCTCTTAAAAGAGCTTGATTCTGTAATCTGTTATTTCAGACCTTATATACCTTACGGTTACGGATGGGTTTTTCCTAAGGGTAAACTTGCGAACGTCGGGATAGGCATAGAAAAACCGGCATCGGATGCGCCGCTTTCTTTATCTTTAAACAAGTTTATAGAAGAAATAAGGAGTGCAGGGCTTATCGGGTTAAAAATAGAAGAAAAAACATCAGGCATTGTTCCCGTTTCCGGTTTAAACGGCATAACCGCAGACAACATCGCTTTATGCGGCGATGCGGCGGGCTTAACGCATCCGATTACCGGCGCCGGCATTTTAAGCGCCGTAATATCGGGAGGTTTAGCCGGAGATTATACGGCCGAAAGCGTTAAAACTTCAAAAAATTTGCTTGAAGATTACAAAGAAGAGTTGGAATCTATTTTTAAAAATTCATTATTGAAAGCTTCAGAAAAAAGGGCGGAATTATATCCTTTAATGAAAGACGGTCACGGCATAGATAAAAATATAAAACGACTATGGCCGTCGTTCGACGAGTATTATGAGTGACGGATTGCCTTATTTCCGTTAACGGTATATAATAGTAAAATAACTATGCAGCTTAAAGACTGGGTAAATACTTCGCTTAAAACCGAAAAAAAGGCGTTAAAAGTAGGAATATTTTCCGACAAGGAAAGTTTTTTCTTTAAGGAAAAGGTCGGGATATATCTAGATACTAAGTGGACAAGTTTATACGATATTGGACCGTCGAGGTTAGACCAGCCGAAAGACATATTTAAAATGGCTTTAAAATTAGGAAAGGCTATAGAAGAAGGCAAACTGGAATTCGGCATAGCTTTGCTAACCGAAGATTGCGGAGCTATTACCGTTCTGCTCAATAAATTTAAAAACGTAAGGGCTGTTTTTGCGGCTGACGAAGAGTATATAAAAAATTCAAGAAAAAGATTCGACGCCAACGTCATAGTCGTTAAAAATGAGGGTATTACGATAGACGCGAAAAACAGCGAAAAGGAAGTTTCTTGGTTTCTCGAAACTGCGTTTGACGAAGAAAACCGGTATATACTCGATTTTATAAACAAAACAGAAAATATAAATGTATAAATGTATAAATTGCGGCGCCGCTTCTTTAAAATGGGTTGGAAGATGCCCCGAATGCCATAGTTATAATACTATGGAAGAGATTATATCGGCTTCGGAATCCGTTAAAGTAGTAAAATTTAAAAAGAAAGCGCCCTCTATCCCTCCGGTTACGACGTTGGACGTCCAAAATACGGATCAGCTTAACAGAATTGCAACAGGCATTAAAGAGTTTGACGTATCCGTCGGGTCGGGACTTGTTGCCGGACAGAGCGTCCTTATCGGCGGAGAGCCGGGAATAGGAAAATCGACCCTTATGCTTCAGGTTGCGGAAAGACTTTCGCGCGCCGGTCTCAAAATTCTTTATATTTCTGCGGAAGAATCTTTAAATCAGATTATTTTAAGGGCAAAAAGGCTCAAAATGGAGTCTAAGACATTGTTTTTTCAGGCTTTGAACGATATAAGCGAGGTTTTGTATTCCATAGAAACCGGAGATTACGGCTTCATAATAATAGATTCCATTCAAAGGATAACTGTCCCGCAAGCCGATTCGGCATACGGCAGTATTAACGGGCTAAGAGAAACGGTGTATGAGATAACTTCATTATGTCTCAAGAAAAACTGCGGAGTGTTTCTTGTATGCCATGTTAACAAAGAAGGCGGTCTTGCCGGTCCAAAAACATTAGAGCATATAGTAGATACGGTTTTATATTTCGATTCAAGCAAAAAAGATTCGTACCGGATTTTAAGATGCTATAAAAACAGGTTCGGTTCCACAGATGAAGCCGGTATTTATGAAATGTCCGAAAGCGGGTTAAAAGGCGTAAAAAATCCTTCGGCATATTTTACTTCGGAGCGGCAGGAAGGTTCGCCGGGTTCGGTAGTTACTCCCTGTCTTGAGGGAACCAGGGCTATGCTCGTAGAAGTTCAGGCTCTCGTCGTTCCGTCTTATATGCCGGTTCCTAAAAGGGTATGCTTAGGAATAGACGGCGGCAGAGTTTCTATTATTTCCGCCGTTTTAGAAAAAAAAGAAGGAATAAAACTCTCATCGAAGGAGATTTATGTTAAAATATTCGGGGGGATAAGCATACAAGAACCTGCGGTAGATTTGCCCGTCGCTCTTTCGATAACTTCGAGCTATATGGACAAGCCTTTACCCTCAAATTTTACGGCATTTGGAGAAGTCGGGTTGACCGGCGAAATAAGGGGCGTAGCCAACCCTGCCGCAAGAATAAGAGAAGCCGCCAATATGGGTTTCGGCGATATTTTGCTTCCGCAGTCAAACTATAACGACGTTAAAGGCTTGAAAGGCATTTCCGGTATAAACCTTCATCCGGTTTCAAAACTAAAAAAAATTATTGAATATTTAGTCTAACTAAAATAAAATAAATGACAGGCATAATTAATAAATTAATAAACTTTAAACAGAGATTAAAATTTGCGAAATATTTCATTCGGGTACATAGAAGATGAGCTTAAGAAAGTGGAAGAGCAGTTTGAATCACACCTTATAACGGAAACCCCGTTAATCCACAAAGTCGCTAAATATGTGATTTCAAGCGGCGGAAAAAGGATACGCCCCATACTTCTTATTGTATCCGCAAAAATTTGCGGATACAACGGCGACAGTCATATACCGTTAGCCGTCGTTATAGAATTTATCCATACGGCGACTCTGCTTCACGACGATGTGGTGGACAATGCTCCGTTAAGAAGAGGCAAGTCGTCGGCTAATATAGTTTTTGGAAGCGAAGCTTCCGTCCTTGTTGGAGATTATTTATTCGCCAAATCCTTTAAAATTTTATCGGCTCTTAACGATTCCGAAATTATAAAGGTATATTCCGATGCTACGACTCTAATGGCGGAGGGAGAAGTTAAAGAACTCGTAAAAACCGCCGACGTCAAGACGACCGAAGAAGACTATCTCGATATAATTATAAAGAAAACCGCGGTTCTTTTTGCCTGCGCATCACGGGCAGGAGCCGTGATAGCCGGCAAAAACGGAAATTGCATAAAAAATCTTTACGATTACGGTTTAAATATAGGAATTGCGTTTCAGCTTATGGACGATGCTTTAGATTATATTTCGGACAAGGAATTCGGTAAGTTTATAGGCAACGATTTAAAAGAAGGCAAACTCACCCTTCCGCTTATACATACAATAGAAAGGGCGGATAAAAAAGAAAAAGATATTATTTCTAAAATAATTTATAAGAAAAAACTTACGGCTAAAGATCTCAAGACCGTTCTTGATCTCGTTAATAATTACGGGTCCATAGAATATACCGTTTTAAAGGCAAAAGAAGCCGTAGAAAAAGCGAAGGAAAGCTTAAGTATATTTCCCGATTCCGAATATAAGACGAGTTTAATAGATCTATCAAATTATATAATAGAAAGGAAATTATAAGTTATGAACGATTTTATTTTTAAAGAAAACGAGCTTTATTGCGAAGACGTTCCGGTTAAAGAAATTGCATCCAAAATAGGCACGCCTTTTTATCTGTATTCGCTTGCTACCCTAAGAAGGCATTTTAACGTTTTTAACGAAAGTTCTAAAGTCTTGAATTCTTTAGTCTGCTACAGCGTAAAAGCAAATTCTAATATCGCCGTGCTTAATTTTTTATTTAAAATGGGATGGGGGGCGGATATAGTTTCCGGCGGAGAACTTTACAGGGCGCTTAAAGCAGGCGTAGATACTAAAAAAGTCGTCTATTCCGGCGTCGGAAAAACTGAAAGCGAAATAGAGTTTGCCGTTAAATCGGACATTCTTATGTTTAACGTAGAATCCCTGCCGGAGGTTTTTCTTATAGATAAAGTTGCAGGCAGGCTTAATACAAAAGCAAGAATATCTTTCAGGATAAATCCCAACGTCGATCCTAAAACGCATCCTTATATTTCTACGGGGCTTAAGAAAAATAAATTCGGAATTAATATAAAACACGCCATTTCGGCTTATGAAACTGCGAGGGAACTGCCCAACATCGACATTGTAGGGCTGGACTGTCATATAGGCTCTCAGTTAACCGAAATAGCGCCTTTTAACGATGCGGTAGAAATAATAAAAGAACTCTTGGATAAAATTATATCAAAAGGTTTTGATATAAAATATTTAGATTTAGGGGGCGGGCTGGGCATCACTTATGAAAATGAAATGCCGCCTCACCCTTCGACTTATATGAATTCGATTAAGAAAATATTGAAGGGTTATGAAGGACTGATAATTTTTGAGCCGGGAAGGCTTATCGTCGGAAACAGCGGAATATTTATTACAAAAGTAATATATAATAAAGATACCGGCAGTAAAAATTTTATTATAGTGGACGGCGGCATGAATGATTTGATAAGACCTGCTTTATACGAAGCCTACCATGAAATAGTTCCGGTAATAAAAAGAGATGGACCACGGCTTAAAGTCGATGTCGTAGGCCCGATCTGCGAATCGGCGGATTTTTTGGGAAAAGACAGAGTTATGAATTCCGTTCAGGAAGGAGATTTGCTCGCGGTATTCAGCGCCGGAGCGTACGGTTTTTCAATGTCGTCGAACTATAACTCCAGACCGAGGTCTGCGGAAGCGCTTGTCGATAAAGACAAATTTTATATTATAAGAAAGCGTGAAACTTACGAGGACTTAATAGACAAAGAAACTATGCCGGAAAATTTGTAACTTTAATCAACTTATTTATTATAATTTATAATAAATTTAATTGGAGCTTGATATGTTTAAAGGAGTGTTTACCGCTATCGTTACGCCTTTTAAAAACGGCAAAATAGATGAAAAAGCGCTTCAAAAATTAATTGAATTTCAAATAGAAAACGGCACCGCCGGAATTGTTGCCTGCGGAAGCACGGGCGAATCGGCGACTTTGTCTTTCGAGGAACATATAGACGTTATAAGGATTGCGGCTGAAACCGCTTCAGGCAGGATTAAGGTTATTGCAGGCACCGGCTCGAACAATACGGTCGAAGCGGTACATCTTGCGAAATCGGCAGAAAAGTTTAAAATAGACGGACATCTGCAAATTACTCCGTATTATAACAAGCCTACGCAGGAAGGACTTTTTCTGCACTTTAAAACCGTTGCCGCAAATTGCTCTATGCCCGTAATTCTTTACAATGTGCCTACTAGGACGGCAGTTAACATTCTCCCGGAAACCGTGCTGAGGCTTGCCGAGATTGATAATATTGTCGGAATAAAGGAAGCAAGCGGCTCTTTAGATCAGGTTACGGCTATTTTAAGAAAAGCCGGTGAAAAATTCTACGTTTTGTCCGGAGACGATGCGCTTACCCTTCCGGTAATAGCCGTCGGCGGACACGGGGTTATTTCAACGGTTTCCAACGTAGCGCCGAAAGATATGGCGCTTATGACCGATTATGCTTTAAAGGGGGACTTGAAATCCGCGAGGAAGTTAAATTTTAAACTTCTTCCTTTGATACATGCTATGTTCATAGAAACAAACCCGATTCCGGTAAAAAAATCCCTGAACATAATGGGATTTATAGAAAATGAAATAAGACTGCCCTTATCCGAAGCGTCGGGTATAAATATCGAAAAAATAAAGTCCGCCTTAAAAGAGTACGGAATATTAAAATAAAAACTATAAAATAAATAATTATGGAAAAAACAGGCATAATAATATGCGGCAGTAAAGGCAGAATGGGCGCCGCAATAATATCCATTCTTCACGATTACGATAATCTATTATTTATAGGCGGGGTGGATTCGAGCTATACTCAAGATGAAGTTAGCGTTGCGCCTTTTAAAGAAGCCCATTCCGGTAAATTTTTAACTTTAAAAGAGGCGCTTCATTTAACCGCCGGAATTAAAAATAAAGTCATAATAGATTTTACGTCAAAAAGCGCCTCTTTAATACATATCGAAGAAGCGGCGCTGTATAATGTTCCGATAGTAATAGGTTCTACCGGATTTTCCGAGGACGATTTAAAAGCGGCGGAAGCTTACGGAAAGCATATTCCCGTTGTATTGTCTGGGAATATGAGCCTTGGAATTAATGTTTTACTTAATATAATTTACGACGCTTCCAAATATTTAGGGTCGAACTACGATTGCGAAATAATTGAAATGCATCATAAGAAGAAAAAAGATGCTCCGAGCGGAACGGCTAAAATGCTTGCCGAATCAGTCGCAAAGCAGAGGCATATAGATCTTAGCGAAAAAGCTGTTTACGGCAGGTGTGGAGACGTAGGGGAGAGGGAAAAGGACGAAATAGGCATCTTCTCCGTCAGAGCCGGTGATATAATCGGCGAACATAAGGTAATATTTGCAGGAAACGAAGAAATAATAGAAATTTCGCATAAGGCGGTATCGAGAAATAATTTTGCGAGAGGAGCGGTAAAAGCCGCCGTATGGCTGAGCGGAAAAAATAAAGGATTTTATGATATGAGGGACGTTCTGGGGTTAAATAAATATGAATAAAACAAAGTATATTTTTATAACGGGCGGTGTTGTTTCAAGTCTGGGAAAAGGTATAGCGGCTTCTTCTATAGGCGCGCTTCTGGAAGCAAGGGGGCTCAACATTACTATGCAGAAGCTTGACCCTTATATAAACGTGGATCCGGGAACTATGAATCCTTTTCAGCACGGAGAGGTTTTTGTTACCGACGACGGGGCGGAAACCGACCTCGACCTCGGTCATTACGAAAGATTTACGTCACTTTCCCTTACAAAAAAGAATAATTTAACAAGCGGTCAGGTTTACGATGCCGTTATCAACAACGAAAGAAAAGGGACTTATCTCGGAAAAACCGTTCAGGTAATACCTCATATAACCGACGAGATAAAAAAAAGAATCATTGAAGCGTCTGAAGATAAGGATGTTGCTATTATAGAAATAGGCGGAACGGTAGGCGATATAGAAAGCCTCCCCTTTCTCGAAGCCATAAGACAGTTTAAATTAGACAAAGGAAAAGATAATGTTCTTTATATTCACTTAACCCTCGTTCCGTTTATAAAAACTGCCGACGAGTTAAAAACAAAGCCGACGCAACACTCTGTAAAAGAACTCAGAGCCATAGGAATAGAACCTTCTATTATAATATGCAGGGCAGACAGAGTTCTGCCTCAGGATATAAGAGAAAAAATAGCTCTTTTCTGTAATGTCGAAGTAGGCGCCGTTATTACCGCTAAAGATGAAGAAAGCATCTACGACGTTCCTCTTTCCCTGCATGAAGAAAAGCTTGATTCTAAGATAATAGAATATTTAAACATTTGGGCAAAATCTCCGGATTTGAACGAATGGACTAATATATCGCAGACGTTAAAAATGATGAAAAATTTGGTTACCATAGCAGTCGTGGGAAAATACGTTAATCTTAAAGAGTCGTATAAAAGCCTTAACGAGAGCCTTATCCACGGGGGGCTTGCCAATAACGTCAGCGTGAACATAAAATATATTAATTCCGAAGATTTTGAAGGGGACGATTGGAAGGAACGACTTAAAGAATTAGAAGGCTGCTCAGGTATTTTAATTCCCGGCGGTTTCGGTTCCCGCGGTATTAACGGCATGCTAAAGGCTATTAATTACGCAAGAATAAATAAGATTCCTTATTTCGGAATCTGTCTCGGAATGCAGCTTATGACGGTCGAATATGCCAGAAACGTGCTGGGGCTAAAAGAAGCCAATTCTTACGAGTTCGACGAAATTACGCCTGATCCGGTGATAAGCATTATGGACGATCAGAAAGACATAGGCAATATGGGTGGGACTATGAGGCTCGGCGCATATCCCTGCGTGATCTTGAAAAATACTCTGGCATACCAAATCTATTCTAAGAACAATAAAAAATACTCCGCTAATAAGAAAAACGGCGTAAAGCTTAATCACGACGGAAATATTTCTATAAGCGAAAGGCACAGGCACAGGTTTGAATTCAATAATAAATACAGAGAAAAATTTAAAGCTTTCGGTTTTATTTTTTCGGGCGCATCTCCGGACGGCAAGCTTATAGAAATTTGTGAGTTAAAAGACCATCCATGGTATATAGGATGCCAGTTCCATCCCGAATTTAAATCTTCCCCGCTGTATCCTCATCCGTTATTCAAAGAATTTATTGCGGCATCCGTTAGATATTCAAATGGTTTAACTTCGATGCAGGCTAAAGTTAAAATTAAAAATAAAGTCAAATATAAAAAAAGAAAGACCGCTGCCGCATAGAGTATAGCATGGAAAAAATAAACGGTTTCAAAAAAGAAGATTTAGCATCTATATTGAAATTCAAATTTAATATAGATTATCCTTTCGTTATCGCCGGTCCTTGCGTTATCGAGGACATAACGGTTATGGAAAATATTGCGGCGACCCTTAAAGACTATTCGGAAGAGCTGAATTTTAACCTTATATTTAAGGCTTCTTACGATAAGGCAAACAGGACTTCGGTTAATTCTTTCAGAGGCCCCGGCATAGATAAAGGATTAGAAATATTAGACGGTATTAAGACAAAATATAACATTCCGGTATTAAGCGACGTGCATAACGCAAATGAAATAGAAAAGGCTAAAGCCGTTCTTGACGTTATCCAGATACCCGCTTTTTTGTGCCGTCAAACCGATATGCTCTTAGAAGCCGCGAAAACCGGCAGGATAGTCAATGTTAAAAAAGGGCAGTTTTTGGCTCCATGGGACACGAAATTTATTGTGGAAAAAATTAGGTCCGCAGGAAACGATAAAATAATTTTAACCGAAAGAGGCGTCAGCTTCGGCTATAATAATCTCGTGGTTGATTTTAGGTCGCTTCCCGCAATGAAAGAAACGGGGGCGCTCGTTGTTTTCGATGCTACCCACAGCGTTCAGCTTCCGGGAGGTTCCGGTTCGGTTTCGTCGGGAAATAGGGAGTATGTTATGCCCCTCGCGAGAGCCGCAGCCGCCGTGGGAACCGACGGTTTATTTTTCGAGGTCCATGCTAATCCGCCTCAAGCTCTGAGCGACTCGGCAAATTCCGTTTATTTAAGTTCATTTAAGGATAATTTAAAAAATATTCTGGAGATATCTAAATATAGTAAAGAATAAATATGGAAAAACATAATATATTGGAAACAGCCGAAAATGTTTTAAGAATAGAAGCCGATTCTATATCTGCGTTAATCGACAGGCTCGACGAAAATTTTGAAAAAATGGTTGACTGTCTTATCGGAATTAAAGGCAAGGTAATATTAACAGGGATGGGAAAGTCGGGCATTATCGCAAGAAAAATATCCTCTACTCTTGCAAGCACCGGCACCCCCTCTTTTTTTATGCACCCGGCAGAGGCTTCCCACGGCGATTTAGGAGTAATATCTTCTAACGACGCCGTAATAGTGCTTTCTAACAGCGGAAACACTAGAGAGATTGTTTCTATACTGCCGGCAATAAAGCTAATAGGCGCTAAAATTATCGGATTTTCCGGTAATAAGAAATCACAGCTTTCTATGCTGTCGGATTATTTTTTCGACGTATCCGTAGCTCAGGAGGCATGTCCGTACAATATTGCTCCGACCGCCAGCACCACCGTTCAGCTTGCAATAGGAGACGCTCTTGCGGTTTCTCTTTTAAAAGAGCGTAACTTTCTAGAAGAGGATTTCGCGAAACTTCATCCGGGCGGCTCTATCGGCAAGAAATTTTTAAAGGTGGCAGATATAATGCATAAGGGGGAAGAAGTTCCTTTAGTAAAAGATTCGGCTTTATTAAAAGACGCAATTATAGAAATGAACTTTAAAAGATTGGGATTGACGGGGGTCGTAGATGAAAATATGCGCCTTTGCGGCATCGTAGTGGACGGCGATTTAAGAAGGGCGTTGACCTATTCCGTGGACATCATAGATAAGCCGGTCAGGGACGTTATGACAAAGAACCCTAAAATTATCCTTAAAGATGCTCTTGCCGCATCCGCCCTTCAAAAAATGGAAGAATTAAAAATTACTTCGCTTTTTGCCGTAGAATCGGAAGACGATAACAGGCCGGCAGGGGTTATACACATACACGATATAGTAAAAGCAGGAATAATCTGAGTAATATTTTAATATGAATATGAATTTATCCAAAAAACTTAATTTTAACGACGTAGAAATTTTGGTTTTCGACGTTGACGGCATATTAACCGACGGAAAAATATATCTATCCGAAAACGGCGTCGAGACTAAGGTATTTTTTGCGCATGACGGGGCAGGTATGAAACTTGCTAAAAAATTAGGGCTTAAGATAGGTATGATTTCTGCAAGGACAAGTAACGCAGCCTCTATCAGGGCAAAAGAACTCGGCGTCGATTTTTATATCGAAGGCTGCAAAGATAAATATAATGCTTTAAAGCCGATTTTAAAAGAATATAACATCGGCGTTAAAAATTTATTTTATATGGGAGACGATATAGTCGATATGGAACTTTTAAAAGCGGCTGCCATTTCCGCCACCGTTCCGAATGCGCCTGAATACGTCAAGGTTTGCGCAGATATTGTAACCGCTAGAACAGGAGGGTGCGGCGCCGTAAGGGAGATTTGCGATATAATTCTGCAGGAAAAAGGTCTAATGACAAATTTTTTAAATAAACTATAGATTATGCCGTTGAATCGTAAAATTTTAAGAAAAACGGCTTTTATATTAGGCTTGGGCTTTCTCGTAGTTCTGGGTTTTTTTTTGCTTCTGCATTATCTGGAGAATAACAGAGGGCTGGTGGGCTTTAAAATATCGAAAGGCTATATAAGTCTTAAAAAAATAGATTATAAATTTTTTAAAAAAGGCATCCTCGCTTATGAAATATTTGCCGATAGTTTAAATTACCAATCTCAAAAAAAGAACATTATTAAATTAAATAGGGTTAGAGTCTATATTTATGGAAAAAATAAAAAACCTGCATTTATTATTACCGGAAAATCTGGAAGATTGAATTCGGTCTCAAAAAATGTAATAATTTCGGGGGGAGTTATAATAAAAAGCGCGAAAGGAACATCTATGAAAACCGGCATAATCGACTATTTTGCTAAAGACGATAAAATTGTAGCCCCCGATTATATGAAAATTAAAGGGAAAAACTATTTTATTTCGGGAAGCGGACTTATTTTCTATGTCAAAAAAAATCTTTTTATCTTACAGAAAAACGTTCATTTCTTATCTAATAATACTAACGGGGTGGCTAAGTGAGAATAAATTCATACTTTTTAATTTTAATCGTTTTTTTATGTTCCCTTTTTTTATTTCAAAGCAAGGGCTATTGCGTTGCCAAACCTCAATCCAAAACGGATATAACATCCGATTCTTTAGTGGTAAATAATAAAAAAAACATAGCTGTATTTACCGGACACGTCGTCGCAATAAAAGGTAAGCTAAAAATTTTCTCTTCTGTGCTGAATGTTATATATACAAAAAAAAATAAAATAAAAATGCTTATCGCAACCGGAAAAGTGCATATTATTAATGGAAAGAACAACATTACGGGAGGAAGGGCGGTTTATTATAATAAAAAAAAGATTGCGGTGATAACCGAAAATCCGGTAGCATATGAGGGAAAGAATAAAATAGCCGGAAAAGAGATAAGAATTAATTTTAAAACCGGCGTATCTACCGTTATAGGCGGCAAAAAAAGAGTTAATGCCGTGGTTTATTCCAATAAATCTTTGACGGTTCAAAAACCTTCGGTTAAATCAAAGAAATTAAAAAAATAAAAAATGATAAATGATAAAAGCATTAAATTTAATAAAGAAATTTAAGAAAAGGGCGGTAGTAAACGGAGTTTCGATTGAGATCAGACCCGGCGAGATAACCGGTCTTTTGGGACCGAACGGCGCCGGTAAAACTACGACGTTTAATATGATTTCGGGTATGTTGAAGCCGGACGGAGGATCTATATTTTTAGACGATGCCGAAATTACCGGACTGCCCATGTATAAAAGAGCCAGACTCGGCATAGGTTACCTTCCGCAGGAAACCTCTGTTTTTAGGAAGCTTACGACGGAAGAAAATCTTACGGCTATTTTTGAATTGTTAAAAATACCGGTTCGGGAGAAGAATCTGAGACTCGACGAATTAGTAGAAAAGTTTGGACTTGAAAAGGTCAGAAAATCTCCCGTTATGAGTTTATCTGGAGGGGAAAGAAGAAGAGTCGAGGTTGCAAGGTCGCTCATACTTTCTCCAAAGTTCATTTTACTTGATGAGCCGTTTTCCGGAATAGACCCTATAGCCGTCGAAGATATGCAGGATATTCTTACCGGCTTGAAAAACGACTCGATAGGAATCTTAATAACGGACCATAATGTAAGAGAGGCATTAAGGATATGCAATAGCGCCTATATAATCAACGACGGAAAGATTATAGAGAAAGGCGTTCCTTCCCATATTATTTCCAGTTCCATCGTAAAGAGATTCTTCCTCGGAGAAAAGTTTAATTTGGGTATCTGAGCCGAATGTTATATAATAATACTATATAAATATATTCAATAATATAAGAATTTCTTAGTTTATTTTTTTGGAGTTTTGTATGAGCGGTATGGAATTAAGGCAAAATCTTAAACTTTCCCAGCAGTTGGTGATGACCCCCCGGCTTCAGCTTGCCATTAAGATGCTGGCGTTAAACAATATGGAACTTTCCGATATGATAAAGCAGGAAATATTGGAAAATCCTATATTGGATTCCGAACCTGCGGATGCAAAGAGCGAAGGAGATGCCGAGAACGAAAATTTTAAACCTGCAAGCGAAGAAATATCTAATGCCGGAGCAGTATCTACATATGAAGCCGAAGACGGTTTTAAGGAGATCGCCCAATATTTAGTGAACTATAACGAGCAGTTTGTCGATTTATCCAAAGACGGGGACAGTTACGGCAGAGCAGATAATAATTATTTAGAATCCAAGCTGGAAAACAGTTTTTACAGCGGCAAAACTCTTTACGAACATTTAATGGAGCAGGTTAGAATCGGGGATTTTTCCGATAGGGAAATTTTGCTTGCAGGGTATATTGCAGGCAATTTAGATTCAAGAGGGCTTCTTGCCGTTTCGAAACGCGATCTTGAAGATTTTGCGGTCAACGCCGGAGTGCAGAATAACGTTAAGCAGTTTGTAGAAAAGACGCTCAATAAAATAAACAGGTTAGAGCCGGTAGGATTGGCCGCCGAAAATATATTATCGAGCTTGATAATTCAGGCGGATTATTACTTCAATAAAGATATTCTGCTTAAAAATATAATTGAAAAATATTTAAAAGAAGTAGCAAATAAAAATTATCAAAAAATATGTAAAGAAACAGGAAAAAATATAAACGACGTTATAAGCTCTATAGAAAATTTAAGAAAACTAAACCCGAATCCGGCGGCTAATTTTAGCAAAGACGAACCCCGTTATATCGTTCCGGACTTGTTCTTAAGAATGCAGGAAGGGCGTTACACCGTGTTTATGGATGATAATTCTATTCCTCAAATTAAAATAAACGGTTATTACAAGAAAATTCTTAGCGGCGAAATTGAAGCATCCGTCGATATGAAAAATTATGCCGAAGAAAGGTTTAAGTCGGCATTATGGCTTATGAAGAGCGTAGATAACAGAAAAGAAACCATTTTAAATATAGCGCAAAAAATAGTCGATAAACAAACGGACTATTTTAATAAAGGGGTTGGGAATTTAAGACCCCTAATTTTAAAAGATATAGCGGAAGAGCTGAATATTCATGAATCTACGGTATCTCGAGCTACGGCTAATAAATATTTGAGCACGCATATCGGCGTTTTCGAACTGAAGGATTTTTTTACCGGAGCTTCTTACGGAGAATCTTCTTCAGAAAATGTTATGACGAGGATAAAAGCTATTATAGATTCCGAAAATTCTGCAGGTAGAATTTTCAGGGACAACGAGATAACCGATATATTAAAAAAACAGGGAATAAACATAGCCAGAAGAACTATCGCAAAATACAGGGAAATTATGAATATACCGCCGTCAAGCGTCAGGAATAAAAATATTAAACCGATTTAAAAAGCAGTCTAATCATATATATATTAAACAAATTTAATAGATTAATTAACTAAAAGGAGACCTAACAAATGAACATTGCAGTTACTTTTAAGCATATCGATTCAAGCGATGCGATAAAACAATATGCCGAATCGAAAGTTTTGAAACTTGAAAAGTATTTAAATAATATTTTGGAAGCGCACGTTACTTTAAGTATAGAACGCGTGGACCATAAGGAATCCGGCGTTGCCCAAATTAAACTGACGGCAAAAAATCTTATCGTTAATGCGGAGGAAAAGTCCTCCGACATTTACAGCGCCATAGACCTCTTATTGGAAAAGGTCGAGGCGCAGATTAAAAAACATAAAGAGAAGATTAGAAGGAAAGAGCATGTAGAGGAAGGCGCCGACATATTAGAAGCTGATGATGAGATTGCAAATTTGGAAGTAAAAGACGACTATGAAAGACAGCCTTTAAATGTTAAGGAAGCCATGCACAAACTTGAGAAAAGAAATAAAGATTTTATAATTTTTAAA
>DAHWHJ010000068.1:0-8290 GCA_027335745.1 bacterium | reverse complement strand
TTTTGTATCAGGCAAAGAAATACCGTTCCACGTCCCCGATAAAAAAATATCGTTTAATAAATTATCTAAAGTCGTTTTATCTAAAAATGAATAATCTTCAATGTAAACGTTAATTATATCCTTGAAATATTCAACGCTTTTTATACGGTCTTTCTCTTTTTCTGCAACGTCAGGCATAATAAGCGAGATAAAGTATCTTTGCTCGTTGTTTTTCGGAGAGACATAATCGATAAACTGAATGCTTATACCTTTGATTGTATGTAGCAAATTATTAGCCACGCCAATAAATTTGCCTCTGTCCGTAAGAGAACATTCCAGTTCGACTATTACGCCTTTCTCGCCGTTTTTAAGAGTATGGATATATTCGTCGTTTTGATAATTAATCGTTGCATTTTCCTGCATTATTTATGTCACTCCTTTTAATATTATCCGCAATATTTTTCAATTCATCATCTTTTTTTGCAACGACGGATTTGTTGGCAAAATTTATAAAATTTGCGTTAGCCTCAAAATGTAAATACGTTACCGCTTTTTTAAATAGGAATAGCCCTATAATTACGGATAAAAGAGCAATCTCATTAATTAACATAGCGAATAACCTTAATATTGCTATTTGAATAGCTATATGTTCGCCGGAATGTGTCAGACGTTCTAAAGTCATAAGATATCTAAACAACGATTGATGGAATATGACATTACTAACGGACGGCGAACCTATCAGCACTTTAGTGATAAAAACCGCGTTAATACCATTAAAAACGGTCAATATTGCAAACAGCATAAGCAACATCATTGAAAAAAAACTAATAGCTTTAATGACGATATCAATATTGAATTTTTTAAACATTTTTGAATACTCCCTATTAAAATTAGCCTTGTTTTATCAATATAAAAAAATTATGGAACAATAGTTATATAAGGAGATGATACGTTTTTAATGCCCCAAAACTTATTTCTTGTAGGCGATACAGTCGCTATTCCTACGTTATAGCCGTTCTTCATTTGCGTAAATCCTGTTCTATAAGGCGTGTTTTACCGAATCTCGTGGTCCTCATGCCGAAAATATGCCCTGAGCGTTCCGAATCGCTTAAATAAATCTCTTTAATATCGTCAGTTAATCTGATAACCGATGCCCAGTCTGTTCTATCATTTAAATTAATTTTCTTAATCTTTTTTGTATTATTAATAAAATTCATAAATTACCCCCTTTATAATTTAAATTTTATTTTCCCGCGCCCGCCGCGTCTAAATAACCGGACCAGCAGTAGGATAATTCTCCAGGACTCATCAGTCTTAAAAAACCAAGTTCGTTGCCGTTAGATTCCGCAATGTTTTCGTTATAAACTTTAACCCTTGATTTGCATTCCAAAAAAGAGCGCCTCGCCGATAAATTACCGTCGTTCTTATAAAGCGTCCTGCCGAGCATATAAGCTCCCCGATTTAAAGCGTCGATACTGTTTTTAGAGGTAACTTTAGAAAACGAACCTATATTGTTTAAATAGCCGCTCCAGCAATACGTTACCTGCGCCGGAGACATATAATACAAAAACTGTTCTTCGTTCGTATTAGAACCTGCAAGTTTGGTATCGTAAACTTTCGTAAGCGTCTTACAGGAAGAATATGCCTGCTCGGCGTTTAAATCGTTCTTCTTCCGGTATATCTCTTGCCCTAATCTGTAAGCCGCGTTCGACAGATTTTCCAAATTGCCGATGATAGCGGCGTTGGAGGTATTAGGCAAAAACAATATAACAATAGCGAAAATAATTAAATAAAATTTCTTACGCATTACTCCCCCTCTCTCCTAAAAGCTAAATAAACTTTTCTGGCATAATCCATATCCCCATGTGGTTTGCCTGAATTATAGCACTCCAAAGCATTTACGGTTTTATAGTATCTTTTGTAACAACTTTTTAATATCCATGCGCCCATTTCTATGTTATAACAGGGATTAGCAAGATAGTTCCAGTAAGGCTTTATTACCCGATACCACACGGTATTTATCTGCATTACGCCGTAATCATAAGAACCGTCTCCGTCGTAATTAATTGCGTCCGGATTAAAATCGCTCTCGACTTTTGCGACGGCGTAAAGAAGTTTAGGATTTATCCCGTAAGCTCTGCCGGCTTTGTTAAAACAATAAGAACTTGCGTTTGCGGTTTTAACATAAGAAAAAAAGATTATTAAAGTTAAAAAACTTAAAACCTTTAACAAGGCAGCCTCCTTCGCTCCGAAGGTTCGCAAAAACCTCCGGAGCTTTTAGAAAATTAAGATTCAAGTTCCTCTTTTAATCTCTCTTTTTCTTTGTCGAATAGGGCTTTAAGCTCCCTCTCTTTCTTTGCGTTAGTCCTGATTTGAGTTATACCCAGTTGAAGCAAGGCAAGAACGACCGGCACCATAAGGGTCATAAGGAACTGATTGTTCATGAATAACCCGAGCAGATATAACCCTATGAGTACGAAATTAATGTATTCGATATATTTTAATATTCTGTCCATATATCCCCCGTTAAAAAGCTACGTGAATGCCTAACTGCAAACCGTATTGATGAGTTATCGAGGACGGTTCGTAATAGGCATAATTCATATTAGAGTTTTTTAAAAACAACGCCGAATAATAGACGTCTCCGACTAAAGACAGACTGTTATTAAGCCTATATCTGGCTCCTTCCGCTACGGTATATCCATTTTCACCGGACAGGTTAAATTCGAAATTAGGAGCGGGGTAACCGTTTATATCTACGCCTGGAAATCCTTTTGTCGTAGCCGTGCCGCTGAAGCCTTTTAAATATTCCGCTTTAAATACGTTCGACAAAACGGGATTAAAAGCGTAAATATTCTTATAAGTGAGGCTTAAATATTTAACTTGATAACTTTCGTCGTAACCGGTCGCCCCTCCCGTAAAAGACGAATTAGCCGCTATAAAATCATGGGTCATGTCTCCGAGCGATAAATACAGTTCATTCTGCATAAGTCCGTTCATAAGACGAGGATCTATTCCGGCGCCTGCCGAAAAGTTATTTAAGGAATAATGCACCGTGCCGGTTATAGGCATCCCGCCCTGAGTAGTTCCCGTATAAGTTGCGGGAACGTAACCGAAAGAACCTCTGAGGGAGAGTAAAAATAAATTATTATGATAGTTAAATCTCTGAACTAAAGAATAATTTGTCCCCGAATCCGAATCGCCGGCCGTCTCTCCATAAGCAAAATGACCTATGCCTATTTTAGACGACGAAGTCCAGTAAGTGTAACCATGTGCATAACTTGCCGTCGCGAATGTTAAACTTAAGACTAAAGCAAAAACTAACGATAAAATCTTTTTCATAATTTAAACATCCTCCATTAAAGTGATATTATTAACGTTAAAACAATTTATAATTTTTTGAACCCGCCCTCCTTTTGTCGCATTTATACCGATGATTTTTTCAGCCGTTTCGTAAATATATCGAAGACATGTAAATTCCTCCATGAGTTGTTGAAACTCAATTTTGAGAATATCGAGAATGACCGAGCCGTCTTTAGAGACAAACAAGACGTAATCGTTGAAATCCGCTATATACAAAACATAATTTACTATCTGCGTTTTATATATATTTAGAATTTTCGACCCTGACTTATCCGCCGCTTTCAGAATAGACATAACGACATTGTGCGGCAGTAATATATTTTTTATAGCGAAGTTTGACATATAGAATATCCCTCATTTTTCCAGTGAAATAATTTTATTTAAAACCGTATTTAATATTTCTCCGTTGAGCGCACCCTGCCAGTGAAATATAATCCTGCCCCGATTATTTATAAAGAATGTCTGCGGAATAAAATTAACGCCTCCATAACCCATAATTTCAGAATAGCTTGCGTGTATTATCGGATATTCAAGCTTAAAACCCTTAACGAACGATTTTACTCCCGCATTCGTTACGTTTACGTTTACCCCGATAAATAGAATGCCTTTATTCTTATAAATTTCATATTCTTTGTTTAAAAGAGGCAATTCCGCTCTGCATGGCGGACACCACGTAGCCCAGAAATTAATCACTATCGCCTTATAACCCTTTTTAGCTAAACGATGAAGGTTGATTTGTTTATAGCCGCTAAGTCCGGCGTTAAGGACATTCCCTTTAATATTCGGAGCTTTAGGGGCATAAGCGTAAACTTTTGCTGAAAATAAAATTAATATTGCGGCAATAACCGCTATTAAATATCTTTTAGACATTTTGACCCTCCGCGCTGTTAAAAGCGTTTTCTAATACAGCATCTACTGCTCTGTCTGTCTGATAAAGATAATTAAAAATATCCCCGAGTTCTTTTTCGGAAAATATGTGCGTCGTTCCTTCATAAACCTTTAAAGCATTATTGACGGCATCCATAAAAGAACTTTGAGGCTTAAATAAAGACCTGAGAACAGACATGCTTCCTAAAAACCTTTCGGCTATCCCTATAACGTAGCTTTCTTTTCTCACTTCTCCATCCGGTTTTTTAAGATAGCCTTTTCCCATAGGAAGTTCGTGATGGTTAAGGGCGATATCCGCCGCTTTCGGAAAAAATCCTGAAAGAATATTAAAAGAAGCATTGACATGGTATTTTATTACCTGCATGCTCGTCTCGTCTAATAATGAATGGCTGTAATAAATATTCTGAGGAATAGAAGCAAGACCGATATTCGAAAAATAACAGGCAAGAACGGTTTCATCGTCGACAGGCATATTTAAAAGTTTAATCAGCCCTAAAGACAGATTTCCGATACTTACGCATTTATTAAAGACTACGGGGCTGGTGAACTTTAGATTATTCATAGTAAAGTGAAAATAAAGTCTGGCGAAGCTTAATGTTTGATTTGAAGAATCCGCCTGCGCCTCTTCCTCTGATTTTTCTTCGCCGTCTGCCTTTTGTTTGCCTTTCGTTTCTTCGTAACCGGCTTCGGACTGTTCTGGTTCTTCAAGGTTTTTCTCCTCCGATTTGCAGGTTTCTTTTTCCTGTTCGGAATTAGACTTGTTTTCTTCCTGAATAGTTTCGTTTTCGGGCATAATTAGCTCTCCTCAATATTCTCTTATGTTTTTATTACCTTCCGCAAAAAATACCTCTTTAGTTTGAGATTCTTTTGTCGAAAAGCAAGGATTAGATATATGAAATAGTTCGAATAAATCGTCCGCATTGATATAATAGAATTTCAGTCCAACTTTACTTGTCGCCTCGAGTTCTATTTTCTGACCTTTAGACAAATCAGCATCGCCTATAAACAGAACCTCGTCGCATCTCTTCAGCATTTCCACGCAGTCTTTAATAACGGCGTCGTATTCGTTGCCGTTGTCGTAGTAATTTTCAAAATTAAATACGGGACTAAAAGGTATCTTGTCCAGCGACCGGACAAACAGACCTGCATAATAAGATAGTTCTTCTCCTCTTGAGGGATTTTTGCTGTATGGAACGGATATAAAAATTACACTTCTTTTGTTTTCCATTTTTGTGAACTACCTCTCAATAAATTGAGGGGCTTCTTGGTTCGACGACGGGATACTTTTTAGTGCATAAGCATTACTGCTTACGATGTCATCCATAGAGCCCGTTTCCCCAAGCGTATATTCCGGCAGTTCCTGCCGTATTGTTTTATTTAGTATATTTATAGATGCGTTTATATCCCTGTCGTGTTCGGTATTGCATACGGGACAAGTCCACTCCCTAACGGATAGGTCCATATCTTTATAGATATATCCGCATACGCTGCACATTTTAGAGGTATAATTGGGATTTACTTTCTCCACGTAACAACCAGCCTCTTCCGCTTTGTATGTCAGAAAAGAAATAAATTGTCCCCAACCTGCATCGTTAATCGATTTAGCTAAATTATGATTTTGAACCATATTTTTTATCTGTAAGCCTTCAACCGTAATATAGCCGTAATTATCTACTATATGCCTTGATACTTTATGCTGAAAGTCCTTGCGCTTGTTCTTAATCTTGGTATGAAATCTATTTACGACTTTAATCGTCTTCCTGCGGTTATTGGAGTCTTTTTTCTTTTTAGATAGTTCCTTTTGTTTGGAAATAAGTTTTTCTTCCGAGTTAATAAGGTATTTGGGATTATCTATAACCTTGCCGTCGGAAAGAACCGCAAAAGACTTTATGCCTACGTCTATGCCTATTTGCTTAACGGGAATAGGTTTTATAGCGGGTTTGTATAGAACCGACAGACAGACGTAGAACTTGTCCGATTCTTTTTTGATATTTACGGTCTTAATAATGCCGTTAATGGAACGATGCTGTTTAATTTTAATACTTCCGATTTTGGACAGTTTAAGTTTACCGTCTATAATTTCATAACCGGACTGAGTATAGGTAATAGAATCGTATCTGCCGTAATTCTTGAAACGGGGATAACCGGCTTTCTCTTTTGTCTTGGCTTTCTCTTTTACCCTGCGGAAGAAATTGTTATATGCCCTTTCTACCCTAAAAAGGACGTCCTGCAGGACATGGGAGTGAATTTCTTTAAGATACGGCAATATCTTCTTGTCCATTTTTAAGATAACCTGCTGGTTTACGCGGGATAATCCTTTGCCGGTTTCATCGTAATGACGGTTTCTATCAACGAGACAGGAATTATAGAGCGTACGGCAGGTCTCAAGCGTCCAGTTTAACTTCTCAGTCTGTTTTCTTGTCGGATACAACCGAAATTTATATGTCCTGCGCATAATTTTTATTTTAGTATATTGTAATTTTTGTTTACGCTTTCATCACTCCTTTAAAAAGGAGAGAATTCCCGCTTTGTTTCTTAAAATTAATTGATATTGATTAATAAATAATACCAGTATTGAACGTTTCTGTATCCCTTTACTTTCTTATAAAGCCTGCCGTTTAAATATATAAAGAAGCTCGGAACGGCGTTAATATCAAGCCTATTCCCTTCTTTCATATTTTCTTTTATAATACTATCATATAACTTATTGTTTACGCAAGCTTTAATTTTAGAAAAATTACGCAAATATTTTGAAAGGATGGGCGATATATGTCCGTTATAACTCCAGTAATACTGAAACCGGTAAAGAATCGTCCTTGCTTCAAGATATTGAGTTCCTGAACAATCGGCATACTCCGCCGCCCTAAAAGCGTACTTATGAATTTGGGTTAACGGAAAATCTTTAAAAGTCCAGTAAACATACCCTTTTTTTATAAAATTCTTGTAAATATACGGAAAATCGTTATTCTCAAATTTAGCGCAATAAGGGCACTGATAGTCAGAAAATTCTATTATATGAACTTTAGCCGAAGGGTTGCCGAATGAATAGGCGTGAACCTTAATGCTAAACATTAAAATTAAAATAGATAAAACGAATAATGTTTTTTTGCTCATCGGCTAATATCCTTTATTTTGCAAATACCGCTATACAAGCAACTTTTGCAATTATTTTCCTTTCTTGTGAAATCCGTTTCTTTTTCTATAAGCAATTCAACCTTATTTTCTTTGCAATTTTTAATCTTAAGATTATTAATTTTTACTCTTTCTTTGGGGTCGATATTCTGATTTTTCTCTATATAAGAATTGATGTATCCGTCTTTTTTGTTTTGAACCTGATTTTGAAAGTTTTTGATAAATTTCTTCTCTTTGGACATACAATAAGCCTCCTATTTTAACGAGTTAAGGTAATAAGCAACATATTTGACCTGTTTATCGGTTAAAATTTGAGAGCAGTAAGGATCCATTCTGCAGCTTCTAATAGCTTTTTCCGTCTGTTTAATTGAAAGTTTTTTATTTCCCCAACCGGCAAGGGATATTATATTGTCGATTCTTTTACTTTTAACAAAAGAATGGCAACGGATACAGCCCGATTTTAGCACAATTCTTCTGCCTTTTAAAAAAAGAAGTTCTTTCCTTGTTTTTGCGGCAACGGTATGCAAGGCGTAAACGTATTGAACGAAAACAAATAAAAATAATGCCGATATCGAAAATAAAACCGATAAAAATATTTTTCTAAACATTTTCTCTCCCCCTATAATATTAGCAAAGTTATTGACTACACACTAAATCCTGCGCCACCTTGTCCATAATCATCATCTTAACCGTAGCCTTTATAAAACTGTTGCCATTCGTAGAACTATCAGGTTCGCAACCCTGAACAAGTATATCGCCGTTATCAGGACAGACGTAATTCGGGGATGTTCCCGTGCAGGCTATAGATTCTTCCTTGTAAACAGTGGTAACGGAAGGCGTTACCTGCGTCCCCGTCATTCCGCCCGCATTTGATACTTTGGTATTAGGCACTGGAATTTTTACGATACAGGAATATCCGGGTAAAGAC
>DAHWHJ010000066.1:0-19747 GCA_027335745.1 bacterium | reverse complement strand
TCTTGAATTTTATGTCTTCTTATTATAGCAATAATCTCTACAATATTTTCTTCGAATTTAGATTCCATAAAAACCTCGTTAATATGAATTTAACATAAATAAATTAATGTATAATAAATAATATTATAAGCCTTCGGCGCCTGTTCTTACCGTGTAGGTCTTTGAAACCGGCACGACAAATATCTTGCCGTCGCCTATATGCCCGGTTACCGCATTTTCCTGAATAATATCGCACACTCTGTTTGCATCTTCTTTATTCACTACAATCATCAGTTCAAGTTTCGGCAGTTCGTCGTAAACTACTTCGCCGACTTTAATCCCCTTTTGTTTTCCCCTCCCGAAAACATGCATCTTCGTAACCGAAACAAAACCGCTTTCTTCAAGCGCCTTAAGCACGTCTTTTTCTTTTTCAGGTCTTATAATCGCCCTCACCATTTCCATAAATAATCTCCTTTTATTATTGGTTTTTTATGAATCCGTTAAAATAATCGCTTTTGCAATTTCCTCTATGGGACGCCCGCTGTTCATACTCAGCTTTTGCAACCTGCGATGCGCTTCTCTTTCTGAAATTCCTTCTTTTTCTATGAGTATATTTTTTGCTTTTCCGATTAACTTTCTTTCCTCGATATATAGTTTTAAAGTTTCATTTTCTTCTTTTATATCACGAAATTTTTTAAAATTTTCTATCGCAATTATCGTCTGCGCTAAAATTTCATTCTTTTTGGCAGGCTTTATTATATAAGAGAAAGCTCCGGACTCCTTTAAATCTTCCATATACTTATCGTAATCTTTTACGTCTCCGGTTCCGGCAGTTAAAAAAATAACCGGAACGGGGATCTTCTCCACAATTTTTCTACAAGCCGTAATCCCGTCCATCGACGGCATCTTTATATCCATAAAGATAATATCCGGCTTAAACTCTTCCGCCGCTATGACTGCCGCCGCTCCATTGTCTGCTTCGTATATATTGGCGGTAACGGAATTTAAAATAAGTTTAAGCTCTTCCCTTCTTTCCTTCAAATCATCTACGACTAAAACTTTTATGTTTAAATTTAAACCTTTCTCTTCTTCCATAGTTTATAAATAAGCAATATTTGTGCCATCTATGGTTTCCCTTCCTTTTCCGCTTTCTTTAATAATAATTTTTTTCAGCCATGGAGGCGGATTTTTGGATAATACCGCTTTAAGTTCTTTCATAACTTCTTCTATTTTATCGTTCGGTTTAGATTTGACGGGATGGATGCCGCACTTAATCACTTTGGCGGCTGCCGTTCCGCCGATGCTTTCTACAAAGATAATTCTTAAATCTTTTAAGCCTTCGATTTTCTTGTCTATTTTATCAAGTTCTTCCATTTCTTCTTCAAAATGCCTATTCTCCAAAAAATTAAATCCGTCCTGATTAATTTCATATACTGCAAAATTTTTAGCCCATCCAAAGTGGTCATTGATTAAAATATTATCACTTGTCGCAAAACCTACTTTCATTTCGACCTCCTTCTTAATTTTTATTTATGGGGACAGACTTAAGTCTGTCCCCATTTTGCATTAAACTTAAAACCGTTATTCTTTATTAAGTAAATTTGCGCTTTCAAAAACAAGATTGACCGCCCCGTCGTAAAGTATGTAATGCTTAAAATTATGCCCTATTTCGTCTATTATCGGAAACCCCGCCTTAAGCAAAGGTACCCCGGAACTTTCCGCATAAAATTTTGCGTTGGAATTTGAAACTATCATATCGACGTTCCCGCAGGCAGCAAGCATATCCAAATCGCCTTCGCGCAAATTTAAAAATCTATATTTAATGTCGTCTATAACCTTCGTCGATATTCCTAACTTTAAGTTTGCTCCGATTTCAGAATAAATCACGGAGAAGGAGTCTAAAAGATCTACGCCGAGAGCCAGCGCAATATCTTTTCCCGAAAAATAAAAATGCGCATCTAAATATGCGTCCATAAGCTGTCTTCTCTGCCTTTTATATTTTTCCGGAATTTCTCTGCCCGTCGTTTTAGAAAGAAGATTAAAAAATTTATCGCTGTTCTTCAGACCGCATATATTCGGAAAGTAATACGTCTTTAATCCCGTCAGCCCTTCGATGTTTTTTGAAACGTCTTTAAGGCTCGAGCCTATTATTAAATTAAATTTACCGCTATGAATATCCCTTAAATCTTTTACGTCCAACCCGCCCGACGTGGTTTGCAGATACCCCATTTCGTCCAGATGACCGTCTAACGACAAACCTAAATCCGGTATAAAAATAGGCTTTAAGTCAAAATATTCTAAGGCTTCGCGAAGTTCCAAAAAATCCTGCGGGGTAAACGAAGATGGACAAAAGACGTTTACGCTGTTTGTCTTTTTATTCGATTTTTTAAGCGGTTTCTCTGTTTCTTTTAATGCTTCGTTTAACAGCGACAACATTGCCGCAATATAGCCCTCTTCAAAACCGCCTTTATAATCCGGAGTGCCTGCATATATCACTTTCGCAAAAGCGGCACCCTGTCCGTCTTTAAAATCTTTAACGATACCGGCGATATCTTCTCCGTTTGTTTCGGTAAGACCCGATGATGCAACCCCGATAAAATCGGGCTTCATCTTTTCGTAAACGTTTTTAATTCCGGATATTAAAAAGTCCTTTCCGCCCAGTATTGCCCCCGATTCGTTTAAAGCGGTGGTAACTATAGGAATATTTTCGCGAAAATGCTTCGTCAGCGTCACTTTGTCGAAACTTGCGCAGCCGACGGCTCCGTGCATAAGGACGACCGCATTCTTCAGTCCCAGAAAAAAAACCGCCGCACCCAGCGAAGAACTTGTTTTTAAAGGATTAATCTCAATATTTTTAATTAGATTCATCATAAATTTATATTGATTCTTTTAATAATTTAAATAACGGATTTTTAATTTCGGAATATATCCGTTGAGCCAAAAATTCTATGCCTTCGTAAGAGGTATAAGGCTCTAATCTTTCCTGATTTACGTCTAAAAAAGGAATGAGGGATTTTATTGCCGTATATTGATTTCTTCCGCCGGCAAGTATGACGTCGGCTTTATTTTCCCTCGCTATCTTAATAAGATTGACGGGATTGCCGTTGTCAAGCATTATTATATTTCCGTTTTCGTCGAATTCCTTTATTCTTAATTTATCTTCATCCGTGCTTTTTTTAATCCCCGTGGCAATAACCCTCAAACCCAAGTCGTTCAGGGCGGAAATCAGAGACCAGCTCTTAACCCCTCCGGTATATAAAAGAACGCTTTTACCGGTTAAAAATTTCTTGTACTTATAAGTTTTTTCTTCGGTATCTTTAGTCATAATTTTAATATAATCTTTTGCCCTTTTAATAAGCGCCATATTACCGATAGAATTTACTATATCTATAACCGCCTTATTAGTCGAAGTCATCCCGAAAAACGATTCCTCGATATACGGAATCCCGAATTTTTCTTTCATTTTTCTTGCTAAATATACTAATGCTTTAGAGCATATTACGACGTTAAGTTCGGCTTTATGGGAATACATTATTTCTTCTACGGTAGAATCGCCGGTGATTGTTGAAAGAACATTTATTCCTATAGCTTTTAACGCCTTTTTTATTAGAAAAAGCTCCCCTTTAATATTATATTCGCCGATTAAATTAATATTAAAATCGCCCAGCAAATCTATTAGCGGCTCTTTTTTTCCTATAATGTGCGTAAAAAGAGCGTCGCCCGCAATTTTATTTCCCAGATTCTTATTTCCCGAAAATCCCTGCGAAAAAACCGGAACGACCGGAATTTTAAGTTTAACGGCAAGTTCTTTTGAAACCCCCTCTATATCTTCGCCCGTCAGCGCCGGTACGCAGGTGTTGTAAACGAATATTCCTTTCGGTTTAAATCTGTTATAAACATAAATTATTCCGCGTCTTAATTTATCTTCCGACCCGAAAATCAGGTCGTTTTCGTTCATTGCGGTAGTAAAACCGTACATATAATATTCTTTGCCGCCGACGGCTTTTGAAGTTCTTTGGTTATAGCTGTTGCCGAGACAGTTAATAGGCGCGTGAACTATATTTAATGCGTCTTTTATAGGGCTTAAAACTATATATGCCCCGTCAAGCGCGCATCCGCCGGTGGAAGAACCGGGTGCCGCAGTCTTACAGGCTTTTTTCTCCTTTGCGACGCCGTTATGTTCGCAAGTCGGTTCATCGAAATATTCTTCTTTAACCGCTATGCCCATTTTATTTTACCTCCTTTTCCTATTTTATCTTAAAAGTTCGAAATGAGCATCGTCCGACGTGTCGTCAAGAATATCGAGAAACTTATTTACAATCCATGTAGTAAGATTGACGATGCCGGTATAGCCGTAAAGCGGATAGCGGTGAATATTAACTCTATCGAATATTGGATAACCTATTCTGATATGCGGGATACCTGCATCCCTTGCGGCAAATTTGCCGTGCGACGGACCTATAAGCATATCCGCCTTATCGGTCATTAATAACGACCGCAAATGCCATAAATCCTTATCTATATAAACATTACCCTCGTTTACCGAATACTTCTCAAACAAATCTTCTATTTCTTTTTTAAACTCTTCGTTTCCGTTAGAACATAAAACATATTTTGGGATACCTCCCATTTCAAGAAGATAGCTCGTAAGCCCGACCAGCATATCGGGATCGCCGAATATAGCAAATTTTTTTCCGTGTATATACTGCTGGGCGTCCGTCATACAGTCTATAGCCCTGCCCCTTTCGTCCTCAAGTTCTTTCGGAATTTCAAGCTCCGATATTTCGGATACCGTCATTAAAAAATCGTCGGTATAATTTATGCCTATAGGACCCGAGACGACTTTGACGTCCTGTCCTAATTTTTCGGATAAAGCCGCAACCGTTTTTTTAGTCGAATATCTCTGCAAAGCAATAGTTGCTTTATTATTTAAGCAAGTCTTTACGTCTTCTAATTTTGTAGCGCCGTCGGGATAAAGCTTATACTCGCCGTTTAAAGGATAATCGAGAGTATTGGAATAATCCGCGAGAACGAGGGATTTTGCCCCGAATATTTTTAAAATCCTTTTAATTTCATTAATATTGCCTATAGTAGTATCAAAACCGGGAATTATATTTATAATATCGGTTTTTTCTTTTTCCGGCGTCGGTTTTTCCGCAAGACTTTCTATTATTGCAATAAGCATATTATCGTAACCTTCTAACTGTGAACCTACAAAACTAGGAGTATTTGCATAAGGCGCTAAAATATCTTCGGGAAGACGTCCCTTTTCCCTTGCGTTTCCCACTATAGAAGCCAGATCGTCTCCTATTATTTCGGACATACAGGTCGTCGATACCGCAAACATCTTTGGCTTGTAAAGATCAGTGGCGTTTTTAAATCCTTCTAACGCATTTGCCTGTCCGCCGAAAACCGCTCCGTCCTCGGTGAGCGAAGTGCTTACCGCGGCAATAGGCTCCCTGAAATGCCGCGACAGGCTATTCCTGTAATACGCGACGCACCCGTGTGAACCGTGAACGAACGGCATCGTATTTTCGAACCCGGCGGCGCATAATACCGCTCCAAGCGGCTGGCAGGCTCTTTCCGGATTTATAACGATAGCTTTTCTGTTAAAGTTTTTCTCTTTATATTCCTCCGTATTCATCCACTCTTTTATCTTTTTGACTTCTTCTTTTTCCATAATATAAAACCTCCCTTTATGGGGACAGACTTAAGTCTGTCCCCGTTTTTAATATAAATCCATCCCCTGTAGTTTTTGCATTTTTACTTTTTCCAGCGCGGTTTAATTAATTTCCATGTCGGGCTGTTTATTGCCAAATCCATATCCCTTGCAAATATTTCAAATCCGTCGTAACCGTGATAAGGCCCCGAATAATCCCAAGAATGCATCTGCCTGAACGGTATCCCCATCTTCTGGAAAACATATTTTTCTTTTATGCCGGAAGCGACTAAATCCGGTTTAAGCCTGTTCGCAAGCTCGACTAATTCATATTCGTTCATATCGTCTGCAATTATTGCACCGTTTTCCAGTTCTTTCGTAGTTCTTTCATAATCGTCGTTATGCGCGAACTCATAAGCCGTGGCTACCACCTTCATCCCCAAATCCTCGTAAGCGCCTACTATATGCCTCGGTCTCAAACCGCCGACCAGCATAATTACTTTTTTGCCTTCGAGTCTTGGACGATATTTATCTATGACTTCCTGCATTTTAGGCTCATAAAACTCTATTAACTTTTCGGCTTTTTCCTGAATATTTTCATCAAACAGTTTAGCTATTTTTTTTATGCTTTCTTTTATTTTAGTCGGACCAAAAAAGTTATATTCTACCCAAGGAATTCCGTATTTTTCTTCGAAGTGCGTAGCAATATAGTTCATCGACCTGTAACAGTGAAGCAGAAGATAATTAACGCCGTGCGTTATCTTCATATCCTCTATAGAGCCGTCGCCCGACCAATGGGCTACGACGTTAAGCCCCATTTCTTTAAAAATTTTCATCGACGACCAAACGTCTCCGCCTATATTATAGTCGCCGAGTATTGCAACGTCGTAAGGAGTTTTTTTGCTTTCGTCTAATTTTCCGGTTCCCACGACAAAATCCCTTATCGAATCATTTGCTATATGATGTCCCAGCGACTGGCTAACGCCCCTAAACCCCTCGCATCTTACCGGAATAACCGGAATACCTATTTCGTCCGTCATCTTTTTTGCAACCGCTTCTATATCGTCTCCAATGAGCCCTATTGGACATTCCGATTCTATAACTATACCCTTTGCCGTCGGAAAAAGTTCATGCAGTTCTTTAATAGCCAATTCCAATTTCTTGTCCCCGCCAAACACTATATCTCTCTCTTTAAAATCCGTCGTAAATTGAAAAGGAACAAAATTTTCGACTGCGGACTCGCCCGCGGCCAAATTTCTTCTCGTTCCCCAACTGTAATGTCCGCAGCCTATCGGACCGTGACTTATATTTATTACATCCTTAACCGGTCCCCAGACGACGCCTTTAGAACCTGCATAAGCGCATCCACGCGGGGTCATAACGCCGGGAAGAGATTTAACGTTTGATTTTGCTACGCAGCTTCCGCAGGTTTCTTTGTTATTTACTCCGATGTGCTCTTTCCTGTTTTTCTTTGCCTTTTCCGAATAAATGCTTATAACTTCTTCTATTAATCCTTCTTTTTCTTTAAAATCTACCGCCATTTTTTTATACCTCTTTTTTTGTTATTTTATTTTTAATTTTTAACGAGCGGCGAAAATTTATGCAGATGCATTGTTTTGTTTTTAGGACATACCTTTTCGCAGCAGGTATCGCCTATGCAGTTATCTAAACTTTCAATCCTGACGATCATCTTATCCCCGTCGTCTTCGAACATATATACCCCACCGGGACAGACTTTAATACATCTTCCGCAGGATATGCAATTTTCATAGTCGAATTCTATAAGAAAGTGCGGAACCCATTTACCGCCGGAACGACGGGGCGCATTTACGTAATTATCTACTTCGCCGGAAAAACCGTCCATAATACTCATCGTTATCTTCCTCCTTATTGACAATATTAACAATTTTTAGATATTCTTATTTTTAAATCGAGTCCGTCCGATTCTATGTCTGAAAATCCGCTTAAACCGGCTTCTAACAAATACTTTTTATATTCCCCTATATCTAAAGAGCAGTTCAATTTACGCCTTAGCGATTTTACTTTTTGAGGGTTCATATTCTTTGTAAGCATAATGAATTCATCTTCCTCAATATATTTCCTAAACTCGTATATAAAAATTTCTCCGCCGTGGTTCAGCACTCTATACATTTCTTTTAAAGAGTTCAACTTATCTTCTAAGCATTTAAAAGTTCCCTTCAGTATAATCAAATCAAATTTAAAATTACCGAAGGGAAGATTAACGCTGTCGGCAATCATATATTTAAGCTTTGGCTCATAATAATTCAAATAATCGGGCTCATTATTAAACATTCTTATCGACTTGCTATCGAACTCAAATTCAGAATGGAAAACATGATTATTTATTAATTTTTTGTTAATAACCTTATTTGCATGGTTTATCATCGTAACGGATTTATCGACGCCGAAAACATAGGAGCCGGGTAAAATTCCGCTTATTCTTCTTGCAATATAGCCTGGACCGCACCCGAGATCTAAAATGCTTTTAGGCAAATAAGAAATATTATTTAAAATTTTATCCACAAACGGCGCATAGTCTTCTTCCATTTTAATTTTGGTATCGCTCGTAGCTATATAAAGTTCTTCATCCTGAGAAAAGCTGAGGCTTTTAGATAACTTACACCCTAATATTGCATCTTCTTGCATTCGCATCCCGATTCCTCCTCTTTACTCTTTAATTTTTTGCTTAAATCTTCGCCCAAAAGCCCTGCGGCATCCGATCGACACTGCCTGCAATGCTCCATTATGTTTATGCCTTCTATATCTTTAGTTATGCGGATGACGTCTTTCCTGCCCGCCCCCTTAACGCCTGTTTTATAAAAATAAGATTTCTCGGCGGGTATCATAGGCATAACGTTAAATAGATATACGCCGAGTTTTTTTACCTTTTCGGAAATATCTTTTATATGAAAATCGTTGATGCCGGGTATAAGAACGGTATTTATTTTTATCGTAAATCCCTTTTTTACCGCATTTTCTATGCTTCTTATTTGACCGTCCAATAATATTCCGGCAGCATCTTTTTCCGTATAAACAATACCTTTATAGTTTATATATCTATAAATTTTTTGGGCTATAGATAAATCTACCGCATTAAGCGTTACGGTTATAAAGTTTACTCCTCTATCCTTAAGTTCCTCTAAATTTTCGGCTAAATTAAGACCGTTCGTGCTCATACATAATATAATTTCAGGAAACTCTTTTTTAACAAGTTCAAATGTTTTCATCGTATTGCTCGGTTCCGCCAAGCTGTCGCCCGGACCGGCAACGGCGGCTACGCTTATATCGTTAAAAAATCTTTTTACCTCGTATATCCTATCTACCGCATCTTCCGGCGAGAGCAGGCTCGATGTTACGCCAGGCCTCGATTCGTTTGGGCAATCGTAATCCCTGTGGCAGTAGTTGCAGGAAATATTACATAATTTGGCAACCGGCAAATGAACCCTTCCGTAATGCTTCGAAACTTCTTTGTTAAAGCAGGGGTGTTTTTCAATGCCTGCCCTTAAATCTGCCGTATTTATATTATTCATATTTAGCCACCTTAAAATTAAACAGCCGCGCTTTTCCCGTCGGTTGTCCTTTCGTACTCCTGCAGAAAACCAAATTCCATCATATGATCTTCCAGTTCCTGCATCGTCATAGGCGTAGGTATGACAAACAATTCGTTTTCCTCGATATTTTTTGCCAATTCCCTGTAAACGTCCGCCTGCCCGCAATCTTTATCGTATTCTATGACTGTTTTTTTCTTAATCTCCGCTCTCTGAACTACGTTATCCCTTGGGATAAACTGTATCATCTGCGTTCCCAATTTTTTTGCAAACGCCTCTACCATTTCCCTTTCGTTATCGACGTTTCTGGAGTTGCAGATAAGTCCGCCTATGCGCACGCCGCCTGATTGCGCATATTTAAGAACCCCTTTGCAAATATTGTTTGCGGCGTAAAGCGCCATAAGCTCCCCTGAACAAACGACGTATATTTCTTTTGCATAGCCTTCTCTTATAGGCATTGCAAACCCCCCGCAGACGACGTCGCCCAGAACGTCGTAGAACACGTAATTAAGTTCTTTTTCATAAGAACCCAGCTGTTCGAGAGTGGTAATAGAAGTTATAATACCCCTTCCCGCGCATCCGACTCCCGGTTCCGGTCCGCCGGACTCGACGCATCTTACGCCGCCGAATCCAATCCTAAAAACATCTTCTTCCGTAACGTTTTCCTGCCCTACTTCTTTAACGGAATTCAGAACCGTTTCCTGACCTTTTCCGCCTAAAAGCAGTCTCGTGGAATCCGCCTTAGGATCGCATCCTACAAGCATTATTTTGTTTCCGCGTTCCGCAAGCGCCGCTAAGGTATTTTGAGTAGTAGTGGATTTTCCGATTCCGCCTTTCCCGTAAATTGCTACCTGTCTCATTTCTTTGACCTCCGAATAAATTGTTTTATTTATTAACAAAAATAAAAAAACGCCGCAACTAAAGAGATTAAAGACAAAAACAATGTCCTGAAATCTCTCTAATTGCGGCGTCATCGCCCCAAGCGCCCAATTGCGCCTTTTATAAAATCTTTTTCATTTTCATAATTGCAATTTCTATGCCATAACTTTCATACCGTAAATAATGATAAGTAATAAGAGAAAAGGGATAAAAGAATTAATTATCAAATTAATTTGCTTAATATATAATCACATTTGATTAAATAAACGGCAAACTCTGTAAATTTCAATAAGATTTATCAAACATAAAGAGATGGCATAAATTATGCTTTTCTAAATATTTATGTCCAACATAAATAATATAATTATAACCGATACGACGTTAAGAGACGGCGAACAGACGGCGGGAGTAGTATTTTCGGCAGCCGAAAAACTGCTGATCGCCAAAATGCTTGATGAAATAGGCGTGGATGAAATAGAGGCAGGGGTTCCCGCAATGGGAGGAAACGAAAAAAATGGGGTTAAAAAGATTAATGAATCCGGTCTTAAAGCAAAAATAGTCGGCTGGAACAGGGCAAAAAAAGAAGACATTTATGCATCTTTAGATATCGGACTTAAATTTATTCATGTATCTGTCCCGGTATCTAAAATTCAGATCGAATATAAGCTCAAAAAAGATTTTAGATATATCAGAATTAACCTCATAAAAATATTGAAGGAATTAAATAAAGAGGGAGTAAAATATTCCGTCGGGGGCGAGGACTCCTCAAGGGCGGATTTGGAATCCGTTGCCGAGATTATTAAAATTGCGGAAGGTGAAGGAGCATACAAATTCCGCTATTCCGATACGGTAGGCGTATTAAACCCGTTAAAAATCTACGAAAATGTAAAAAAAATAAAAAAAGTCGGAAAATTTAAAAATATAATACTTGAAATTCATACCCACAACGACTTTGGAATGGCTTCGGCTAATTCGGTTGCCGCCCTGAAGGCGGGCGCGGATTCTTTATCCGGCAGTATTTCGGGCATTGGAGAAAGAGCCGGAAACTGCGCATTAGAAGAAGTAGTTGCATATTTTAATTTCATTGAAAATCAAAAAATTAAATTCGATTTCATAAAAGCAAAAAATCTGGCAAAATTTATAGCAAAAATCACAAAAAGACGGATTCCGGTATCTAAACCGATATTCGGCAAAAATATTTTTTATCATGAAGCCGGAATTCATACCGACGGAATATTAAAAAATCCTATTAATTATGAAGCCTATCCTCCGGAATTCGCAGGAGCGAAAAGAAAACTTTTGGTCGGAAAACACGGCGGTTCTGCGGCAATAAAGTATAAACTCGGTAAAATGGGGCGGCAAATAACCGAGGAAGAGGCGGGAAAAATGCTTGCCGCCGTAAAAGCGGAATCTATTCGGTTAAAAAGATGCCTTTCGGATAAAGAATTATTATCTATATATCAAAATTTGTAAATTTTATATAAAAATCTTATAATTTATCTTTATGAATAATAAAGATAAAATGCGATTCAAAGAAACTTTCGTCCGGTATATAGAAGAAAAAGGTATGCGCCATACAAAACAAAGGGAAGCGATAGTCGATGCTTTCTTTTCTGCAGGCAGGCATATTACCGCAGAAGAACTTTTTAACGCCGTAAAGGGAAAAAATCCTGAGATCGGTTATGCAACGGTGCAGAGAAATCTTAATTTATTATGCGAAAGCGGTTTGACGGAAGAAATAAAGATAGGTAAGCAAAAGACCAGATATGAGCAGAAATACGGCAGCAGGCACCATGACCATCTTATATGCATAAAATGCGGACGGCTCATAGAAGTCAACGACGAAAAAATAGAAAAACTACAGGACAAGCTTGCTAAGGCAAATAATTTTATTCCTATAAAACATAAATTGGAAATATACGGAATTTGCAGCGCTTGCGGCAAATCGTGAAACGCCCCTGCCTCGTCTTTTATGCCCTTACCGGCTGTTTAAATTTTAATGAAAAAACCTTTGACATACGGAAAATTTTTTAATAATATAACGATAATGATTTTTATTATCATTAATCTAAGTATAATATAAAAGCGAATTTATGAAAAATCCCGAAGAAGAAAATTCTGCCGGAGCAAAAAACAGGCGCAGACGCGGACATCGCAAAGGGGGCAGGTTTCCTGTATTCAATAAAAGGTCTCTATATAAAGGACTTCATTTTTTTAAGGTATTAGGTCCCGGCTTCGTAGTTATGATTGCCGATATGGATGCAGGTTCCGTTACGACGGCAGGCGTTTCCGGAGCGCAATGGGGATATAAACTGATACCTCTTCAGATACTTTTAATACCCATCTTATATTTAATACAGTCTATGACTTCGAGGCTCGGCTGCGTTACCAGAAAAGGGCACGGGGAACTTATAAAAGAATATTACGGTAGCAAATGGGCGGCGTTTGCTACTCTTACGCTATTTCTCGTCGTATTTTCGGCGCTTATTACGGAATTTTCCGGCATTGCGGCAAGCGGTGAAATATTCGGAATTCCTAAAGTTTTTAGCGTAGGCATAAGTTTTCTAATCCTGCTGTTTGTCGTATTTACGGGAAGCTACCGAAGGGCGGAAACTATCGCTCTAATATTTTCTCTTACCGGATTTGTTTTTATTCCCGCGGCTATAGTTGCGCATCCCGACATACACGAGCTTGTGTTTAAAGGATTGTTCGGCTCTCAGCCTCTTGGAAACAAAGATTATATATGGCTTATTGCGGCAAACGCCGGAGCGGTTATAATGCCTTGGATGATTTACTACCAGCAGAGCGCAACCGTCGATAAAAATTTATGTAAAAAAGACGTAAAACTGGCTGAAACGGACACGCTTATCGGCAGTATCGCTACTCAGGTTCTTATGATAGCGGTTATTGTCATGACGGGAGCGACTCTTTATAAAGCGCATATTATTCCATCGTCGGCAAAGGCAATCGGGGAATCTTTAATACCTTTAGCCGGAAAATATGCGGGGGCTTTGTTTGCCGTGGGTCTTTACAGTTCAAGCCTTCTTGCGGCTTTCGTAGTGTCTATGGCATTTACGTGGGCGGCGGGGGAAACATGGGGATACAAGCACAGTTTGAATCATCGTTTTGGCGAGGCAAAACTTTTTTATTTTGTATATATAGTATTAATTTTCGTATCGGCTATGTTAGTTCTAATTCCCGGAATTCCGTTAGTAACGTTAATGGTGGATGTAGAAGCTTTTAACGGATTTATTCTTCCGATAGTTCTCGGATTTTTGATAGCGCTTGCGGGAAGCAAAAGAATTTTAGGAGAATATGCCTATTCTAAAAAATCCATTGCGGCTGTTGGAATACTTGGGTTAGTAATGGTAATTTTGGGGATAATTACGGCGCTGCCTCAAAGCTGGCTGGATTATATCCATATATGATTAAAAAAATAAAGTTATTAAAGCACGTAATTTTTGCAATTATTTCCGTTACGGCTATATCTTATTTTCTCTATTTGCCTTCCGCAGTTTTTGCGGCGGACGGAAATTCCCTTGCTATACCCGACCCGTGCGTAAGTAATGGGGCGCCTTTATCAATACTCGACAGACCTACGGTATCGGATTCATCTTGTGCGGTAAAGCCGGGGAAAGTGGTCGTCGAGACGGGTATGCAGGATAATTTTTATAATACGGACGGCGTCAAATTAGAACAGTTTACCTATCCGTATGCTGAAATAAGGATAGGGCTTCCGGGCGACAACGAAATAAAATTTTTCCTCCTAACTATAACATATTAACCTATCCCGGCTCAAATATTTCATCTGCAAGCGGATACAACGATTCGGGAATAGGATTTAAACACGAATTCGGATATACCGAACATCTCACTTATTCCGCCGACATTTTAGTTACTTTTCCGTCCGGCAATAATGGATTTCAAAACTACGGGACGGATGTTACCTTAAACGGGCAGTTCACTTATTCTTTGACGAATGCCCTGTCGGTAGAATTTGCGCCGGGAATATCTTCTTTTACGAAGCTTTCGGGCGGCGGCAACCCGCACAGATTTTTCAGTTTTAATCCCGACTTTGTTGCGGGTTACCAGTTTACGCCGTCGTTCCAGTTGTATGGGGAACTTTTTAGGAATTCTATACAGGGAACAGGGGTATCGGGTAATTACTGGTTCGACGGCGGACTGCAGTATCTATTGACACAAAACATCGAGATAGATGCAGAATATGGAGTGTTCTTAGACCCGCCTTCCGACAGTTCTGGACATTATATCGGTTTCGGCACGGGCATTATGTTTTAATAACGCGGGAAATTAGACCGCTTGATTATAAAAAGGCAAAGAACGATATCTGCAATAATCGAAAGCCAAAATTAAACCCGACCTCTTTATTAAAAATTATCGTAAAACATAAATGTTCTATAAAGGTTTCTCTTTAGATTCCATCGATTGTTTTATCCGATAAAAGAAAATCTTCGATTCCTCGAGCCATATTAAGGTTTCTTTTATGGATAAAGGACTGCCGTTTAAATGTTCATCCGCCAATGTAACGGCGTCATCGGCTTTATATGAGTTATCGTTGCTATTAGACGGGTTTTTTTTTATTTCCGTATTATTCTTATTCATATTCTTGCTGTTTTTTTATATTCCGTAAATTTAAAGTTTCCCATCATTATCTAATTTTTTTAATTCTTCTATATCCGCAATATCTTTGCTTCTTCCGGCTATAGATTTTAAAGCAATCAGGTCGTTTTTATTTATAACATATATTTCAAAATCGTTATATTTAATTATTTTTTTTCTCTCGAACATTTCGTCAAAGTTCATCAAAGATTTCAAAAAAATATCTACGGAATGATAAGGTTCGTCCCGCTTATAAATATTTAAAACAATCAAATTTTTGTCCTTTATCCATTGGTTTCTAACAGTTTCCGATTTAATATTATTAATATCTACCGGAGCCGCCGGAACCATTCCAAGCTTTTTTAATACCCATAGAAGTTTATCGAGATTTTCCCGGCTTAAGTCTAATAGGATATCTATATCGTATGTTGACCGTATAACGCCGTATATATTGACGGCATGCCCTCCGCCGAGAAGATACTTGACTTTATTTTTATATAATTCCGAAAAAAAATCGTCGTAAAACATATATTAATTTAGGGTTTTAAATAAGCGTATCCCTGGTCTTCTTTATTTAAATTTTCGGTATTTTTTGCATACCCGAATCTTATAGAGCAATTTAACGTTAAAAATAAAATCGATACTGCGGTAAAAACATAAATTACGCTCTTTTTTGCGTTCATTTTGCGTCCCCTCTCATATTTGTTTTTTAAAGCATCCCCCGTTGCCGCTACAATGCCTTAACCGCTTTAATATTCATACAATTTTATTATACCTCTATTAGTATGAAATGCAAATAAGAAAACTGAAACTTGCCGGAAGTATATTTTACATTTTTTATCGGCAATTTGGGGTTAATGCCTCCTATTGTAAAATTAATGAATTTTATATAAAATTAAACTCGTAGGCAACATAATGCGATTTAATTATAAAAAATAATTAATGGTAACGTTAAAAGACGCTAGAAATGCGGCAAAAACCATTATAAAAATATTAAACCCCGTTTCCATAACGGTTTTTGGCTCCGTCGCAAAAAACGGAACGGGAAACGACCTCGATATTTTTGTTATTACTAACGGCGTATCTGACCAAAAAGAGGAGTACCGCAGTTTATACGGAGCATTAAAAAAATATCGTAAAAAATTCGGAATAGATCAATTTGTTATACAGGCAGATTCTTTTAAAAAACTTTATAATGCGGGAAGTCCGTTTTTAAACCTGATAGCCCGCGAAGGAAGGGTTTTATATATGAAAGAAGCCGTTAAAGAATGGTTTAACCAATCTAAAAACGAACTGGATATGGCGCGCGTTCTTTTGAAAGCGGGATACCCGCAGGGAGCATGCTATCACGCTCAGCAATCCGCCGAAAAAGCAATAAAGTTTATTCTTTTAAAAAACGGATGGGAATTGGAAAAAACGCATGATATAGACCGTCTTTTAGAAATCGGTAAAAAATTAAAAATAAAACTTGCCGTACCCGATGAAGACGTTGAATTTATTAACAGCATATATGAGGGAAGATACCCTTCCGAGGCGGGACTTTTGCCCTACGGACAGCCGTCGGATAAAGACGCTGAAAGAGCGGTGAAAATAGCAGCCGATGTTTATAATAATATAAATAAAAATTTATAAAATTTTCCCGGAATTTTCATCAATATAGATAAACTACGCATTGTAAAGATGTAGAAATATTATTTAATTTCGTCAAGTTTTTTATTTTTAGTTTCCGGAAGAAAAAAAGAAAGAAAGAAGGCGGCAAACATTAAAACTGCAGCCGCATAATAACCGGAATTTTTGTTTTCCCTCACAAAATACGTCATTAGTAAAACTCCGCATACCGCGCCTATTTTTCCAGCCATAGCCGAAAATCCGTAAGCCGACGACCTAAAAGACGTATTAGAAAGCTCGGCAGGGAAAATCCCAACGGTTAAAGACGCCAAAGAATTAAAGATTTCGGCTATAAAAATTACGGCGGCAAGACCGGCTAATGTTCCATATGCGAAAGGAAGAAGAAAAAAAGCGGCGCCCATTCCCGCAAAACCTGCAAGCTGTATCTTTTTTCTTCCGATTTTATCTATTTTTAAAAGCCCTACCGTAGAACTCATTATACCTACTAAAAGAATTAAAGACGTTATAAGCGCATTGTCTTCGTTTGAAATCAGTCCGCTTTTTTTAAAGATTAACGGGATCAATAAACCAATGCCGTATGCTCCTATGTCGTATAAAAACCAGATAAAAGAATACAGCACCGTATTTTTTATATGCGCTTTGGAAAACATTCCTTCTATGTATAACTTATTTTTTTTATACTCGTTTCTAAGACTTTTTGCGTTTATCCATCGTTTAGATTCCGGCATAGAAATCCTTAAAAACATTACTATAAATGCAGGAATTACGCCGATGCCGAGCATAATCCTCCACATCTCCGGTCCGAAAGGAAAAATAACCGCCGCGGTTAGAGAAGAAAATATAGAACCTAAGCCGAACGACAGACCGGCGAAAGAAAGATGTTTACCTCTGAGAACCTCCGGCGCCGTTTCGGCAATATAGGAATTAGATACGGGATAATCGGCGCCGACTGCAATTCCAAGAATCAACCTCGATATAAACAACATTAAAAAATTAACCGAAAAAACCGATATAATTCCGAAAACGACGAAAACCGCCATATTTAAAATATAAACGGATTTTCTTCCAAAAATATCGCTGAAATACCCTATTAACAACGCGCCTATTATACTGCCGAATACTGCGGAGGCTATTATTAAACCCGATTCTATAGCATTCAGGCGGAAATAAGGGTTAATTAGTATTATCGCAAATGCAATTACGGTAAGAGAATAACCGTCTAAAAACATTCCTGTGGAAGAAAGCAGAAGAGGTTTAGTAAAAAAACCGTTTTTATCTCTATCTTTATAGGAGGGCATAAAGAAAATTTACGGCATTTATATAAAATTACCGGATTTTAAATAATCTAAAGAAGAAATTAAATCTTCTTTAGACCTGTTTTCTATTATCAAAGTTCCGGAAAATCGTTTATCGTTATCGTTAATAAGACGGTTAAAAAATTCGCCCGGATTTAAAATACCGGTTCCTAAAGGTTTATGTTCGTTTCTTACGGTAGTTCTTAAGTCGGTTCTTTTTTCCGTCATATCCTGAATATGCATCTCGCCTATGCGGTTAAGATTAAATTTTTTAAGAAAATCTTCGGGCATAAAACCGTTCAACCCCCAGTGACCCATATCGAAACAAACCGATAAGCCGAATTCTTCGACTACCTTATATAAATAATCGAATGGAAAAACCTCAAGGTTTTCTAACGCGAAAACGGAGGGCGGCAGTTTAGTTTCCTTTAGTATATTCGACATACTTTTCTTTGCCTGATTTACCGCAATATCTATCAAAGCCTTTTTTGCTTTTTCTTCGATAGGAAAAAATAAGATAGAATCTTCAAACTCGGAAGTCAGATGGATAACGAATTTTTTAACGTCTAATCCGCTGCAGGCATCTATTACTCTTATAATCGCGTCAACCGAAATACGCCTGTATTCTTCTATAGGACTTGCCGGATTAAGCTGAAGATACGGAAGATGGGCCGAAACCCTAAGCGGAAACGGGGCGGTCGATTTGGAAGAAAAAGAGTTTATTAAAGGGATAATTAAATTTTTTAACGAACCCGGATTCAGCTGTTCTATTTCCGTATTTATTTCGATATTTCTTATTTTATATGAATTTAAAAGCCCGAGGAAGTCGTTAAATCCGGTTTTTAATCGACCTATATTGTTATCGCCCAAAAGCCCGAAGCCGATGCCGAAAAACGAATCGGTATTTACCCCGAAATTAAGCCCGCCCTCTTTATTGAAATTATCGTAAAACATATATAAAATTATATCAAATTTTGAAATAAAAATGCCTATTTTTTAGCTTAAACTCCTGCGGAAGCAGTAGAAATAACGTGAAAAGATATATCCGGAAGACTGTCTATTAAGCGGTTGACTATGCTTTTTTTAAAAAGTTTTTTAAAAAAACCGGCTTTCTCATTAGTAGCGCCTATTACGACATGAGAAATATTATTATTTCTGACAAAATCTATTACCCCCGTTGCTATGTCGTCCGCTTGAAAACTGAAAACGGGAGCGCCGAGATTTTCGGCTATGGAAATATTTCTATCAAGCGCTTGGTCATAGCCTTCCGGTTTATTTTTATCTCTATGTTTTAAGTTTATATGAAGGACGTAAAGATTTGAATTCAGCCTTCCCGCCAGTTTTGAACCTATTCTCACAAGCCTTGCCGAATCGGGATTAGAACTTATCAAAACGAGAACTTTTTCGTTTGATTTTAACTCTAATTTTTCGGCGGGACCTCCTACTTTCGTGGATTGCGTGCTTAATTCGTCGGCAATAGTCCGGAGAGCTAATTCTCTCAGAACCAAGAGATTTTCTATTTTAAAGAAATTGTTCAATGCGGAATGAATCTTTTCTTTAGAATAAATTTTCCCTTCGGTCAGCCTTTTTATTAATTCCCCTGCGGGAACATCGACGTTTATTATTTCCGTAACGTAATTTAAAATGTAATCGGGGACCCTTTCGCTCACTCTTATGCCGAGTTCGGATTCCACTTTTTCGGCTATTGAGTTAAGATGAAAGATATTTAAAGTGGTAAATACGCTGATACCTTCTCTGTAAACTTCTATGACGTCTTGGTATCTTTTTAAGTTTTTTGAACCCGGAACGTCATTGTGCGCTAATTCATCGATTAAAACAATCGAAGGTTTCCTCGCAATTACCGCTTCGGCGTCAAACTCTTCAAATACCGACCCTCTGTATTCAATCTTTTTCCGCGGAATAATAGGAAGGTTCTTTATTTCGTCGCCGGTTTCTTTTCTTCCATGCAATTCTACGTAACCTATTACTACGTCTATACCGTGTTCTAGTAAATAATTGCCGTCCTCGAGCATCATATAGGTCTTTCCCGTTCCCGGAGCGGCACCGAGATAAACCCTGAAAACATTATTTTCGCTCGAAGAATATTTTATCTTATT
>DAHWHJ010000057.1:0-27468 GCA_027335745.1 bacterium | reverse complement strand
ATTAAACAGCGAAAAATAACATAAAATAGCATCTACGGCATCTTTTTCTTCATAATCATTCAACGAGAATATACTTATTTTTAAGTTCATTTTGGACATTTTAAGAGATATTCTTTCCTTTCCGGAGCTTCTTCCGTTCTTATCGCAGTCGTTTATAAGACATATTTTATAAAGACTTTTGAGTATATAAATTTTGTCTAATTTATATTTTGCGTTTTTACTCAGAAGTTCCAATAAAAAGTCGGTTATCTCGTTTCCGCCTATTTTAGAAAGAGATTCCGTAATTATATTTCTAACGACTCTGTCGTCGGTACTCAACAACATTTCTTTTAATTTTGGAAAAGCCTTTTTTAATTTTAATTCCCCTATAGAAAAAACTGCAGCCGATAAAACGAAAAAATTTCCCTTTAGAGCTTTTATAAGAATACCGCCTAAATCTATTTTTAATATTCCTATGGATTCTATAGCATTTGCCCTCGTAATTTCATCCCTGCTGTCTGCAAGGACTTTCAAAACATTTTTAGAATAATCTTTGGGCGTGAAATATCCGTATCTAATCAGTTCGGCAGTCAATCTATCATACTTTCCTTTGTTTTTACCCGCATATTCCGTCAAAAAATTACCGTTCCGCATAGCCAGCCGTTTCAAAGTATCGAAGGAATTAGAACGCATTTTTATGCTAAACGCCGGGGAAACGGCAAAATCCATAAGTTTTTTTATAATTTCTTTTTTACCGCCGACGATATTTACTAAGGCATTTTGAGCGGACTCCACGATGCCCTGACTTTGAGAATCTAATAGTTTTATTAACTTTTCTTTCTCCGCCGGAGTTCCCGATTTTGCAATTTTTTCTATTTCTTCTTTATTCATAAGATTTTAGTTTAGCTCTTAATTTTATAATCGATTTAGAATGAATCTGACATATTCTGGATTCGGTTAAATTTAATATATTTCCTATCTCTTTTAAAGTTAATTCATCATAATAATACATCATTAAAACGTTCTTTTCAATATTTTCCAGCATATCTATATATTTTTTTAATATATTTTTTTTTTCGTCTATTATAAGGCCGTCAACTATAGAAATATCTTTGCTTTCTATGGTATCTAAAGATTCCGGCTTTGTTTTATCCATAGAAATGAAATCTTTGTCGTTTAAAAACGATGCCCCCCTTATCTTGTAAAACATTTCGTTAAGTTCGCCTATTCCTATATCTAATTCAGCGGCTACTTCTTCATCCGAGGGCATTCTTCCAAATTTTTGTTCCAATTTTGAATAAACTTTTTCTATTCTTCCGGATAATTCCCTAACATTTCTGGGCATATAATCAAGTTTCCGGATGTTGTCGAGTATCGTTCCTTTTATACGCGTTATCGCATAATATCTAAAATTTTCGTTTTTCGCCGGGTCGAATTTTATCGCCGCGTCTATCAAGCCGAATATACCGAATTCGATAATGTCGTCTTTATTTATTATGCCGTTAAATTTTACCGACATAAAATTAGCGACCTTATTGACGAGGTTGAAATTTTCTTCTATTAATTTTTTAGATTTATCGTCTATTTTTTGCATATTAAATTAAGTCGAAAATTAAAAAGACATCAGTAGTCTGTTAAGAAAAAATTGAATATTGCCGTTGGACGTTTTACTGTCTTTCTGCGATAGTATGTTGTAAGCCAGCTTTTTAAAACAGAGCGAAGCTTTTGAATCCGGAAAAAGTCCGGACGCCGGTCTTTGCATTATAACGGAACGGGAAACGTTGTCGTCGTTTAAGATATGCCCGAGATAATTTAAATTAACTTTAAGGAATTTATCCGAAACAAGGCTTAAATGTTTATATACCTCTTTTGCTTCCCTTTCGCTCCTGACGTTATTTACTATAATAGAAAAATATTTTTCGCTGTATTTAGTACTTAAAACTTTTATAAGGGCGTAGGCGTCGGTAATAGAAGTTGGTTCCGGGGTAACGACGACGTATATCTCGCTGGCGGCAAGATTAAAATACAGGACGTTAGACGATATACCCGCTCCGGTATCTATCAAAAGCACGTCTATGGGTCTTCCGCTTACGTCCAAATCGCCCGCAAACTCGTCAAATCTAGACATCAGCGTAATCTTTTGCGGCTCCGAAAGATTCGACAGTTCGGATATGCCGGAAGAAGCAGGAAGAATCATTATGCCGTTAGGATCGGTCATTATGATGTCTCTGAGCTGTTTATCTCCGTAAATAACCTGCGATATATTATATCTGGGAATCATTCCCATTAATACCGAAACGTTTCCAAGACTTAAATCGGCATCCATTATTATTACCCTTTTTCCCATAGAAGCGAAACAATACGCAAGATTGCAAACGATATTGGTCTTTCCCACACCGCCTTTTCCGCTTGTAACCGAAATAATTTTCGTATAAGAACTTTCTTTTTTCCGTATATTCATTTTATAATGCCTCTTTTATATATTAATCCGGGGACAGACTTAAGTCTGTCCCCTTTTCGTCAAAACTCTGCAGGTTTAGGAAAAAACAACGAATAAATGTTTTCTACATTTGCTTCTTCTATGTCTTCCGGAACATTTTCTCCCGAAGTAATAAAATCTATCGTCGAATCTTGAATCAGAAGCAAACCGGCAAGATTACCTATGCCGCGCGATTCGTCGGTTTTTGAAATAATAACCCCGCCCGCGCCGATTTTATTCCTAAAAGATTCGTATGCCCTGACGGCATCCAAGTGCTTAATATAAGCCGGAAGGAGAAGTTCGATATTAATTCCGCCTTTAAGTTTATCGAAAAATTTTGCGAGAGCGTTCAACTGGAACAAATTATTGTGATTAACGGCAAACGTATCGATTATAATGATGTCCGACGGAGAATTTGAAATAAAAGAATTTAAACCCTGCGGGTCTTTCAAAACGGAAAAATCGATCTTGAGTTTTTCCGCATAACTTTTTAAAGTTTCATATCCGCCTATTTTTACCGAGTCTATAGAACAGAGGGAAACATGCTGGTTCTTTTCAAATATAAATTTAGAGCAAAGTTTAGCGGCGGTTGCGGTTTTTCCCGAGCCGCTGTTTCCAATTAACGCAATAATAGTTTTCCCGTCGAAAGAGCGTTTTAGTTTTTTTCTCTCGACCTTTTTTTCTATTATTTTTTTAAAAAATTTTTTGAAATAATCTACTTTTTCTTCTTTTTTAAAATTCGTCAATTTTATGTCTTTAAAAAATATTTCAATTAACTTAACGGATATATTTCTCTCGAAAGAAATATTGTCCAAGTAAATCAGCAGGTCGTTTTCCGACGAACCTTTGTGCGATCTTTCGTCTTTCAACAGGTTTAAATCAAATTTTATTTCATTCATAAATGCCTTGATTTCTTCAAGCTTTGAATTCAAAATATAAATGACTTTATCTTCCACTATGCTGTCAAAGTTGTCTTTTAAAAATTTAACGTCGTCGTATATGGGCGCAAGCATATCTTGATTAAATCCCTTATTCTCCTTAGCCGGAACGATATCTCCTTCGTTATAATCTACAGCCGCGACTACTTCGAGAAAAGGTTTTCCAAAAAAACCTAAATCGTTGGAACCGCTAACCTGCCTCGTCGAAATTATGACGGCTTCCTCCCCGAGGTCTTTTTTAATAAGTTCTATAGCATCGCGTATATCTAAAACTTCATATCTTTTAATTTGCATATATTATTATATTTCTATAGTTCCCACAGGTTTTATTTTTACGTTCGGGGAAAGTTCGCCGGTAGAAATTACCGATATACCCGGTATTATCTCGTTTAAAATATTTTTAAAAAAAAGTCTGATGCGGGGAGACGTAAGAACGACGGGCGACAAACCGGCATCCGTCGATTTTTTAACTCCGTCTCTGACGGCGGAAATTATTTTATTGTAGTACGATGAATCTAATCCCGTATATACGGCTCCCTGTTCTTTTGTTTTATTAAACTCGTTAAATATAACCGATTCTAAATTTTTGCCGAGAGTAAGAGGTCTCACGGTATTATCCTGCGATATTAAGGTTTTCGTAATCGTTCTTTTCAAAGCGCTTCTAACGTATTCCGTTAAGACGACGGGGTCTTTAACGTTAGGCGCATAATTATGAAGAGCTTCTACTATGGTAAGCATATCCTTAATAGGAATTCCTTCGGAAAGCAAATTTTCGAGAATATTCTGCACGGCGCTAAGAGAAAGAATACCCGGAATAAGGTCTTCGACAATCTTGGGATATTTTGCCGAAAGTATATCGAGAAGCTTCTGGACATCCTGCCGCGTAAGAAGTTCCGCCGCATTGTTTTTTATTATTTCCACTATGTGGGTCGCTATGACCGCCGGTATTTCCACGACCGTCCAACCTGCCGCCTGCGCTTTTTGTTTTAATCCTTCGTCTATCCAGAGCGCCGGAAGATTAAAAGCAGGCTCTTTAGTGACTATGCCCGGAATGTTTTCGGTTACGTTGCCCGGATTCATAGCAAGAAGTTTATTGGGCATTGTTTCGTATCTGGCTACCTCGATGCCTTTAATTAAAAAAACATACTCGTTAGGTTTTAAATTAAGGTTGTCTTTTATATGTAAAGGAGGAACGATAATCCCCATATCGGAAGCGAGCTGTTTTCTTATTCCTTTTATTCTTTCGAGAAGTTCCCCGCTTCTTGCCGCATCGACGAAAGATATAAGATTATAACCCACTTCAAGTTCAAGTATATCTATCTGCATAGCATTTTCGATAATTTGCGATTCCGGTATTTCTTTTTTTTCGGCGGCGGCTTTCTTTGCCGACTCCGCTTTTTTCTTACCGGCTTCCTTAGAAATGAGATAAGCTATCAGGCTCGCCGTTGCGGCGAATAAAATAAAAGGCCAGTGCGGAAGCCCCGGAATAATGCCGAAAAAGAAGAGTATGCCGGATGCGGTATATAAAGCTCTGGGGTTTGAAAGAAACTGATACGAAAAATCCTTCGAAAGGTCGCTCTCGCGGGTCGCTCTCGTCATTATAATACCTGCCGACGTGGAAACTATGAGAGCAGGAATCTGCGCCACAAGCCCTTCTCCAACCGTAAGCAGCGTATAATCCGAAGCCGCGCGAAGAATAGACATATGATGCTGAAATATTCCTATTAGAAGACCGCCTATAATATTTACTATAATAATAATTATAGCGGCTATAACGTCCCCTCTGACGAATTTGCTCGCGCCGTCCATAGACCCGTAAAAATCTACTTCCTTAGTCAGGTCAAGCCTTTTCTTTCTTGCCTCGGCATCGGTTATGAAACCGGAATTTAGTTCGGCGTCGATAGACATCTGTTTTCCGGGCAGAGCGTCTAAAGTAAATCTTGCCGATACTTCGGCTACCCTAGTAGCGCCCTTGGTAATAACCAAAAAATTTATTACTATAAAAATTATGAAAATAACTATTCCGACTGCAAAATTACCGCCTACGACGAATTTCCCAAAAGATTGTATGACGATTCCGGCGGCATCGGATCCTTTGTATCCATACAGCAGTATAAGCCTTGTAGCGGCTATTTCCAAAGACAGCCTGAACAGCGTCGCCACTAAAAGAATTGTAGGAAATACCGAAAATTCGAGCGGTCTTAATACATAAATGGAAACCAATAAGATTATTATGCCGAAAGCGATAGAAAAAGTCAGAAATATATCCAGCATCCACGTTGTTATCGGAATAACCATAAGACCGATAACCGTCATAAAAAGAAGAGCCAGCAGGACGTCGGAATTTTTAAAGAATATATTTCGGGAAATAGCGCCCGTTTCTACTTTTTCAGCCATTATTTAATAAAACTCCAAATTTGTTTAAATTTTTCGTTAGTAGTATATAGATGAGCGAGTATTTCCGCAACGGCTTTATAAAGGGAAGCCGGTATAGCCTGTCCGGGTTCGCATGTTTCATAAAGCGTTCTCGCGACGTATTTGTTTTCTACAGTCGGTATATCGTTTTCTTTTGCTATTTTTTTTATAAGCAAGGCAAGATTGTCGGCACCCTTGGCAAGCACTACCGGAGCGTTATATTTTTTATTGTCGTATTTGACGGCTACCGCAAAATGCGTAGGGTTTGTAATAACTACATGAGCATTTTTGACTTCTTTTAGGATTCTCCTTCTTGCTATTTCCCTCTGCATTTTTCTGATTTTTCCTTTTACCTGCTGATCTCCCTCGAACTGTTTGGCTTCGTCCTTGACTTCCTGCTTGGTCATCATAAGTCCCTTGTTGTATTGATAACGCTGAATAAAAAAATCGGCAATAGCAAGAACGACCATTGCCATAATAATATTAAAAAAAAGTTTATAAATAAGTTTAAGCGTAAAAAAAATATCGAACGACGGAGTCATGTACTGCAAAACTAATATTTTTTTTAAATACGGCGCACAGGTAAAATAGGCTATCGCCGTTAAAACAAAAAATTTAAAAATCGACTTTATCAGTTCGTTAAAAGATTGAAGCGAAAAAAATCTTTTAACTCCCGAAACGGGGTTTATACGGGTGATATTAGGTATTAAAGGCTGAAGGGTTAAAAGAAAACCTACCTGCGCTATATTTGAAATCAACGAAGCAAAAAATACTAAAAGAACGAATGGAAGAACGGCGTAAGTAACGGTAAATATTAAATTATCTATAATGCTAATGCATGCGGTATAATTTAAATTTAAATCGGAAAAATTGGATAAAAAATAAACTAATCTATCGGATATTATTGCGCCGATATGCGAAATATTAAAATAAAGGTATATTATAACGACTACGAACACAAAAACGTTCGTAACTTCCCTCGATTTCATTACCTGCCCGTTTTCTCTCGCGTCCTGAATTCTTTTGGGACTTGCAGGTTCGGTTTTATCGAATTTGTCTTCAGCCATGATACGCCGTCAAATTTATCAAACGGTTAAATTCTAATTTTAAGCCTGAAAAAGACATCATTATATAATCGGTGAAATACGGCACGGAAATATACAGCATAAGCAGTCCAACGACTATGATAATCGGAAAGCCTACCGCAAAAATATTAAACTGCGGAGCAATCCTTCCCATTAAAGCTATAATTATATTCAATAAAATAGCTACCAATATTATCGGAATACTTAAATTAATTCCTATTAAAAATATATCGCCCGCCTTTAATTCCAGATATTTAAAAATATAAGGCGAAAAATTAATAAAAGTTAAAGGAATAGTTTGAAAACTATTATATATGCCCTCTATAACAAAGAAGAATGCCGATGTTTCAATGAAAATTATCAACGCTAAATAATTCAGCAGGTTCGACACTAATGAAACCTGCTGATTTGAAATCAGAGGGTTCAAAAGGCTTATCATGCCGAAACCTACTTGAACGCTTATCAGCTGTCCGGCTACCTCTACCCCGGTAAAAATAATAAGAACCAAGAAACCGAAAATAATGCCTATCAGTACCTGCGAAATAATGGATAAAATAACCATAGGCAAAGGCAGATGAGGTAATATCTGGGTTTTAATAATCAACGGATAAACGATTAAAGACATAAAAAAAGCCAGACCTATTTTTGCCCATCCGGGAACGGCAGAACTGCCGATAAAAGGCAAAATTACAATCATTGCTATTATGCGGAAAAATATCAGCATAAATTCTATAAGCAGATATTGGTGAATTACTATTACGGGCATATCAGCTTCCCCCTCTTATATATTGAGGAAAGTGCGTAAAAACCACCGTAGCGAAATCTCCCAGAATGCTCAGCATCCACGGTCCGAAAATCAATAAAACAACGATTACTACGATAATCTTTGGAACGAAAGTAAGCGTCTGGTCTTGAAGCTGGGTTACCGCCTGAAACATGCTTATGAGTATTCCGACCGCAAGACTCGCTATGAGCGGCGGAGCGCTTAAATATAATACGGTTAATATGACTTTCTGTATAATAAAATTTACGAATGCTATGGACATCTAAACTCCTACTTAAACGCTCCTACTTAAAACTTTGCACCAAAGAGCCTATTACTAAATACCATCCGTTTACCATAACAAAAAGCATAAGTTTAAAGGGCAGAGATATCATGGTAGGCGGCAACATAAGTATTCCCATAGACATTAAAAGACTCGATACCACGAGGTCTAATATTAAAAAAGGTAAATATATAAGAAAACTTATCTCGAACGCCGTCGTGAGTTCGCTAACTATAAATGCGGGGATAAGCACGTAAGTCGGCACGTCTTTCGGGGATGAAATATTTTTAAGTTTCGCCATTTTCACGAAAAGTTCGAGGTCTTTAATCCTCGTCTGTTTCAGCATAAAACCCCTGACCGGACGTATTCCGATTTTGTAAGCCCGTTTAATCCCTATAGAACCTTTCGTATAAGGTATATAAGCATTTTTATATACCGAATTTATAACCGGAGCCATTATAAAAAAAGTAAGGAACAGACTTAACCCTATAATTACCTGATTCGGCGGTTCAGTCGTAAGACCGAGCGACGTCCTGAGAAAAGACAGAACTACGACTATTCTGACGAAGGACGTCATCATTATTAGTATAGACGGGGCAATGGAAATGACGGTAAAAATAAGAAGTATCTGTATTAACATCGAAACTTCCGAATGATGCGGATGCCCCGTCATCGATATTGCCGGTAAAGCTAAAAGCGACGAATTTTTAAAACTTTTTAGAGTTGCCATTACTCTCCATTAAACCTTTTAATCTTTCTTCTATATCAAAAAATACGTTGTCGGCTTTATTTTTAAATTTTGCTTCGTTTATATTTTTTACCTTATTTGCATCCGAATACCGCTCCGCCGTTATTTTCCGATACGGTTCGTTAGGATCGCCGCCGTTATTAACCTCTTCACGCATTGCATCGGCAAATTTGCCGTAAGATTTGATTGCGGGAGAAGGCGATACAAAGGCGGCTTCGGCATATGTATTAGTTTCGTCCGCATTAATACCTGCGGCGGCATCGGCATCTGCGGCGACTTTATAAAGCGCGTCTTTTGCGTTTATGTTGCCGGCGGCGCTTTTAAGATGTCCTATTACCTGAATGTTAGACTGGGACACCCCTACGAGAAAAAATTCTTTATTTACTTCTATAAGAAGAATGGATTTTTTATTTCCCAGATTAATCGAGGATACTATCTTTAGATTATTTAATTTTTCTTTTACCGAAACACGGTTTTTAAATTTGTTCATCAGGAAATATACGCCGTAAATAAGACCTATAATTAATGCCAGATAAACGGTAGTTTTTACCGCTTCAAAACCCATATTTAATTTAGGCGCGCTCTTAGAAAGGAAAGAGGATGTTTTAATCCCTCCGGTAGAAGAAGCGCCTGTGCCTGCGGCGGCGGAAGCAGAAGTAGAAACGGAAGCGGCGGCAGACGGCGTTGCGGATTTAACGGTTTTAACCGCCTGCTTTATTTTATTTTTTTGCAAGAGAGATTCTTTCCCGACGTTTTTAAATAAATCCCCCGAAAAAGTATGATTGATTTTAATTATAAAATAATTTCCGTAAAAAGTTGCAAACGTATTTTTTTTATTTATTTTAATATTTTTATGAAAATAGATTATGACGTTCAATTCGGAATTTTTAAGCGGTATAATCTCGGCGGCTTTAAACAACTTGTTATCATGAAATTTAATAAATTTCGAGTTTAGGTCAGATTTTGCATTTTTAAAAGCAAGTTCAAGGCTGTAACCTTTTAAGCCCAATTTTTTAACGATGCTTTTAGGCTTTTGATTGAACTTAAACCAGATAAGATATGAATTGGAATTTTTGCTTTTAGAAACATATAAGTTTTTTAACGATAAATTCCCGTCCGCAGAATCGGCTAAGGAAATATTCGAAAAAATAGCTATAAAAAGAGCTGAAAGAAAAAGAAGCGGTAAAAATAATTTAAGTTTCATAGTTTTTTGACCCTATCCACCGGGCTTATAATATCCGTAAGCCTGACGCCGAATTTATCGTTCACCAAGACGACTTCGCCTCTTGCCATCAATTTTCCGTTAACGTATATATCTAAAGGCTCGCCTGCAAGTTTTGCCAGTTCGATTACCGAACCCTGCCCCAGTTGAAGCATATCGTTTATGACCATTTTAGTCCTTCCAAGCTCCACCGAAATCGTAAGCGGTATATCGAGAATAAAATCTAAATTTTTTGGAGGTTCCGCCGTTTTGTCGGATTCGTCGAAAGAGGCAAACTCGAGCTTTTTTACGGGCTTTTTAGCAGGCTTGACCGCGGTCGGCGCTTCACCTGCGCCTGCAGCCGCGTCTAAGTCTGCGTCTGCAGTTTCCGGCGCTTTTCCGGCGATGGATTCTTTTATAGATGTTATATCTATGTCTATATTGCCTGCCGTATTCTGACCCGAAGTTTCGATTTTTGCCGCGGCGTTAGCGGCTTCTTCTTCTTTAAACGCATCTTCCCAGCTTATATTGTCGTCCTCTTGTTCAGGCGCGGATTCGGACTTGGCGGGCTGAGTCGAACCGGACTGTTCGGGCAGGGATTGCCCTTCCTGCGCCGCCGAAGCGGTTTCGTCTTTACTTTTTAATTCCGATAAATCTTTTTCACTCATAGTAGCCCTCTTTTCCTATAGGTATTTCAGAAATTAATTTTAATGCGATCTGATTGTTCATTTTACCCGGATATCCGATAAATTTTGGAATATCTTCTATTTCTACCACTAAAGGCTCCTCTATCCTTTTATCTAAAACTATAATATCGCCCTTCTTAATTTTTAAAAAATCCTGCGCGGATATATTTGTAGTTCCTATTTTGACTTTTATGTCGAGTTCCGATTCTTTGAGTCTTTCTTTTAACCTTTCTATCCATCTATGGTCGATTTCCAACTGTTCGCTCTGAAATCCGCTGTATAGTTTTTCCTTGATCGGTTCTATCATAGAATATGGAATACATATCATAAATTTCGACACCGCTCCTTCTATATCGACCTCAAATCTGCTTATTATAACAACTTCGGTGGGAGTTACTATAGTGGCGAATTGAGGATTTATTTCGCTCCTCTGAAATTCGATATCGATAGGGCTGACGGGCATCCATGCGGATTTCATCGCGCTAAATGCCATATCCGTTATTTTTTTAATTAACTTGTTTTCTATAGGAGAAAAATCTCGTCCTTCTATTTTAACGTGCAAATCCGTAGTTCCGCCGAAAAATATATCGATTAAGTTATATACGAGCCTTGCGTCTAAAACAAAAATACCAAAGCCGCGGAGCGGCGGCATTTTAAATATGGTAAGGCTCGTGGGAAGCGGGATATTTTTCAAAAATTCGCCGAACTTCTGCATATCTACGGACGTTGCGGTAATTTCGGCGACCTTGCGCAACGCCCCGGTTAAATCGTTCCTGAGAAGACGGGCGAACCTTTCGTTTATAATCTCGAGGGTGGGCATCCTCCCCCTGACTATCCTATCCTGCGAAGTCAAATCGTAAGCCCTTATTCCGCCGGTCTCTTCCTTTTTTTCGGTTTCGATAGAGCCGGAAGATATTCCCCTGAGTAAAGCGTTGACTTCGTCTTGAGATAGTATTTCAGGCATTTGTTTTTATATTATTTTTATTTTTTTATTGGACTAAATAATTATTAAAATAAACTCCGGTTACCGTGCCGTCCCCGAGAATCCGGTTAAGGCTTCTTGCAATCTGGTGCCTTAAAGAAAGTATTCCCTGAGGCGTGTTTATTTCTCTTGAGGTTTTAGAACTCATAATCATAATTATTCTGTTTCTAATACGCGGCGTAAGCTGTTTAAAAACGCCGGGATTAGAACCCTGTTTTAATTCTATAGACATCGAAACTTTAATATAAGACGTTTTATCTTTATCGGCAAGGTTTGTTAAAAACGGTTTGAGGTTTATCATGGGACCGGGTTTTATCTTCGTAACGTTAACCGGCACGGGCGAAGACTTGGCTTTGGTTTTGGCAAACAAAAAATGATAGGCGGCAAAGCCTCCCCCGCCGAGGACGAGAAGAACCGGTATTAATATAAAAATAAGCTTCTTTACTCCGCCTTTTTTCTTTGAAGATTCTATCTGGGAAATCGTAGACATTTCGTCTTCGTCGATATTTCCCAGTTCCTTATTTGATTTTCCTTCGTTTTGATTATCAGCCACTTATAAGTCCTCCATAATAAAAATAATTAAAACAACTGGATTCCCGCCTACGCGGGAATGACTATGAAAAATACTAAGCAATATTTATGCCAGTTTAATATAAACAAAAATATGTAATAAATTCAATATCATACGATAATATCTAATCTACTTAATTTTTATTTAACCGAATATCGTCATTATATTGACGTTGTTTTATTTAAAATTTATTTTCCGGCAATGCTGTTTGTAAAAAATGCGGCATCCTTGACGGGCATCCTTGAGATAATTGCGGAAGCGGCTCTAGGAGTCATATGGGACAGGATATATATCGCTACGCCTTTATCGATTCGCGGAAGTATATTTGCGGCGTTTCTGGGACTCATGGAAGAATAAAGGGATACTAAACTTTTAACCTTTGCTTTTTGGGCGGCTTTTATATGATGAATTTTGGCTTCTATCTTCTTAAGCTTTTCTACTTCCAGCTTTATCTGGTTTTTAAGGACTTTAATTTCCTCTTTTTCTGCGGCAGAAGAAGAAGCGTAAGCGGAAACAGGAAGTGAGCAACAAAACAGACCTGTGGACAAAAATAATAAAACGGCAAATATTATATTAATACCGATAATATTTTTCATATTTATAATTTTTACACTATTTGGCGATTTTTGTCAATAAAAGGGAATTTTTATTGTCTGTTAAAACGGTTGGAGGCGAAGTCGGAGGCGACGGCTTCTTCATATTTAAGCTGCTCCATTTTATCTACGGCAAGATATTTTTCGCGGAGTTTATCTATTTTCTCGAATTCTATTTTTGCCTTGACTACGGCAGTTTTCTTTTCTTCAAGTTCGAGTTCCGTTAATTCTTTTGCTTTTAGCAGTTCTATTAATTTAGATTTCAGGGATTTAAACTGCAAATCTAATACGTTGTAGTCGTATATGTCGGAAACGTTAAGGATATTTACGGGATAAGCTTTTTTATACGATTCTATCGAATTTTGAACGTCGAAAATTTTTAAGTTAAGCGAGGCTACTTTCCGCTGGACTACCGAAAGCTCGAGATATTTTTTATCGAGTATGGTTTTACGGTGGCTCATTATATTTTGAAACCTGAATGCCATAATAAATTCTGATTTTTTAAATTAAACGAAATAATCCACTAAAGAGTTTGGATTTCTTCTATATGCAAAATTATCCGCAATCGTAGGAACCGCTCCCGAGCCAGCCGTTCCATTTGAAAATCCGCTTCCGTAATTAGCGCCGTCAAACGGATTTTTAAGGGTTTCGCTTCCGCTATTTCCATTCCCGTTATTATAACCGGAACCGGTGCTTATATTCAAGTTTATAGATGAAAAACCCTGATTTTTAAGAGCGTTTTGAAGCGCGTCCGACGAAGACTGAAGGATATTTTTAGCGGCTTCGTTCTGCGCAAGCATATTTATCGTTATAGAGCCGCTTTGGGCGGCGGACTGATTTAAGGAATTTAAGGCGGCGTTAGGATTACTGAGGGCTATATTTATTTTGACGGTGCCGAGGGAAGCAGGATTTAAGGTAATCGTAGCCGACTGGACGTTTTTTCTCAGCATAAACATAACCGAATTTACCGCTGTAGAAGCAGATGTTTCGCCGGTCTGGTCTTCTAAACCGCCTATATTTCCACCCGACAGGCTTAACCCGCCCGAATTTCCGCCGGAACCGGAAGCCGGACCGTTAATTCCCGAAAAAGCGGCGGATATAAAGCCGTCGGTTTTTCCGGAGGCTGAAACGGTTGAGCCTGAGCCTGAATCCGAAACGGAAACGGAACCCGAGTTATCAAGCGCAACGTTTACGTTTACGGAATTTTTCCCGCTCGTTCCCGAAAGAGCCTGCTTTGTTTCGCCGCTTAGAACGTTTAAATTGAAAGCGTTAACGGAGGCGTCTTTGATAAGGGTATTCGCGTTTACCGTATTTACCTTTGCCGTATCGATGATATTTGCATTGTTTGCATCTATATTTGTATTTACTTTTGATGCGGAATTTAAAACGTTTTGATTATTTTGACTACTCCGGTTTAAGGTATTTAAGGAAACCTTTAAAGAAGCCTGAGGCGCTTTCTGCAGAGAGCCGTCTCCGGAATTTTTATTTGCCGCCGCACCGCCGGTCTTGGCTGCGTCGCCGATTTTAAGAGATGCGCTTTGATTGGCGGTTTCGGCAGCGATATTTTGCCCTACGGCATTATCGGTAATTTTCCTGCCCGCGTTTTCTGCAACAGTGGACAAAAATGTCTTACCGGAAGAACTACCAGTAGAGTCTTTTCCGGCGGCATTATTTTGATTTTGGGATTGGGACCGATATAAGCCGGCGGCATAACCTGCGGCGGATTTTACGTTCGTTCCGCCGACGCCCGCATCTTTTCCGCTTGCGTCTTTCCCATCCCCTACTTGGCTGTTTGAACCGTTATTTACTTTTTTTACGGAAACGGGCTGAACCGCAATATCGGTAACCGCATTTCCTATAAAATAAACCGTCCGTCCGTCGGTTCCTTTTTTACTGTCTACTGCGACGTTTTTGGCTTTATTTTCCGGTAGAGCTTTAGCGCCGGAAGCCGGTCCGGCGGAATTGCCGGCGGCGGGATTCGCATTGCCCGAAGGCTGGACTGCGGCGCTTGGAGCGTCGGCATTATTGTTCGTTGAATTAACTGTATTATTTGTAGATTTATCTGCAGCCGAAACACTATTCGTTGAATTGCCGCCTATATTATTGCCGCCGCCGGGGTTGCCGCCATAATTATTTCCGGTATTAACGCCTGCGTTTACGGGCTGGTTGACCGGAGCGGGATTACCGCCCTGATTATTATAGTTAGAATTAGTAACAGGATCGTTAGCGGACTTGATAGCGGCGACGGAATTATTAAGTATTTCGCCGAATCCGCTTTGACCGCCGAAAGCGGGACCGGAACCTGCGCCTCCTCCGCCGTTGCCCTGCAAAGAAAGCGGCGGACTTACGGCGTTCATAACATCGTTGATTAGAGAAAGCCCCGCATCCACGGATAAATTTAAAGCAAGATTACCTAACATAATTTTTTATTTACCTATAGGGAACAAACTTACATTGCCTACGGGGACAGACTTAAGTCTGTCCCCGTCCGTTATATTTAATTAAAATTACGGAACCGCAGTTTCGAGAGCCGTCAATACGGAATTTTCCGTAGTCAGCACCTTTGAATTGGCGACGTAAGCGTTCTGCGCCACTATCATATTGGTAAATTCCGATGAAATATTGACGTTAGACTGCTCAAGCGCAGAATCGGTTATATAGCCGAAATTTCCGGAATTGGCAACCCCCACGGCGGGCTGACCCGAAGCAAAAGTCTGCGCGTAAAGACTGTTTCCTTCCGAAGTAAGACCGGTAGGCGCAATGAAGTTTGCAAGAGCAACCTGATAAAGATACTCCGTCTGACCGTTGGAAAACTGTCCCGAAATACGCCCATTCTGATCAACCGTAAAACTCGTAAGAGTTCCCGTAGCATATCCGTTCTGAGTAAAAGCAGTCGTAGCAGAAGTGGCGGCATACTGGGTAAGGTTTGCAAGATTTAAAGCGATATTAAGCGGTTGAGAAGCGCCGTCCGGAAGCGTGGCCGCTCCGGTTACATAAGCGGGAACATCGGTTAAAGTCAAAGATGGAGTGCCCGTAATTTGGCCGCTTGAATTAAACGTGATATCGGGACTTGCATCGGTTAACGGGGTAAGCGACGGTCTTTGGGCGGCGGTTCCGTTAATAGAATAATAAGCGTTCCAACTACCCGAAGTAGAACTCTGAGGGGCAAAAGTAACGGTCATAGGAAGAGAGTTACCGAGAGAATCGTAAACATTGATGGTCGTAGAATAATAGTCGTTTGCCGGACCGGATACAACGGAGTCTCCAGTCGTAAATGTATTGGCGGTATCTCCGGCGGGCATCGCATTCGAAAGGTTTACGGTGCTGTTTGCCGAACTGACGCTCGCAACGGTGTTTAAGAACTGATAAGAGCCGACGGTAAGCGTTCCAGTGGCGCCTATCTGAATATTTGAACCCGGTAAAATTCCGGTCGTGGATGTAACACCCAGAGTTTGCTGAGAAATTGCCGTATTTTGAAGAATATTGTTTATTAAAGAAGATGATAAAGTAACGGATTGAATAGTAGTAGAAGCCGGAATAGCTCCGGGGGCGTAACCTGTTCCAGTACCGTTAGCGCCGGTCCAATATTTTGAAACCGCGTATAAATTAGTAGTTCCGTCGCCGTTACCAATTAAAAGGCTCGATGGTCCGCCGGCAGCAGTTGTATTTACCATACCGCTGACATTCAAAGTTGCGGCTCCCGCCGAATAATTTCCGGTAATATAGCCTCCCATAAAATTTCCTGTAGTCGTGGTAGGCGTAGTCTGCGGCGATACATTCGAATTAAGATTTGCCGTCAGCGTCGCGGTCGTAGTAGCCAGCGGAGCGATTGCGCCGGTATTTAATGTAATAGGGCTCGGCGTGCCGGAGGTAGCAATTCCCGCGGAATTTAACGTATAGCCTTGAACTACATTTTGCCCCGTCGAATCTACTATCTGCCCCTGCGCGTTTTCGCTGAAAGTGCCGTTCCTCGTGTAATACGTCGAGCCGTTGGGAGCTTGGACTATAAAAAATCCGTTGCCGTCAATCGCCATATTTAAGGGATTTGAGGTATTTTGAAGCGCGCCTTGACCAAACTGCTGCTGTATGGAATATACGTCCGTTCCTAACCCCTCCTGCGAACTTGACGTTCCGCTTAAGGTCTGACTGACAAGGTTTTCAAATATTGGGTTGGAACTTTTGAACCCTATGGTATTCGAGTTTGCAATATTGTTTCCTATAACCCCTAAGTAAGTTTGATTGGCGTTTAAACCCGACACCGCCGTAAAAAGCGCATTTACGCCCATTTTTCATTCCTCCGCATTAGGGGATAGACTTAAGTCTATCCCCGTCCGTTATTTATTCCTATTTTATATATAATCGACATATTTTTTAATTTTAATTAACGTTCGTAACGCTCGACAGGGGAACCGTCGAACCGTTGCTGAGTTCAAGCTGAACGGCGCCCGTAGATGAAGTAGAAAGTCCTGTTACCGTAGCCTGAGTGAAAGTCGAAGGAGTAATTGCCGCGCCGCCGGAACCGGTTGCGCCTACGGAAAAAGTATAATTCCCCGAAGGAGCCGTCTGCCCGCTGTTTTCCATTCCGTTCCACGTGAAAGACTGCAAACCCGCGCTCTGAGAACCGAGATTGGTATTATAAACGAGATTTCCGGAAGTATTATATATATCCATAGAAACGGACCCTGCATTCTGCGGGAGGGAATAGCTAAGGCTCGACGCGCTTCCGCTCGAATATCCGAATGCGTTGCCGTTTGCCTGAACCGATTTGCCTACCATATTTACCGCGCTGCCCAGAGTCGCCTGATTCTGATTGGATACGAGGGTCTGAAGATTAGAATTTACCGCGTTTAGCTGGTTAAGCGAATCAAACTGCGCCAACTGGGCAAGAGAAGCCGAACTGGACTGAGGATTCAACGGGTCTTGATTTTCTAACTGTTGGACCATTAACTGCATAAACGTCGATGCGCTTACGAGTCCGCTGTTTGGATTAGAAGAATTTGCCGTAGCGGCGGCGGCGTTTGCCGAGGAAGAAGCGACCGTAGCGGCATTCGTAGTAGTCGTCGGCGCAAATAATGAATTGACGGACATTTTTATTCCCTCCGTATATATAATTATAATATTAAATTAAAATAATTTATCATTATTATAATAACGATAATGGGAAAATTTTTCCCTATTTTTAAGGCTTTTTCGCCTTTGATTTTATTTGTGCAAACATCATGCCAAAATATAATTCATTCCATACAGAATTTTATTAAGGTAAATTAATTATTATTGGGATTTTAGTCCTAATTCTTTGAGTTTATTTCTGAGGGTTCTGGCGGTAATACCCAGTTTTTCTGCGGCTTTCGTTCTGTTGCCCCCGGTTTCCTTGAGTGCGGCGGCGATAAGTTTTTCTTCCATTTCTTTGATGTTAAGGGTGGATGCCGCGGGGACGGAATTAATTCCGTCCCCGTTGGTCTTGTCTTCTTCTGTCTTTTCCCCCTCAGTCTGCATAGCGTCCTCACGGGCGCTTAGCACGGAAGGCGCAAAAACGCCGAAATGCCCGGCGTCTAAATAATTATCTTTCTGAGCCAGTATTACGGCTCTTTCGATTATATTTTCAAGTTCTCTTATATTGCCGGGAAAATTAAGGGAAAGCAGGTAATCCTGCCCCTGCTCGGTAATCCACGAAATTTCCCTGAAATATTTTTTTGAGTAAAGCGCCGTAAAATATTTTGCCAGCGGAACGACGTCTTCCTTTCTTTCCCTTAAAGGCGGTAAAAAGATATGAATTACGTTAAGCCTGTAGAACAAATCTTCCCTAAAGCCGCCTTCCGCTACCGTTTTTTCTATGTCTTTATTAGTTGCGGCTATTACCCTTGCGTTAACGGATACCGGTTCGTCGCCCCCTACCCTGTCTATAGTCTTTTCTTGAAGAACCCTTAAAATTTTTGCCTGAAGGTTTTTATCCATTTCCGCAATTTCGTCAAGCAAAATAGTTCCGCCGTCCGCCTGCTCGAATTTCCCTTTCTTCAAAGAAACGGCTCCCGTAAACGCCCCTTTTTCGTGTCCGAAAAGTTCGCTTTCGAGAAGCGTAGGAACTATAGCCGAGCAGTTTACGCCGATAAATTTCCCTTTCCTTTTGCTTAGCTTATGAATCCGCCTCGCTATAACTTCCTTGCCCGTTCCGGATTCTCCGGTTATAAGCACCGTAGCGTCTGCTCCCGCGATTATCTTAACGTAATCGTCTATTTTTTTCATAGCGCCGGATTCGCATACAAAACCGGATTCATCGTCTAAACCCTTAGAGGACGGGCAATTATTATATGCGGAAATTTTTTCCGCATTGTTAACTATCCTCTCGAAATCGGAAATGTCGAAGGGCTTTAAGAGGTAGTCCGCCGCGCCTTCCTTCATTGCGGCAACGGCGCTTTCCACCGTTCCGTATGCCGTTATAATCACGAAAGGAGTTAATTTAAAAGCATCCCGTTTTTTGACTTCGCCTAAGAAGTCGATGCCGTCCATTCCGGGCATGCTTAAATCGGATAATATAAGAAAATAAGGCGAAACCGCCCCCGCCCCGTTCAAATCGTCCAAAAATTTTAACGCTTCTTCGGCAGACGCAAAAATGTCCCCTTCCCTGCCGGTCTTTTTAAGGCTCAGGCTAAGCGCGGAGCGCATATGCGGGTCGTCGTCCACTATTAAAATCCTGTCCGGCTCTCTTTTTTTCATAAAAATTTATACAATTTTATTTGTAAATATTTCCTCTTGAATTTATGTTCACTATTGCCAAAATTTTTTCTTCGTTTAATAGCGAAAATATAATCCTGTAATCCCCTATTCTACACCTGTAAAAACCCTTAAGTTCTCCGGTAAGAGGTTTTACGCAAGGGTGGTAAAGCGGATTTTCCATAGACCCCATTTCCGATAATTTAGTTTTTATTCTTTTCTTTATGTCGGAATCAAATTTAATAAAATGCTTTTCGGCAACCGAAGAAAACTTAATCGTCCAGTTCAATTAATGTCTTTCCTCCGCCTTTTTTTATTTCTTCTAACCCGTCGCGGCATTCCTTTGTAAAACCGGGTATGTTCAAGAATTCAAGAGTTTCTCTGTGCCTTTCTATATATTCTTCGGAAAGTTCCAAAAATATATCGGAAAGATGCCTGTTTTCATAACCTGCTATAGCCCTGATTAATTTTAACTTTTCTTCCGGAAGTCTTAAAGTAGTAGCCGTAGTCATTTTATCTCCTATAAACATTTATAAATATATATATTTTAGATTTATTACTTAGTAATATTATAACATCAATATATCATAACGTCAAACAAAGCTCGGGCAATCGCAATTTAAGAAAAATTATGATAAAATTTTCGATATGGCTCAAAACGATAAAATAGAAAACGATAAAATAAAAGCAATATCCGGCGGCGAACTTAAAAAAGCCTTCGAATCCTTCGAGGCGGCTTCCCTCAAGCTTTCCGAATATTATAAAAACCTCGAAGAACAGGTTAAGGACTTAAAAGAAAACCTGAATACCGTCATAGAAAGCCTGCCGCTCGGAATAATGATTACCGACGAAAATAATTTAATCAAATTTATAAACAGGTCGTTAATAGAGCTTACCGGAGGATATAATCTCTCAACCTATTTAAACCGTCCCGTCGATGAATTTTTAAAATTTTTCTTTAACGGCGTATCGCTTTCGGATTTTTCGAGACAGGTTTTTTATCCGGTAGAAAAGTTCATGAAATCGGGCGACGACAAAGACGGCGGGGAAAACGGCGGCGGGAAATTTATTCCGGTATTCTTATATATAAAAACGGTGCACGGAAACAACAAAAAAAATGCCGGGCGGATTTTTATAATTCAAAACGTAGAAGAGATAAAAAAGTTTAAACGGCTGGCGGAACTTGGCGAAATGTCGGCAAAAATCGCCCACGAAATACGCAATCCGTTAGGTTCTATAGAATTATTCGCGTCCGTTCTGCAAAAAGAAATTAAAGATGTAGAGCATGCGGAAATTATTTCCAACATAATATCAGCCGTCAAAAATATGAACACTACCATAAGCAACGTTTTAGAATTTTCCAAAACCGTCAATCCTGCCCTTTCAAAATGCGGTTTATCCAATATCGTAAATAAATCGATTATGTATTCTTCATATATAATAAAGGAAAAAAACGTCGAAGTAATTACCGAAATAGATAAAAACATTATTTTAGAAATAGACGAAAATCTTATCGAGCAGGCTTTTGTCAATATATTAATAAACGCGGCTCATGCCGTTCAAAATATTGACGGTATTATAAACATAAAATCTTCCGCCTTTTACGAAGGCGGAGAAGAAGGAATCGGCTATATCCGCATAGACTTCGAAGATAACGGCAAGGGGATTTCGGACGACATCGTAAAAAATATTTTTAACCCATTCTTCTCGACGAAAAAAAGCGGCGGAACCGGATTAGGTCTTTCGATAGCTTTAAATAACGTCCTTATCCACGGGGGATATATTAACGCGGAAAATTCAAAAAAGTTGGGTGGCGCAAAAATAAGCGTATTTTTGCCGTATATGGCATAATTATTGCATTATAACTATTATAATTATAATAAAGGAGGCAGAGAAATGTTCAGCGGCATATACGGAATTTTGGGCGAAAGTTTAAACGTCCTGAGCGACAGGCAGAACATTATCGCTTCTAACGTCGCAAATGCAAATACGCCGGGTTATAAAGCCAAAGAGCTTAATTTTGAACAAGTTATGAAAAGCATAATTCCTGCGGCAGACTCCCTGCCTATGGAAGCGACGTCGCCAAAAGACTTGGGCGGCGTTAACTATGGCGGTTCAGGCGGCGGACACGCATATATAAAATCTTTCGTCCATGACCAAAAAGACGAATCTATTCCGCCGCTCGACGGCAATACGGTCGACCTGAGCAAAGAAATGAGCGATATGACATCGAACGCGATTAGGTTTCAGGCGGTTGCAGGCCTGCTGTCCAAGAAATTTGCGACTTTAAACTATGCGATAACCAACACTACTCCTTAAATTTGCCAACTTGCTAAAAAGAGGTAAAATATGAGTTTTAACGATTCTTTAAAAATTGCGGCGGAGGGGCTTAATGCGGAAAGAATAAGGATGAACGTAATTTCGTCCAATCTTGCGAACATTAATACCGACGATGCAGGCAACGGACTGCCTTACGTAAAAAAAGAGCCGCTTTTCAAAACAGTCAAGTTTAAAAACTATTTCGGCGTAGAAGTAGAAAAAATAGAAAATGCGAAAAATCCGTTTTCCGAAAAATACGACCCGAGTAGTCCGCTGGCAAATAAAGCCGGATATGTCAAAACCCCGAATATATCCTCCATAAGAGAGCTTGTAAATATGATTTCGGCGACGAGAGCGTATCAAGCAGACGCTCAGGTTATATCGGAATCTAAGGCTATGTCGCAGTCGTCGTTAAAAATTTGACGCCGGTTAATACGTTAATACAATGATAAATGATATTGTGATATAATAATTATACTATAATAATATAATAAAAAATGTTTCATAAAATACCGGCAATCAAGCCGGTAAAAAAGCAGGAGAATTAGACTATGGCTATACCTATAGGCGTTGGGAATGCAATAAATTTAAACGGAATAAAAGAACTTAATCCCGATAGTATTTCCGGCGCGGGAAGCGCCGGCTCCGCATCGGGTCAAGAATCAGGCGGGGGTTCTTTCGCCGATACGCTTTTAAACTCCATAAATAAAGTCAACGACATTCAGAATACGGCGAATAACTCGGCGCAGGCGATAGCGACGGGAACATCTTCCAATATACATCAGGCAATGATAGATATGGAAAAAGCCAACGATTCTTTCGAACTTATGATGCAGGTTAGAAATAAAATTATAACCGCATATAATACTATTATGCAAATGCAAGTATAGAATAAATGGCCGCTACGTTTAAAGATTTTGGTTCGCAATTAAAAACTTTTTTTACCGAACTTTCGGTTGAGCGGAAGATCGTATTTTCCCTTGTAATAATAGGGGTTGCTATAGCTATATATTTTACCGCCCTTTATGCGACTGCGCCGCAATACGGGGTTCTTTATTCAAATTTAAATGCGCCGGCGGCATCGGGCATAGTAAACAAGCTTCATTCATACAACATTCCTTATAAACTTTCCGACAGAGGTAAAACCATACTTATTCCGAAAAACGAAGTTTACGACACCCGCCTCAAACTTGCCTCAATAGGTCTTCCCCATCAGGAAGGAGTCGGATTTTCGATATTCGACAAAGTTCAAATAGGAATGACCGATTTTATGCAGCACGTGGATTATCAACGGGCATTGCAGGGAGAATTAGAAAGAACTATAGATCAGATTAACAGTATTAAATATTCAAGGGTTCTTATAGTCCTGCCCCGTCGGTCGGTTTTCGTCACGAGAATGGCCCCCGCCAAAGCATCGGTCATCGTAAAGTTGAAATCGGGAATGACGTTAAATAAAATGCAGGTAAACGGAATAATACACCTTGTCGCCAGCGCGGTGGAAGGTCTAAAACCTAAAAATATAACGGTCGTGGATACCGACGGGCGGGTTTTGTCCATTCCTACGAAAAGCTCTTTTGCATATACCGTAAACCAGTTGAATTACGTTCATAAAATCGAAAAAAATTTAGAAAACAAAATAAATTCGATGTTAATACCCGTAGTAGGGGCAGGAAACGTAACGTCTAAAGTATATGTTAAGGTAGATTTTTCAAAAAAAGTAGAATCGAAATTAACGTTCAATCCGAACACGACCGCCATAGTTTCGCAGCAGACGTACAGGTCTTCTTCTACGGGCGCTTTAAAGCCTTACGGCATACCGGGCGCAAAATCAAACCTTCCGCCGGGAAAAATCCCCATACCGACCGGAAAACCCAGCACTCATACCGTAAAAAAAGAAACGACCAATTACGACGTTTCAAAAAAAATAGAAAAAATATCGTATCCCGTAGGAACGGTGCAGAGAGTTTATGCTTCCGTCCTTATCAACGGAACGTATAAAAAAGTAAAATCGTCTAAAGGAAAGCCGTCCGTAAAATATATTCCGAGAAGTTCTTCCGAAATGAGCCTTTTTAAAAACATCGTAAAAACGGCCGTCGGTTATTCTCATGCAGCTAAAGACAAAGTCGTAGTAGCAAACATTCCTTTTAAAAGAATACGTTACGCCATACCGGTTCCGCCCAAAAAAACCATAGTATCCGTTATTAAATCAAATCTCGGGGAAATTATAAAATACGGCGTTATCTTAATAGGCATTGCGCTTTTAATACTAATTATTTTGCGTCCTTTAGTGAAATATATTACGACGTATGAATCCCGCCGTCCGGCAAGAACATCGGAGGAAGAAAAGCTTGAAACGCTGGCGCAGATTAGACAGGAATCTACTCCAAAGCCCGAACCTAACGTAAAAGACGTTGCCGTTAATATTGTTAAAGCGGACCCTGATGCGGCGACTAATTACGTAAAAAATCTACTCAACGAATCGAAAAGAGAGATGTAAACATGTCTAGAAAATTCTCAGGCCCCGAAAAAGCCGCCATATTTCTGGTTTCGGTCGGCGACGATGCCGCATCGGAAATAATAAAAAGATTAGAATTAATGGAAATTCAAAAAATTACCAAATATATGGACCAGCTTCCTACAATCGAAAAAGACGATTCCGAAAATATACTTAAAGACTTTAATTCTAATTTTTCAAAAGTCGGTCTGGTAGTCAAGGGGGACGATTACGTAAAAAACCTTATCGCCAAATCTTTAGACCCCGATAAAGCAAAGAAAATATTGGATAATCTGCACGGTCCTATCGAAGAAGAAGGTCTTCAGACGATAAAATGGCTCGACCCGCATATTATCGCCGATTTCGTAAAAAACGAACATCCGCAGACGATAGCCCTTATACTCGGACATTTAGAGCCTATGTCGGCGGCTGCGGTAATCGGACTTTTGCCGTCCTCCATAAGATCGCAGGTAGTCTTCAGGCTGTCTAAATTAGAAAGGGTCCCCCCGGGCGTAATTAAAGACTTAGACGAGGTGCTTCAAGAGCAGTTGAAATCGACCGGTTCTACCCAGAGCAAATTAGTCGGCGGCGTTAGGACGGTTGCCGATATTTTGAATAATATGGATAAATCGATAGAAGAACCTATACTTGCCGATATAGAAAAATTAGTCAAAGAAGAAGCCGAAAAAATAAGGGAGCTCATCTTCACTTTCGACGACCTTGCAAGCGTGGACGACAAATCTATGCAGTTAATTCTCAGAGAAGTATCGCACGACCAGATAGTTTTAGGCTTAAAAACGGCTTCGGACGAACTAAGAAATAAAATTTTGGCAAATATCTCGAAAAGGGCTCAGGAAATGGTTAAGGACGACTTAGAAGCTATGGGCCCGAAAAAACTTTCGGAAGTAGAAAAAGTTCAGCACGAAATACTAAAAGTCGCCAGAAGGCTTGAAGATGAAGGCAAAATCAGCCTTGCCGTAAAAAGCGAAAGCGAAAAACTCGTTTAGATGGTGTTTATGAGCAAAATTTTAAAAGACCACGAATTCGATATTGAGGGCGGCACATTATACGACGGAAAAAAGACGCTTTTAGTAAATATATTGAGCAGCGGGAAGGCGGAAGAAAATAAAGAATTAATGACTGCGCTGGAATCCGTCCCTTCCTCCCTTCAGAAATTCATAATTTCATATATAGAAAGTTATAAATATAAAACCGCTATATCTTACGAAGAAAAAGAACGGGAAGTTTTTGAGGAAGCCCGCAAAAAAGGATATTCCAAAGGCTTCGGCGAAGGAAAAAAAGATGCGTTAAAATCGATGGAAGAAGGAATAAGAAACATTTTCAAAGCAGCCGAATCAATAGAAAAATTTAAAAACGAATTATACGAAGACGTAAAGCAGGACGTAATAAATTTATCTTTAAAAATCGCTAAAACTATCGTAAAAGCGGAAACCGCCGCCGACAGCGGTTTAATAGTCCAAATAATAGCGGATGCGGTAAATAAATCCTCCGATTCCGTAAATTTTGCCATATGTTTGAATCCGGGAGATTACGCCGTTTTAAATAAAAACCCCGAAGCGTTAAACCATTTTATAACGAAAGAGACGAATATAAATTTTATCCCCGACGCAAACCTTTTAGGCGGCGAAGTTATAATAAAAACCGATTTCGGCGAAATAGACGCAAGAGTAGAAACGCAGATAGAACAGATACGAAAGATTTGGACAAAGATAGCTCCGGATTAAAGCTTTAAAGCTTCTTAATTTTTTTCATTTTGAGTCTTTCTTTTTTAGAAAGACGGCGCGGGTTGCCTTTTTTACCGCCGGACGACCCTCTTCTGCCGGATATTCCATCCTCGTATTCAGCCTCATCTCCATCTTCAAAAATATCAGCCGAGCCGCCCGATGCGTCATGCGCTATTATATTTTCAACAAGCCTTATAAACTCATCCACGCTTAGACATGAGCAGTTAACGCCTGAAGCGCGCCTTATGATGTCGTTATCATTTGTTACCACTATTAAGTTTCCGGTAATGCTTTTGGATAATCTTATTATTACCTCGTCTGCTTTTTCATCCTTTTTTGAATAAATAACTTCAATATTTTGACGGTTGTATTTAGACTCGGAAGGCTCGTCCGTGTTGTATCCGTCAAAAACCACTACCACTTTATTTCTTTTTACATTATAATATTTTGATAAAAAATTTATGGCTTCTTCTCTTAATTTTTGAAGTTCGTCCGATTTAAAGCAAACTTTAAAAAAAGAGTTAAATATAAAATTATATCCGTCAACTATTATAGTCAGCATAATATATAAATTATAAATAATATGAGTAATATTAGTCAAACGGAAAAAAACGAATCTATTATTTATATTATATCCGAACTAAAGGATATTCTAGGTCTGATTAAGCGGGCGCTCATAAAAACGGCGGATGGAAAAAAAATAACCGGACTAAATAATATAAAAGCCCTTCCGTCTAATTTCAACAGCGACACATATATTATTACGGAATATAACCGGACTAATATTGCCGCCATATCGAAAATAACTCCGAAAAGAAACGTTAAGTTATATGTATATGTTAACGATGTCGGCGATTTAAACGAAAAGGATATAATTTTTTTAATAAAACACAATATAGACCATATAATTCATTCAAGTAATATAGAAAAATTAAATTATGAAAAATTCATAGACGCAAAAATTTTTAAGAAAAAACATTATAACGCATTTATAGATAAAGAATCTACTCTGCTTGAAGATTTGTGTCATAATAATGACGCCATTATCACGGATACGGGGATTAACATTTACGGCATATCGAATCATATTAAATCCATAATAGAAAAAGTTTCTAAAATAGCGCAATCCGAAAGTTCGGCGCTTATAACCGGGGAATCGGGAACCGGCAAAGAGCTTATAGCAAGATTGATCCATAATAAATCGAGAAGAAACATAAATCCAATGGTATCGGTCAACTGCGGAGCTTTTCCGGAAGGACTTTTAGAAAGCGAGCTTTTCGGATACAAAAAAGGCGCATTTACCGGAGCTTTCACGGATAAACAGGGAAGATTCGACCTTGCCGACAAATCAACCCTATTTTTAGACGAAATAGGAGATATGAGCCTTTCCGTTCAGGTTAAACTTTTGCGTGTTATTCAGGAAAGAGAAATAGAACCTATAGGCGCTTTAAAAACAAAAAAAATAGACGTTCGGAT
>DAHWHJ010000053.1:0-3847 GCA_027335745.1 bacterium | reverse complement strand
TTTAAACGACAGAATGGACAGATTATACGACATACTTGTTCATATGGGATTTAGAGACAGGGAACAGCGCATGGATAAAGCGGCGAACGAATAAAATAAAGAGTAAAAAAATAATAAAGTAAATAAAGGACTAAATAAAGGGGACAGATTTATTTATATGGCGGATACGGGGTGCGCTTACAAAAATAAAGCCGGACGGTAAGTTTTTAAAAAATGAAAATACTTGTTTCGATACCTACGTATAACGAAAAAGATAACATAGGACGCATGATAGATTCCGTTTTAAAGATTAATTATACCGAAACGGTTAAAAATTGCGGCGCATCGGTGGATCTTTTAATAATCGACGACAACTCGCCTGACGGAACCCGTCAAATAGTTAAGGAATACCAAAACAGATACGGACATAATATGCCGTGTCGCACTCACGGCTTATTAAGCCTTACTCCAATGCTTTTTTTAATAGAGAGGGAAAAAAAGCTGGGGTTGGGAACCGCATATATAGCCGCATTTAATTTTGCCGTCGGAAAAGGCTACGATTACGTATTAACTATGGATTGCGATTTTTCGCACAATCCGGAAGAGATTGCAGGTTTCGTGAGCCTTATGGAAAACGAACGATGCGGAATGATTGTGGGTTCGAGGTATTCCGGAGGCATACGCATAATAAACTGGAGCATGAAGCGGCTTTTGATTTCCTATTTTGCAAATATTTACGCAAAGTTTGTTACCGGCGTTAAGATAAGCGATTTAACGGGGGGCTTCAATATGTACGACGTAAACTGCCTCAAAAAGATAAATTTAAACGGCGTTAGTTCAAGAGGTTATGCTTTTCAGGTAGAGATGAAATACAGGGTAGCAAAAGAAGCAGGGTGCGGTTTTAAGGAATATCCGATAATATTCTACGAAAGAACTATGGGAAAATCTAAGATGTCCAACGGCATTATTTTCGAGGCTTTTTTCGGCGTAATCAAACTCAGGCTCGGACTTTACAAATAAATTGCAGCCGTACATCGCACATCATACATCGTACATAAGCTAATTTTTTTTTCGACAATACTTGACTAATTTAGTAAAGTATGTTTTAATTTAGTATAAGCCAAAATTAATCAAATAAAACAAACTAAATGAAATCAGGAGGTAATATTATGCCGGTATATTCGGAAAAAGTTATGGACCACTTTCAAAATCCCAGAAACGTGGGCGAAATAGAAAATGCGGACGGCGTAGGGGAGCTTGGAAACCCTACCTGCGGCGACATAATGAAAATCTACATAAAAGTCAAGGACGATAAGATAGAAGACGTTAAATTTAAAACTTTCGGCTGCGGTGCCGCCATAGCGACAAGTTCTATGGTAACCGAACTCGTCAAAGGCAAGACCCTCGAAGAAGCCGAAAGAGTGTCTAACGGCGTCGTAGCAGAGGCTTTAGACGGACTGCCTCCGGTTAAGATGCACTGCTCTAATCTTGCCGCCGACGCCCTGCATCTCGCCATCGAAGATTACAGAGCCAGAAAGGCAGGCAAGGGTCCCATAGGCAGGGTAGAAACGCCGGAGCATGACGAAGACGAACACGATTTACTGGAGCATTCTTAATAAGAAATAATATAAATTCAATAAGAACTGCGGCGGTTGAAATACGGGCGGTAAAAATATGAATTACGATTACGAAATCGACACTTTTGGGTTGTCGTGTCCTATGCCTATAATGGAAGTCGCCGAAGAATTTAAAAAAATTCCGGACGGCTCGATATTAAAAGTAACGGCGTCGGACGAAGGGATAATAGAAGATTTAAAAAGCTACTGCAAAAAGACCGGACATGAGTTTTTATCTTACGAGATAAATCTGCCCGAGTACATAGTTTACGTAAGGAAGCAGAATCTTAAAAAATAATTAAATAATTAATAAAACAATATAATAATTATAAAAATATTATAATATAATAATGGAATAATTTTTATATTATAATATCGATATATCGGGAGGTAAAATTGAAAATAATTAATTTCGACCATTTTGCGGCAACGAGGATGAGGCAGGAAGTAAAAGACGCTATGGAACCGTATTTTACGGCAGAATACGGCAATCCTCAAAGTATTCATACTCTCGGCGACGAACCTCGGGAAGCTTTGGATAAAGCAAGACTTCAGGCGGCAGAACTTTTAAATGCGGCAACCACGGAGGTTATATTTACGGGAAGCGGCTCCGAATCTAACAACCTTGCGATAAAAGGAACGGCTTTTGCGAGAATGGACAAAGGCAAACATATCGTCGTTTCAAAAATAGAGCATTTCAGCGTTTTAAATTCAGTTAAGTCTTTAGCGAAACTCGGTTTTGAATTCAGCGAAGTTCCCGTCGACAAATACGGTTCGGTCGACCCGCAGGACGTTAAAAACGCTTTAAGAAAAGATACCGTTCTCGTCAGCATTACTCAAGCGTCAAATGAAATCGGCACTATTCAGGATATTAAAGAAATTTCAAAGATAGTACATGAAAATTCTCCGGCATATATGCACACGGATGCAAACACGTCCTGCGGTTTTATAGAATCGGACGTCAAAGAGCTGGGCGTGGATATGCTTTCCGCCGCTCCCCACAGGTTTTACGGCCCTAAAGGCTTGGGGCTTTTTTACCTTAAAAAGGGTATACGCATAATGCCTCTTATCGACGGAGGCATTCAGGAATTTGGAAGAAGGGCGGGCACAGAAAACATTCCCGCGATAGCGGGAGCCGGCGTCGCCTGTATGCTTGCCAAAAAAGAACTGAAAGAAAGAACGGCGCATCTTCTGTCGATTCAAAAAGCGATTATAGGAGGAGTGCTGGGCGGTTTGGACGAGGTCTATCTAAACGGGCATCCCGAAAAAAGACTGCCGAATAATCTCAACTTTGTCGTAAAATACATAGAGGGCGAGTCTATGCTTATGTGGCTTAACAATATCGGAATTATGGTCGCAAGCGGCTCTGCCTGCACGTCTAAAATATTAAAGTCTTCGCACGTCCTAAACGCTATCGGGGTTGACCCCGCACTTGCGCAAGGTTCTCTTCTTATATCGCTCGGAGAGGATAACACGCTTGACGATGCCGCATTTTTCGTTAAAGAACTTCCGGCAGTGGTTAAAAAATTAAGGGAAATGTCGCCTCTTTATGAAGAAGTTATGAAAAGAAATAAGAAATAAAAAATCATAAAAAATAAACGGAAAACGGAAAAATAAAAATTTTAATTAAAAAATTTAAAAAAAGAGGGTTAAATGTCTGAAACAGTTTCTTTAAAAGGAAATCCGGCGTCGTTGACGGGACCGTCGCTGAACTTAGGAGATACCGTTCCCGAAGCCATAGTTACGACTAAGGATTTAAAAGAAAAAAAAGTAGGCGGAAAAAAAGAAAAAATCCAGTTAATAATTACCCTTCCTTCTCTTGATACGTCGGTCTGTGAAATGGAGACCAAAAAATTTAACGAGATGCTTGCCAAATATACCGATGTAGATGTAACAGTCATATCTATGGATTTACCTTTTGCGCAGGATAGGTTTTGCGAAAGCTACGGCATAAAAAATATTACGACTGCATCGGATTTCAGGTATAAAGATATGGAAAAATACGGCGTTATCATCGGCGAAGGCGCATTAAAGGGGTTGACCGCAAGAGCCGTTTTTATCGCTGACAAAGAAGGTAAAATCGCCTATAAACAATTAGTTCCAGAAATAACGAACGAGCCGGATTACGAGGACGTGCTTAGGGCGCTAAGTCGATAATTCTTGAATTAACAAATACTAAATTATATAATATTCTTTACTTATATAACTTAGTATAACATATAACGGGCGCGTAACTCAGGGGTAGAGTGCCA
>DAHWHJ010000047.1:0-6727 GCA_027335745.1 bacterium | reverse complement strand
CTTTTCAAAAAAATACTGGGAGATATTCCTTTAATCAGCGACGGCGATTTGTCGGATATTCTTAATGACGGTATAGATGAAAATGCTTTATGGAGGATATTTTCGGATATCGACGGCGCTATTCCGTCAAAAAATAAAACTGCCGTTTTTTCCGGCGGAGGAATTTACAATCATTTTGTTCCGTCGGTTATAGACAGTCTTATTTCTAGGTCGGAATTTTATACTCCTTATACTCCTTATCAGCCGGAAGTAAGCCAGGGCACGCTTTTTGCTCTTTTTGAATTTCAGTCGTTCATTGCAGAAATACTCGGCATGGACGTCGTAAACGCATCTATGTACGACGGAGCGGAAAGCCTTGCGGAAGCGGTATTGGCGGCTTTAAGGCTGTCGTCGGCAAACAGGGATATACCGGCAAACCATTGCGACGACGCGGTATTCGTTTCCGAAGGAGTAAACCCGAATTATTATTCCGTTATTAAAACTTTTACGGGCGGTACCGGCGTAAAAATAGAAAAAATAAAATTAAACGCCGAAACCGGACGGACGGAAATATCGGAATTAAAACTAAAGCTTTCTAACGGAAGCGGCAGAGTGCCCGCAGTAGTTATTCAGCAGCCGAATTATTACGGAGTGATAGAAGATTTAGAATCTCTCGAAAAAATTATACATTCAGCCTATGATGATTCCGAACATACCCCAAGTTTTATAGTTTCTTCTACGGAACCTTACAGTTTCGGTATAATTAATCCCCCCGGATTCTATGGCGCCGATATTTTTGCAGGAGAAGGGAATTCATTCGGTAACTATATGAATTTCGGCGGACCGCTTTTAGGTCTATTTGCGGCAAAAAAAGAATACGTAAGGCAGATGCCCGGAAGAATCGTAGGCAAAACTAAAGACGGTAACAATAGAGACGCTTACGCCTTTATTCTTTCGACGAGAGAACAGCATATTAGAAGGGGTGCCGCAACGTCCAATATTTGCACCAACAGTTCTTTAAACGCCGTCAGGGCGGCAATATATCTTTCCTTATGTGCTAAAAGCGGATTTAAAGATATAGCTTTATTGAATCTTAAACTTGCTCATGTATTAAGGGATAAATTATTAAAGGCGGGTTTATTCGAGCCGCTTTACGGCGGAGATTTTTTTAACGAATTTTCCCTGAAATTTAAGGCTAATAAAAATGAACATAATAAAAAACTTGATAATAAAAAGACCGCGTCGGAATTTATAGAAAAAATGGCGGCAAGAGATATTGTAGCCGGCATAGCTCTTTCGGAGAACGCCGTTTTAATATCCGCCACCGAAAATATCCGTTTAAGCGATATAGAAAAATACGTAAAAAATGCAAAAGAGGTTTTGAATGGCTAAATTTCCAGGAATAAAAGGTATTTTTTTTGACTAAGTCCCTTTGATAGAGCAAAGTTCTAAAGGAGTAAACGGTATAGGAATACCTGATTGCGGCTTAAAAAAATCAGATTTAAGAAAAGACGAAAGCGCATATATCGATTCTAAATATATCAGAAAAAATCCTCCGGGACTTCCCGAAGTATCGGAACCGACCGTTGTTCGGCATTTTACGAGACTTTCGGGCTGGAATATGTGCGTCGATACCGTTTTCTACCCGCTCGGTTCCTGCACCATGAAGTATAATCCAAAAATTAACGAAAAAATAGCGTCTCTTGAAAATATTAAAAACCTTCATCCTTTAATGCCGGCAAATTTAATTCAGCCTGTTTTAAAAATAGTTTACGATTTTAATAATATTTTATGCGGACTTACGGGACTTGCGGAATTCAGTTTCGCTCCTCAGGCAGGTGCGGCGGGCGAGTTTGCCGGACTTAAAGTTATAAAGAAATATTTTGAGTTAAAAGGCGAAAATAGAAAAACTATATTGGTTCCCGACAGTTCGCACGGTACAAATCCGGCAAGTTCGGTTCTTGCGGGATTTACTCCGGTAGAAATTAAAACCGGAAAAGCGGGAACGCTCAATGCCGAAGAATTGAAAAAGTTTATTTCAAAAGACGTCGCCGGAATTATGATAACCAATCCGAACACTTTCGGCGTTTTTGAAAAAGACATAAAAAAAATTGCCGAAATTATGCATAAAAACGGCTCTTTTGTTTATATGGACGGCGCAAACTTTAACGCTTTTCTCGGGAACGTAAAAGTTTCCGATATGGGAATAGATTTGATTCAGCTTAACCTGCATAAAACTTTTTCTACTCCTCACGGAGGAGGCGGACCTGGAAGCGGAGCGCTCGGCATCGTCGAATCATTAAGGGAATTTCTTCCTATTCCTTACGTTAAGAAAACCGCCGCAGATAAGAATAACGGAAAAAATACATCTAATTACGATAAAGATTTTAACGCCGAAAATCAGGTTTACGAGCTTTCAGAAGACAGGAAGAATTCTATTGGGAAAATGACGCCTTTTTTATGCAATTTTGCCGTGTTAATAAGGGCATACGCCTATCTTCTTTCATTAGGACGGGATAACGTTGGTTCCGTGAGCGAAATTGCCGTGCTTAACGCAAACTACGTCAAGAAAAAACTCGACGAAATACTATCCGGTTCAGACCCTTTTGAAGAAGGGTTGTGCATGCACGAATGTGTTTTTAGCGATAAAGCGATTGAAGAAGGCGGAATATCCACAATCGAACTTGCAAAGCTATTGATAGATTACGGTTTTCATCCGCCCACGGTTTATTTTCCGAAAAATATACACGGAGCTATTATGATAGAGCCTACGGAAACCGAATCTATAAGAACGTTGGACAATTTTATAAAAGCAGTAAAAGAGATAAAATTAAAAACTAAAAAGTCGAGAGCGGCTAAATCTCCGCAAAAAACGAAAGTCGGCAGAGTCAACGAAGTACTAGCAAATAAACGGCCTGTATTTAAGTCTTGATAAAACTTTGTCTCTATTAAATTACGTTATCGTATTTGTGGTATAATGTAATATAAATATATTAAGTCAAATGCGTAAGAGTATAAACCATAAAATTGTGTTTCATATATTTACGGCGCATAAACGATAATTGAATTGTGTAAAATATTTTAATTTCGTCGAGGTAAAATTATATGAACGTGAATTTTAAAGAAGTTAATTTTGAAGCCGCCGACGGCGGCGATATATACGGTTCTTTATTCGGTTCTTATCCAGATATAGTAATTCTTGCCCATGGCAGAGTTTTTAATAAAGAAAGTTATTACGACCTCTGCGACGTGTTGTTAAAGAACAAAATATCTTCTCTGACGTTTGATTTCAGGGGATACGGAAATTCAAAAGAAGGAAGCGCCGGATTAAACGCATACGGCGAAGACATTATAGGAGCGATTAAGTTTGTGCAAGGATTAGATTTCGTGAAAAATATTTCTTTATTAGGTTCGAGCATGGGAGGCGCGGCGGTTTTAAGCGCATCTAAACTTTATAAGCCTTCGGAAATAAAATCGGTAATAGCTTTATCGCCAGTATATGCCGAGGGAGTGGATTTTATAGACGTGCCAATCCACTATATAGGCTCGAAAGAAGAAAAGTTTGCCGATGGCATTAAAAAAATGCATGCAATGACTAAATCTCCTAAAACTATTCATTTGTTTAACGGTTCGTCGCATGCGCAGAATATTTTTGCGACTGAAGCCAAAGAGGAGCTAATTTCTTTAATTATTTCCTATATTAAAGACGGAAACTCAAGCGCGGGAAAAGCGTAAACGATAAACTAAGCAAACCGATAAATTATGCCCGCTATCATTTTCGTTTTTTTAGTTATATTGCTGCAGAGGGCTAACACTAACCTGATACAGTCTATTAACCCGCTGTTCGTAAGATACGTCCTCGATAAAAATCTTTTTTACGTCGGTATTACGACGGCCGTATATGCGGTAAGCACTATTGCGGTAAGATATCTTATCAGCATACGGATAAAGCCTCAGGCCGTTTCAAAATTTGTAATAGTCGGACTTTTATTGTTTTCGGCGGCGATACTCGGATATTTTTTTTCGACGAATTATGCAGAATTTTTAATATTCGTCGTAATATCAGGTTTTGCCACGGCGATAATAATGCCGTTTCTTTTGTCTTTAGTTCATTTAGTTTCGGAAAAATCCACAATAGAAAAAAATCTTACTATATATTCTTTAATGCTTAGTCTTGCGCTTGTTTTCGGACCTCTTTTAAGTTCGGCGCTTCTTACTGTTCTGCCTATACGCTGGATTTATATTATGCTGAGCATTTTCGGGATAACCGCGTTTTTCTTTGCACTGAAAATTCATTTAAAGAGCAAAAGCGTAATTAAAGAGAAATTTAGTGAAAAACTCGACGTTCAAGATTCAAATAAAAATTCCAAAAAATCTGTAAAAGGCGGTTCTGTTTCTTCATTGTTTAAAAACCGCGGATTTCTGGAAATAATTTTCTATAACACATCTTTTAGTATCGCCTTTGCTTCGGTAGTAGCCCTCGGCGGGGTATTTGCAAGAGATAATTTTCACCTTAAATATTTTGAAATAACCCTTTTATTTTCCCTGTTTTTTATTTCATCTCTTATAACCAGATTAATTCTGCTTTATTTTACTAAAAAAGCTAATATAAAAAATAAAACTAAAATTTTAAATATATCCATACTTATATCCGTTCTGTCTTTCGCCTTGATGGTATTTTCAAAAAATATCGGTTTTTACGCATTCGGATTAATAATATTCGGAATACCGCATGCGCTTATTTTTCCTATAGGCACTATGAGGATATCCGAAACGGTCGATATGAAAGATATGGTAGCCGCCAATACCATATATCAGTCAAATTTCGACTTGGGCGGCATAATCGGACCGTTTTTTCTTTCTTACATAGCGGGCATTTATTCCATAAGGTTCGTCTTCGGTATAATAACCGTTTTCCTTATAGCGGTTTTTGCGGCGGGTAAATATATAATGAGCAAATCTTCATAAAATATAAATGGAAAATCTTTGCATTTTTTACAAAAATTATATAAAATAGCTTAATTTTTTAATATATAATTAATTTAGAATTTAGTTTGCTAAATTGTTAAACGGTGCTAATTTAAAATGGAAGAACTGAAAAAATTAAGAAAAGAGATAGACGATATCGACAGAAATTTAGTCGAACTTCTTAACAAAAGGGGAAAAATTGCCCTTAAAGTTGGGCATATTAAATCGTCGAACAACAAGGCATACTACAATCCGTCAAGAGAGGGAGAGGTTTACAGAAACGTAATAAGCTATAACGAAGGGCCGTTAAAAGACGAACACCTTCAGAGTATTTTCAGGGAAATAATTTCAGCGTGTATTTCGGTTGAAGCGGGGATAAGAATAAGCTATTTCGGTCCGGAAGGAACGTTTACGCACCTTGCGGCAATAAAAAGGTTCGGCACTTCAAGGATGCTAATGCCCGTAAAAACCATCCCCGAGGTTTTTAATTCCGTTTCCAAAGGTCTTTCCGAATACGTCGTCGTTCCCGTGGAAAACACCATCGAGGGAATGGTGAACGCTACGTTCGATATGTTCGTAAACTCGGACGTAACGATAATAGGCGAAGAAGTTATTCCCATAAGCCATTTTCTTTTTTCTAAAGAAGACGATATTAAAAATATTAAAAAAATATATTCTCATCCTCAGGCTTTTGGACAGTGCAGGAATTTTCTGGAAGAAAATTTTAAAAACGCAGAGCTTATAGACGCTTTTTCGACGGCAGACGCCTGTATTATGGCGTTTAACGAAAAAGGAGCGGCGGCCATAGCTTCGGAAGCAGCAGGCAGGATTTACGGTTTAAACGTTCTTTTGCCGCATATAGAAGATTTCAGCAATAATTTTACAAGGTTTTTAATTATTTCAAACGGCGAGAAAACTCACAAAACCGGCAGCGATAAAACCTCTATTTTATTTTCTATAAAAAATTCGGTCGGAGCTCTTTTTAAAATATTGAAGCCCTTTTACGAAAACGAAATCAACATTACGAAAATAGAATCCAGGCCGTCTAAAAAGTATAACTGGGATTATCTGTTTTTTATAGACGTAACATGCCACGAATCCGACGAAAAATTGAAAAAAACTTTAAAATCCATTGAGGAATATACTATATTCGTTAAAATTCTCGGTTCGTACGAATCTGCGGCAAAAAATATATAAGCAATAAAAAAAATTAAAAATAAAAGTATAAGTATAAGTATAAAATAAAAACATGCCGAATAAACTGAAGGAAAATTTAGAAAGTAACGTTTTCGTTTATACATCCGAATTATCGCCCGAAAGGGGCGCAGACCTTGCAAAAATGAAATCGACTTACGATCTGCTTAAAGGTATGGTTACGGCATTTAATATCACCGACAATCAGGGCGCAAACATGAAAATGTCTTCCCTTGCCGGCGCTATTTATATAAAACAGAACGGAGGAGAGCCTATTTTTCAGCAGACATGCAGAGACAGAAACCGCATGGCTTTAGAATCCGACCTGCTTGGCGCCGCCGCATTCGGCGTACAAAACGTTCTTGCCTTAACCGGCGACTATATTTCCTTCGGCGACCATAAACATGCTAAAGCCGTTTACGATATCGATTCCGTTAATTTAATAGAAATCGTTAAAGAGCTTAACGCGGGAATAGATATGAACGGCAGTAAACTTAACGGGCATACTGATTTTTATATCGGAGCCGCCGTTAATCCGGAATCTGTGCCGTTAGAACCTCAACTTATAAAATTTGAAAAAAAAATT
>DAHWHJ010000042.1:0-11985 GCA_027335745.1 bacterium | reverse complement strand
GATTGGTTTTAGTGTTGGATGTTTCAAAGCAGAAAATGTACGATAGTCTGATCCTTTCTTTCAGGTCTCTTCAAGCTATGTATGCCACGCTTTCCGAGGTCAACCAGCTCATAGTAAGGACAAAAGACGAAAATTCTTTATTTTCCCAAATACCAAATAGAATAATACAAAGGGGACTATTCGTAAATTCTTTTATCGTGCTTTTCGACTCAAATCTTAATATAAAAACTTCTTTTTCTTACGAAAAAAGCGATTATCTCGATTTTTTGAAGCGGCATCTTAATTCAAATGACCCTGAAATAAAAAAAAGGACCGCTGTTTACGTCTTTGTTAAAATCAAAAATAGTAATTAATAACGATACTTTAAAAAATCCGCATATGCTGCCGTGGCGGGACGAGCAGGCAAAGAGAGGCTATCTATCAAGCGCCGCCGTTCCGATTATAAAAAAAGGCAAAGCGATAGGCGTTCTTTCTTTATATGCATCCGAAAGCGGATTTTTTAAAAAAGACGTTTACGGTCTATTAAAAGAGATGACTATGGATATAAATTATGCGCTCGATAAAATAGAAGACGAAAAATGGCATTCGATGATTATGACCGCATTAAATTCAGGTTCCGATTTTGTCGTTATTTCGGATAAATATTTTAATATATTATTCGCAAATGAAAGCGTTTATAAAATATTCGGCTATTCTGCAAGCGAACTTACGGGCGGACATTATTCAAAAATATTTGGAGGCGGTTCAGGAAAAAGAGGGTTTGCCGAAAAATTTCTCGGCACTATTATTTCAGGCGATGTATTAACCGACATATTCATGTATAAAACTAAGAGCGGCGGCGATATATATTGCTATACGACGATTACCCCGTTTAAGTTTGGTTCCGACGGGGGCGGCGATATACAATATTTTATAACGACCGGAAAAGATATTACCCGCGAGATAAAAGCCGAAGAAACTATGGAGCGGTTGATGCATTTCGATACCCTCACCGATCTTCCCAATAAAAAAATGCTAAAAGAAAATATAGACGCATTTATAAAAGATGCCGGTTATTCGGACGCTCATTCCTGCTGCGCCCTTGCAATAATAAATCCGGTCAATTTTTCTTTAATAAACCATACTTTCGGTTTTGAAACAGGCAATAAAATAATCGTAGAAATGTCCCATAAGATAAAAAATATTATAAAAAACTACGATGTCTTGGCAAGATGGGAGGCGGATAAGTTTGCCGTATTTTTGAAACGGTTAAAATTCGACGAAGATGCTTTGCCTATCGTCAACAGGATAATAGACGTTCTTAACGAGCCTTATGCTCCGGACGGCAAAAAAATAAATATATCTTTTAACGCCGGAATATCGCTTTATCCAAAAGACGCAGCGACATCTCAGGATATTTTCGATAAAGCCGAATCCGCGCTTCTTAATTCCAGGTCGAAAGGCGAAAATACCGTCGGATTTTTTAAAAAAGAATTCGAAGAATCCGCAAGGAAAAAGGTAGAGCTAAGGAACGGGCTTAACGAGGCTGTGGCAAAAAATCAATTTGTCCTACATTACCAGCCTTACTTCGATATAAAAACAGGCTCGATAAAAGGAGCGGAAGCTCTTCTGAGGTGGCAAAGAAACGGCAGGCTTACGCCTCCGATGGAATTTATTCCGTTTTTGGAGCAGAGCGGAATGATTACGAAAGTTGAAAACTGGATATTAGGCGAGGTGGCATTTAAAATAAAAACATGGTCGGACAATGGTTTTAAAGCCGTTCCCGTTTCGGTAAATATTTCCCCTGCCAGTTTCGGCGACCCTCATATAAAAGAGAATATCGAAAAAGCGCTTGATAAAAACGGCGTAGAACCGAGCTTGTTTAATTTTGAAATAGTAGAAAGAACGTTTATGGATAATTTAGAATATTCCGGCAGGCTACTGAATGATTTAAAGGAAAAAGGGTTCGGATTTTCTATAGACGATTTCGGAACGGGGTATTCTTCGCTTTCTTATTTGACCGACCTTCCGTTCGATAACCTTAAAATAGATATTTCGTTCGTTAGAAAAATGCTCATCGATAAACATTCGAGATACATAATAGAAACTATAATTTATCTTTCAAAAAAGCTCAATATGAAGTCTATCGCCGAGGGCGTGGAAACAGAGGAACAGTTGGAGCTGTTAAAAGAGCTTGGATGCGATTATGTTCAAGGATTTTTATTATCCAAACCATTAGAGGAAACAAAATTCGAGGAGTTTTTGATATGACAAAAATTTTTATAACGGGCGGAATATCTTCGGGAAAATCAAGTTTTGCCGAAGAAACGGCGCTTTCGCTATATAAATCGCTTTCACCTATTGCCGCAGGCGCGAGGGCCCGCCGGGATTTAACCGGACAAGGGCAAGGCGGCGGTTCGCTTCATTTCATTGCTACGGCGAAGGCAGGAATTTTAGATGAAGGAAAATACGAAGACGAAGAAATGGCTTTAAAAATTAAAAAACACAAAGATAAAAGAAATAAGGATTTTATCGTCCACGAAAATTTTGAAGACTTGAGCGGAGAAGTCGTCGGCGTCTGCAAATCTTTAGCTTTGTCGTCAGCCGCCGGAAAAGGCGTAATCCTTATAGATTCTATGACGTTATGGCTCTCGTCTATTTTTCGGGATATAGCCGGTTATAATTCAGCCTTAGAATCGGTTATTAAATTCTCCGCATATCTCTCAAAAATTGAATGTTCGGTTATTACCGTTGCAGATTCCCTCGGCTTTAATATGGTTCCCGTCTCCGCATACGTCAGGAAATTTATCGAATTAAACGGCTTAATGGAACAAGAACTCTCCGCCGTTTCCGATAAGGCTTACTGCGTTATAGCCGGAAACCCGATAACGCTAAAGTAGAGTGAAGTCAAGTAAAATTAAGTCAAGTCAAAACTTCGGGGATGCCGGTCTTTATTTTTATCCAAATCTAATTTATAATGGCTCTATATTAAATTTTTTTACGGATGCGATATGAATGACAGGGATTATCTTTTTTCTATTGCCGCAAAAATAAAGCCGGTAAATAAGCGGAAGTTTTATAAAATTGCCGAACGCAGGTTGAACAGGCTTATAAAGCCCAAGGGAAGTCTCGGCAGGTTAGAAGATTTTGCAAAAGACGTCGTCGCCGTTACGGAAGAAGAAAGACCGCGGTTAAATAATAAATTCGTATGCGTGTTTGCGGGGGACCACGGCGTCGTCGAAGAGGGCGTCAGCCTGTTCAAGCAGGACGTTACCGTCCAGATGGTAAGAAATTTTCTGAGCGGAGGAGCGGCTATTAATACTATTGCAGAGTCTGCCGGGGCTGAAGTTCTTGTAATAGACGTTGGAATTAATGCCGATTGCGGCGATTTTATAGACTTAGGTTCTGCGCCCTCTAATTTTATAAATTTAAAAGTCAAAAAAGGAACGTTTAATATAAAAAATGGTCCGGCTATGGCCGCCGCCGAAGCCGTTAAATCAGTCCTTAAAGGCATAGAAACAGCGGACATAGTAAAGGATAAAGGCGCCGAAATCTGCGCTACCGGCGATATGGGAATAGGCAATACGACTCCGGCATCCGCAATTACCTGCTTTTATTCAGGAAAAACGCCGGAATCCGTTTGCGGCAGAGGGACTGGAGTAAATTCTGACGTAATAAAAAAGAAAGCGGAAATTATTGAAAAGGCGATTAAATGTAATATACGGGAGGGCGGAGATGCCGTAGACGTCCTTGCGGGCGTCGGCGGTCTCGAAATAGGCGCAATAGCGGGGTTTATACTTGGATGCGCTATTCATAGAATTCCGGTTGTCGTCGACGGCTTTATTTCTACCGCCGGTGCATTAATCGCTTTAAACATTAATCCATATGTGTCGGATTATATGTTTCTCGGGCATCTTTCCAAAGAAAAGGGGCATAAAACCGCCGTCAAGCTTATCGGTAAAACTCCGATACTGGACTTGTCCATGAGGCTCGGCGAAGGAACGGGGGCAGTCATAGCGATGAAGATAATGGAAACTGCGCTTAACATGTATAATAATATGCTGACGTTCGACGAAGCAAACGTTTATGCGTCAAAACTTAACAGGTAAAATATGTTTATATTGAGCGGATTATCCGAAGCCGTAAATTTTCTGACGGTATTTAAACTAAAAAGAAAAAACAGGAAGTCCGGCGGGGAAGAAATAGACAAAGACGGAGATTTATATATAAAATACCTGAAAAAATCTATTAAATATTTTCCGGCGGCAGGATTTTTAATCGGGATAATATTGGCATCGATTTTTTATATTTTTAACAAATTCCTGTCCGTTCAACCTGCAATTTTAGTATCTATTTTTTTTCTGTTCATTCTTACGGGAGGACTTCACTTTGACGGTCTGTCGGATACTTCGGACGGCTTTTTTGCCTATCTTAAAAGCGGAGATAAAAACAGGTTTTATAAAGCTATGAAGGACGTCAATACCGGAGCCGCCGGAAATCTGTCGGTAATTTTTTACGTTTTAATAATGTGGTCGCTTATTAATTCAGTAAACGGCGGTTTTAACCTTAATTTTACGTATCTGTCCTTATTGACTTTTCCCGTAGCCGGAAGGTATTCGATAGTCGTTATGTCTTATTTTTCAAATACGCCGGATAATTTTAAAGGGATAGGAACTATTTTTACCGAAGGAACGGATACTTGGTCGCTTATCGCCGCCTCTTTTTTTACTCTTATAATTATCTATTTTTTTTTAAAGACCGCCGGTATTTTTTCTTTGCTCGTTACGGTTTTCGTAGTTCTTTCAGCCGCATTTTATTTCGGAAAAAAATTCGGAGGCGTAAACGGCGATATGCTTGGATTTACCGTCCAGCTTTCGGAGGTTATTTTTACGGCGGCTCTAGTTGGTTTTCACCGGATACTTTATTAATTTAATTTAAATTCACTATTTATTTATTAGATTAGGCAGGGTCATATTATGTTTGCCGTTTATTTTGCATCGGATAGGTCTTCGTCGGGGAAATCGACCATAACTATGGCTTTTTCGATAGCGCTGAAAGATGCGGGCTACTCGTTAAGCGTTTATAAAGCCGGTCCTGATTTTATCGATCCCGTAATATTATCCGAGGCTTTAAATTCGGACGTCGTAGTGAAAAATTTAGACCCTTTCTTGATACCGGATAAATATTTAACGAAATGGTTTTTTGCAGGGAACGAAAACGCCTCAGAAAGCGAAGGCGAAAACATTTGCGCTAAAAAGGCGTTTGTCGTCGAAAGCGCTATGGGGCTTTACGACGGGAATTCATATATAATAGCAAAGAAATTTAAACTTCCGGTCGTTCTGGTTATGGATTGCAGAAGAATTTCATCGACTATGGCTTCATTGGTTTGCGGACTAAAAAACTATAAAAGGGGCGTAAACGTCTGCGGAGTAATTTTAAATAATATTTCATCGGCAAGGCATTATGAAATAATCTCAAATGAAATTAAAGCCGGTATCCCGGATATAAATGTTTTCGGGTGGGTTTTAAACGACGAAACCGTTCTTAAGATAAAAGAAAGGCATCTGGGATTGACGGTTCACGACGGCGAAAGCATAAACGGTAAAAAAGAGTTTAACAAAACCGTTTCCGGTATTAAAGAAACCGTATTTAAAAACGTAGATTTTAATCTGTTAGTAAAGACCTTGAAAGAAAATTCCCGAAATTTTAATAAACTGTTTAAAAAAAGCGTCGAAAAGAGCAAAAACATAACGGTAGGGATTAGTAAGCCAAAAATAGTCGAAACTCAAACTCAAACTCAAATTAAGACTAAGACTAAAACTAAAACTAAAACTAAAATTGCCGTCGCTTTAGATAAAGCTTTCTTTTTTTATTATAATTTTAATTTTGAAATTTTAAAAAGTTTCGGCGCAGAAATCGTTTTTTTCAGCCCTTTAAGAGATAAATCTTTGCCAAAGGGAACTCAGGCAATTTATATAGGCGGCGGTTATCCCGAAATATATGGAGGCGCTCTTGCCGAAAACGCGTCCGTCAGGAAAGAAATTTATGAGTTCTTTAAAAATAATGGTATAATATATGCCGAATGCGGCGGATTAATGTATCTGTGCAAAAAAATTATTTATAAGCGGCAAAGTTTCGCCGCCGCAGGTATTTTTCCGTTCGACGCTTCTATGGATAAAGGCGGGCTTTCGCTGGGATACAGAACCGTCAGACTCAAAGAAAAAACGTTTTTTGGCGAAGCCGGTTTGACGGTTAACGGACACGAGTTTCATTATTCCAAACTTGTAAAAGAAAGGGACGGCGGCGACATCCAAAATATAAAAAATAATATAAAAAATATATTTGAATATGAAAGCATAAGCGCCCCCGGCATATTTAAGCCGGAAGGGTATAATATTTTAAATGCGGTAGGCAGTTATATTCATCTGTCGTTTTATTCCAATAAATTGCCGGCTAAAAATCTTGTAGCCGCCGCAGGGAATTCAGGACTATAATATATAATTTACAACATAAGGAGAAATAAATATATGACCGAAAAAGAAAATGCGCTAAAAAATATAGAAACCGACGGAATGAAATATGTTTCGGCTAAAGAAAATATCGGCGCCGTAAAACTCAAAGAAAATATTATAAGCGGCAAAGCCGTTATTTTGCATAATAAAAACAGGGATAAATTTGTCGGCATAGGAAAAGATTTAACCACAAAAATAAACGCAAGCATAGGGACTTCTACAAACCATATAGATTTGAACGAAGAAATTAGAAAGGCGGTTATTGCGGAAAAATCAGGAGCCGATACCTTAATGGAACTAAGCGTAGGAGGGGATTTAGACCTTATAAGGAGGGAAATTTTAAACAATACCTCCCTGCCGGTCGGAACAGTTCCTCTTTATCAGGCGTTCAGGGAAGCGATAGACGCATATAAAAATCCGGTAAAAATGCCGGAAGAGATGGTTTTAGACGTTATCGAAAAACAGTGCGCCGACGGGGTTTCTTTTATGGCGATTCACTCCGGATTAAACATGACGTCTTTAGAGAGATTAAAAAAACAGTCTTACAGATATGCCGGACTCGTTTCTAAAGGCGGGGCATATATGATAGCGTGGATGATAGAAAACAATAAAGAAAATCCATTATACGAAAGATTTGAAGACGTGCTTAAAATTTTAAAGAAATACGATACGGTATTGAGTCTCGGAAACGGTTTGAGAGCCGGTTCCACGGCGGATTCTTTCGACAGGGCTTATATGCAGGAGCTTATTATAAACTGCGAGCTTTGCGATATTGCGAGAGATTACGGCGTTCAGGCTATAGTCGAAGGTCCGGGACATATTCCTATAGACGAAATAGAAGCCAACGTCAAAATTCAGAAGAAAATGTCGAACGATGCTCCGTTTTACGTGCTGGGACCTCTCGTTACCGACGTTGCGGCCGGCTACGATCATATATCGTCTGCAATAGGAGGAGCTTTGTCGTCTTCTTTCGGAGCGGATTTTCTGTGCTACGTGACCCCGGCGGAACATCTGGGGCTTCCTTCCGAAGAGGACGTAGAAACGGGAGTTAAATCGGCAAAGATTGCCGCCCATATAGGAGATATGGTAAAATTAAAGAAAACTGAAAATGATTTGAATATATCGAAAGCAAGAAGGGATATAGACTGGGAAAGCCAGTTTAAATATTCGATAGACCCCGATTATTCCAGAGCGGTATTCAAATCTAAAAATAGCGATGAAACGGCGGGATGTAGTATGTGCGGGGAATTTTGCGCTCCGTTAAGGGTGAAAAAATATTTCAAATATGAAATCAAACAAGGAAAAAAGTCTTAATATTAAGTTTGTCGTAAGCGGCGCTTTCATTTTTTTATTTGCTTTAATAATATTTTTCAGTCTTAAGGGAATGGTTAAAGTATACAGGTTAAGGTCTGAACAGCAAAGCATTAATAAAGACATTGCCGGAATTAAAAAAAGCAATAAAAAAATAAACGCTCAGATTTATGAATTGACTTATAACAAACAATATATCGCAAATCTGGCAAGAGAAAAACTTAATATGATAAAGCCCGGCGAGATAGTGTTTAAATTTATCGGAAAAAACAAAAAAGACAAGAGCAAAAATATTAATAAAGCGGACGGCAAATAGTCTAAAATTTTCTAAAAAATATTCTAAGAAATTTCAAAATATTCGGGATAAAAGCCGTCCTGCATTTTAATATTTATCGTTTTATTTATTTTTACTTCAAGCGCTTTCACCGTTCTTTCGTTTTCGTAAAGCTTATTCATAACGCTTGGATGAACCGTAGCCGTAATTTTCTTAGCCCTCGTCTTTTTAGCATGCAGCAAAACTGCCCTTAACACCTCAAAGCAGATGGTTTGAGTCGATTTTATCATACCCGAGCCTTCGCACATAGGACATTGCTCTAAGAACAATGCCGCAAGGCTGTTCCCCGTTCTTTTTCTCGTCATTTCGACAAGTCCAAGTTCGGTTATTCTGTTAATAGTAGTTTTGACCCTGTCGTTTTTAAGGGATTCTTCCAGCGTCCTGTATACTTTTTCTTTGTGATCTTCTTTATTCATATCTATAAAGTCTATTACTATTATTCCGCCTATATTTCTAAGCCTTAATTGAAATGCTATTTCTTTTGCGGCCTCGAGATTTGTTTTAAGTATGGTGTCCTCAAAATTTCTTTTTCCGACGAACTTGCCGGTATTAACGTCTATTGCGGTTAACGCTTCGGCATGGTCTATTACTATATATCCTCCGGATTTAAGCCAGACTTTTTTGTTCAAGGACTTAGAAATTTCTTTTTCGAGGCTGAAGCGGTCGAATAAGGAAACTCCGCCTTTATTCTTGTATTGCTCGACGATGTTAATATATTCGGGAGACTGGATAGAAAGGAATTCGATAATCTTTTTGTATTCATCTTTTTCATCAATTATAATTTTATCGATTTTTTTATCGAGGAAATCCCTTAAAACCCTTAAAGACAAGCCGATATCCCTGAAGATAAGCGCGGGGGCTTTTGCTTTTAGCTGTTCGTTATATATATTGTTCCATAAGGTCGTAAGAAATTTTATGTCCCTTTCTATGTCTATTTCGGAGGCATTCTCCGCCGCCGTTCTTATTATAAATCCGGTGCCCTCGCTTCTATATTTCAGGACTATATTTTTAAGCCTTTTCTTTTCGGCGTCGCTTTTTATCTTTCTTGAGATTCCTATAGACGAAGAGGTCGGCATATATACGAGAAATCTGCCGGGAAGGGATATATGGCTTGTAACGCGGGCGCCTTTAGTCTTTACCGGTTCCTTAGCGATCTGCACGAGAATTTCTTGATTTTTTTTTACGAGCTTATCTATGTTAGGCAGGCCTTTTCTGCTTCTTTTAGGTTTTTTACGCTTTGAAGAGCGATTGTTGTTTTCGCCGTTTTCGGGTTCTTCCGTTCCCGACTCGAAAAAATCGTAATCCGAACCTTCTATCTCAAAAAAATCCCCCGCATATAAAAATGCCGATTTTTCCCATCCTATGTCTATAAAAGACGCCTGAATACCCGGAAGAACCTGCATTACCTTTCCTTTATAAATGTTTCCGTGTTTAGGAGTGTTTTCGTCGCGCTCGATAAAAATTTCGGCTAACTTGCCGTCTTCTATTAATGCAATGCGCGTTTCAAAATCGTCTTTGTTTACGATAAGTTCTTTGGTCAATTGTGTTTCCCGCATTAAATATATTATTGTTTTTTGTCGATATTATTTTACCATACTAAACGATATAAAATAAATAATTTAAGTTTTTAAATTATTTATTTTGGATTTATTTTAATTATATATGATATAATAAAAGTCAAAATTTAAAATTTTATTATAATATTCGTAAAAGAGGATATAAAATTATATGGATGAGAATGTGGTTTTGTGTGCCGTATGCAGTTGGAGGGGCGTCTGCAAAAAAAAGTACAGCATTTCGGGAATCGAGATTTTCAACTGTCCGGATTTTTCGAGAGACGTTTCGATTACTATATCGGGCATCGAAGAATTGATGCACTTTATTAATAATTTTAAAAGCGACAGGGTAAATTAATTTGAAAAAAGATAAGATTACCGCCGTTATCGTATTTCTTGTAGTAATATTTATCGTTTTTGTATTTGGACTCTTTATAGGCAAGAAATTGTCCCCTAAAAGTTCAAAAGAAGGAACGATAAAAGAATCTGCATTAAAAAATAAAAATACGCTTAATGCTGAACAAAATTCACAAAAGAGCAGTCCCGTTTCCGCAGATAATATAAAATTTGCGCCTATTTCAAAATTAGCCGCTTTAAAAAAGGGGAAAGTCAAAGCAAAGAAAACGGAACCGGTTCAAAAATCCGAAAATAAAAATGCGGTGAAGCCTGTCGTAAAAACTAAAATAGTTTACGTTAAAAAACCCGTATACGTTTATAAATATATAACAAAAAAACCTTTTAATTCAAAAATTTATTATACTATTCAGGTTGCCGCTCTTTCAAATTATGCTCAGGCTAAAACTCTTTCGGATAAACTTAATTCTATGGGATTTTTTGCATATATAGTTCCTATCAGCGTTTCCGGTAAGAAGGGAAAAGCGCTTTACCAGCAGGTCAGGGTCGGAAAATTTTCCACTGTTAACGGAGCCAAATCAATAGAAAATATTATATCTAAAAAATTTAAAGTAAAGCCCTATATTATAAAAGTCGATTAAATAAGCCGCTTACGAACTACCGCTTCCCCCAAATAAGACAAAAAAGGGGACAGATTTATTTATTTTCTTACAGCCGACTGCATCTGAATATCTGCCCCCTTTTTTGACATAAGAAAAACGTCTATTATGCGATATAATTAACTATAATATATTATACGGCGGTATTTTAAATTATCTTGACATAATAAAAAAAATAATATATATTTAATGATAATCATTACTATATTTAAAATTAAAAGGAGGTATTTTTATGTGCGAAGAAAGTTATGAAGAATTTGAAATTGCGGCTATCGGCAAACCGGTTCCGTCTTTCGGGGAAATAAACACTTACGACCCAAAAACTAAAGGATTTGGAAAGTTTAGTCTTGAAGAAGCTAAAAAAAGTAAAAAATGGACTATTCTGGTATTTTATCCCGCAGACTATACTTTCGTGTGTCCGACCGAACTGGCGGATTATGCGGAAAAGCAGAACGAACTTGAAAAAATGGGGGCGCAGATTGTTTCTATCAGTACCGATACTCAATTTGTTCATATGGCGTGGCATAGCGACGAAAAACTCTTAGAAAATGTAAAATTTATTATGGGTGCAGACCCGACGGGAAAGGTTTCAAGGCTGTTCGACGTTTACGACGAAGAAAGCGGTCTTGCTTTAAGAGGTACTTTTATTATTAACCCCGAAGGCATTCTAGTAGCTTCGGAAGTAAATTTCTTTAACGTCGGCAGAAACGCGGACGAGACGGTTAGAAAGGTAGAAGCGAATATATATGTTGCTACCCATACCGACGAGGTCTGTCCTGCAAAATGGCTTAAGGGCGGGAAAACAATTAAACCCGGACCGGGCGTCGTAGGCAAGGTTTACGAAGCGTTGAAATAAAAAAGAAAATAAAAGAATAAAAAAGGGGACAGATTTATTTATTTTCATATTACTATGTAAATATTACTAACATATAGACTGAAAATAAAAAAAATCTGCCCCCTTTTTTTAACCCAATATGGTGTCATTCCCGCGTAGGCGGGAAACGAAGTACAGCGAAGCTCATCCAGTCTTATTAAGATGTTAAAATCTATTTATTGGTTTCTATTGCAAAATTAAGGTTATATATTTGACGTAATGTCGTAAACCCGTTTATAGGCTTCTTCGACGCCGCCGAGGTCGCGCCTAAACCTGTCTTTATCGACTTTTTCGAGCGTTATTTTATCCCACAGCCTCATAGTATCGGGAGTAATTTCATCGGCTAAAAGAACTTTTCCGTTTAAAATGCCGAATTCAAGTTTATAATCCACAAGTAAAAGACCGT
>DAHWHJ010000022.1:0-6125 GCA_027335745.1 bacterium | reverse complement strand
AGTATGGTCGGTAACGTAAAAAGCCATATATAAAAGCTCTCTTATTTTTTTGGCGGCAGGGGGCGGTTCTACTCCGAAAAGCCTGTCTAAAGCCTTGACCGACGCCATGTGATGGGCTTCGGGGCAGACTCCGCATATCCTATTGGTCAAAACCGGCATATCTTCTGCAAGCCTTCCCGTGCAAAACTGCTCGAAACCCCTTAATTCCGGAACGATAAAATATGTGTTTTTTACGTTTCCTTCGTCGTCCAAAAATATGTCGATTTTACCGTGCCCTTCTAATCTGGTAACCGGGTCTATCGATATTTTTCTCATGGCAGTACCCTCCTTTTCAGCATAGAATCCGCAAGGCTGTATTTATAAAACAAACCCGCCGGGTCGGGAATAGATTCTATCGTCGAATTAATTTTTTCTATTATTTTTTCGTCGCTAAGCCCTTTTATTCCATCAATATCCATTATGGAGCCGAGAGCCGAAACCATTTTAGCGCCCTGATCCAGCACTCCTTCAGGAGGACCGTAACATCCCGTGCAGGGCATATTGACTTTAGGACAGAGAGCGCCGCAGCCGTCTCTCGTGGCGATACCCATGCATATGAGTCCCTGCTCTAAAAGGCATTTTTCTTTTTCCGGAATTATCTCGTAATTTCTGAAAAATTTTTCTACCTTTTTTTCCGATTTTTTTCTATCGCATTCTTCGCATACCGATGACATTCCGGCGCCTATTACGGATTTTCGCGGGGGCAGAGGCGCTCCCGAAAGCACAAGTTCTATAACTTTCCATATCTGCTTGGGTTCGGGCGGACACCCGGGTATAAAGTAATCCACCTCTACGACTTGGGAAAGCGTCCTCAACGTATCGTAAAAACGCGGGATTTCAAGCATCCCTTCGGGAACTTCGGACTCCGGAACAGGCAGAACGCCGGCAGGATTGTCTATAGAAGGATTGTCTATATAAACCGTTTTAAAAAGTTCTTCTCTGGAAGACAGGTTTGCAAGTCCGGGAATACACCCTTCGTAGGCGCAGGAACCGAACGCAATCAGTATCTTGGATTTTTTCCTTAAAAGATGCGCCATTTCTTCGTTTTCTTCCGTTCTTATTCCACCGTTAAAAAAAGTTATAAATATGCTTTCATCCGGCAGTTCCTTTATTTCCTGCTTTTTAGTGTCTAAAAGACACGGGCAGAACATAAAATCAAAGTCGGCATCGACGTCTATTATTTTTTCGTTTATATTTACGAACGCAATCTCGCATCCTCCGCACGAAGCCGCCCAGTACATGCTTATTTTAGGCTTGCCTGTCATAACCTATACCTATCCTCCAATTTTAATATATTTTTTAGTTTTAATTTTTTTTATAATTTAATTCTTTAATAATTTATAATTTATAAAGATTTACTATCCCCGAAGCCTTATCCATATCGTCCACCATCTGTATTATCGAATCGGTTATGCTCGACGTCGAATCGGATATATTTTTAGATTCCGCCGATATTTTCTTTGCAGATGCGCTGAGTTCCTCCATAGAAGCGTTCTGCTCTTCTATAGCCGAAGCAAGATTGTCCGTATAGTCTTTTATCGAACCGGCTTCCTCGTTTACAAAGCCGTTGGAATCGACGAGCCTGTTAACCGTTTCGACTCCGTATGAAACGGTGCCTTCCGTTTCTTTTATTAACGTCTCCACGTCGCGGGTCGCCTTAGTTACTTTCTCCGCCAATTTCCTAACCTCGTCCGCTACCACGGCAAATCCTTTTCCATGTTCGCCGGCGCGCGCCGCTTCTATAGCCGCATTAAGCGAAAGAAGATTAGTCTGGTCGGCTATTTCTCTGATAACCGTAATTATATTAGTAATTTTATTCGTGCTTTCGTGTATTCTCCGAATGGAATTATGTAAATCCGAAACATGCGAGGCATTAGTGTTCATAAGTACGACTATGCCGTCGACTTTTTCCCTTGACTTTGCGCTTAATTCGGCTATACTTCTAATAGTTTTTGTATTTTCCTCAATGGTCGAAACCGTCCGCGACAATTCTTCCGACTGTCCCGACCCTGCATTGTTAAGTTCGCTTATCCGGCTCAGCAGAGTTCCAAACTCGACCGATATCTTTATCAGTTCGTTTTTTGTTTCCGTTATATCCTGCGCAACCGTCATAATCGATTCCGTTAATGCCGAATTGGATTTTGAATAAGGACCCTCTGCCTCTGCCTTTAAACCCTTATCTCCGCCGTTTATACGCCCTGCTTTGTTTACATTTTCAAAATTCAAATTCCTATCTTTTATTAATTTGGCGCATGAATTTAATGAACCCACGAATGTATTTATTTCGCCTGATATTTTATATAATTTATTTATAATTTCGTTAATGCCGCTTTTAGTATAGGCGTCCGTCTTTCCGTTTCCGCTTAAAAAATTTCCTTTCTCTAAATTTTCCACGATAAAAACTAACTTTATCAAAGGTTTAATTAAAAAATAATACATAAAAAAAGCTGATATTACTACACCGGCGATTATTAAAACCGCCGCCGTTTCTATGGAAAAGTAACGCGGAAAGATAAAAAACGGCACGGCGAATAAAATTACCGTAAATAAATATACTCCCGACACTTTTAAGATGATATCCCGAGGAACTTTTTTCAACGTCATGGTGATTTCTCCTTAAAAATAAATATTTACTATTATTGTTTTAATATAAAGAATATAAAAGCAATAATTATGCCGTTAATATTTTCAATATTTTAAACGGCATAAGACCTTTATCTTAGCTTTTTATAATTAAAGTATATATGCAAAACATTAAGATGTCATTTATTCATAATTTATAATTACGGTTGGCATATAGCAAACAAAGTTGGCAGTATAATCGGCTGAAATTTTTCGATTGACTTTGCCGGAAAAATAAACTAACATAATTTAACTTCTCGTACCATATATCTTTTATATCTTGCATTGTATCTTAAAATGCCGGTTTATTTAACCCGCTTAAAATTATTACTTATGTCGAGGTTTGTATAAAATGAAAAAAAGTTTAAATAGAATGGCTAAGGGTCTGCGCCCGCTTAAACAGATGTCGCATCCCACCGACCTCGTGAAACAGTTTACTCCGAACTGGTTTACGATGAATATGGGTACGGGTATTTTATCCCTTATGCTCGGCGCTTTTCCCTATCATATTGCCGGGCTGCATCTTATTGCGGAAGGCTTATGGATAGTCAACATTGTGCTGTTTATAATTTTTAGTATTCTCTTTATTGGGCGTTTCGTATTTTATTTCGAGTCGGCTAAAAAGCTTCTCAGTCATCCCGTGCAATCTATGTTTCTGGGGGCAATACCTATGGGGCTGATAACGATTGTGAATGGATTTATTGTATTCGGAGGCTCCAATACAATACCTATAGCTTTAAACCTCTGGTATTTAGACGTGATAATGAGCATAGTGGTGGGGTTAATGGTTCCTTTCTATATGTTTACCAATCATAAACACAGCATAGAAGATATGACGGCAATATGGCTTCTGCCTATAGTTCCCGCAGAAGTAGCCGCCGCATCGGCTGGTTTTCTGGCGACGCATGTCTCCCCATTGGTCGGCAGATACGTTATAATCCTCGGATACGCCTTATGGGCGTTTTCAGTCCCTCTGGCATTCGGCATTCTCGTAATATTATTTTTGCGGCTTGCGTGGCATAAACTTCCCCATAGAGATATGGCGGTATCTACATGGCTGACGCTGGGACCTATAGGCACCGGCAGTTTGGGTCTGCTTCTTCTCGGAAACGATGCGCCTGCAGTATTTTCCGGCACTAAACTAGAAATTTACGCCAAAGCGGCATACAGTTTTGGACCTATCGGCGGGTTAATATTATGGGGGTTCGGCTTTTGGTGGCTCATAATCGCTATTCTTATGACGCTAAAATATATGCAGGAGGAACTGCCTTTTAATATGGGATGGTGGGGATTTACCTTTCCACTCGGGGTTTATACTTCAGCAACTATAACTATTTACAAAATAACCGGTATTGAACCTTTTAAAATATTCGGCGCCGTTTTCGTTATTATGCTTGCTTTTTTCTGGACGATCGTTACTTCGAGAACTCTGCACGGAATGTGGCACGGCTATCTGTTTAAAGCGCCATGTTTATCTATGGAAACAGGGCTTCCGGACGACAATATCGAATGCGCCGATTAATTGCCGCTTAAGTCTAAGTAGACGCATTATCGAATAAATGTCCGCATACGACGATGTTTTTCACTATCCAAGGCGGTCGCCAAAAACTCGTTGACTTAAAATATCGAATTGTAGTATTATTGTTAAGTATTATTTAGGTAAATTTATACTATCCGAAATATATAAATATATATTATGGGGCTGTAGCTCAGTTGGCAGAGCGCTTGCATGGCATGCAAGAGGTCGTCGGTTCGACCCCGATCAGCTCCACCAGTTAAAACCGCGGTAAATAAGCAGTTCCGCCAGATATACTCCTTGATTTTGATATGAAAAAAAATGTAAAATTATGCTTAAAAAGGTAAACAAGACAAAGAACAAGACTGGGAAATACAGTATCTATAAGGCTTGTCTTGCCGTCTTGCCCTGTCTTGCCGTTTTTTTAAAAACTTTTATTTTTTATGTTATAATGGATTTAATTATTTAAATGTATATGTGATATTGTGATAATATCTTAAAAATATGGAAAATCCGTCCGAAAGCGGAAGAAATGAAATATATTTTAAAGTAAAGACCCCGTTAAAAGTAGAAATAAGGACTACCCGTGATTATTGGCAATATATTATAAAAGTTAAACACCCTGCAATGGAAGGCAAAGAAGCTATCGTAAAAAATACTTTAAAAGCCCCTGACGAAATCAGGCAGAGTAAAATAGACAAAGAGATTTTTCTTTATTACAAAAGAGTGGATAAGTTATATTGCGTAGTAGCAAAACATTTAAACGGGACAGGGTTTTTAATAACCGCTTATCCGTCGGATAAGATAAAAGAGGGAGATTCGATATGGAAAAAATAACGGTTTATTACCGCAAAGACTTCGATACTATGGATATATGGTTCGGTAATCCCAAAGACGAAGTTATGTCGGAAGAGGCGGGCGAAGGCATTATATTAAAAAAGGATAAAAATGGAAAGACGATAGGCATTGAAAAACTATACGTCAGTAAGACGGTCGGCATAGATAAAGCGTTGCCTATCGAATTAATAGTTGCGTGAGTTAAACTGTCACACGACTGTCACACAAAATATCCGAAACGGCATTAATATACAGAAAATATCGTAAAATACATAATGCCGTCAAAGCTGTATAAAAACTACAAATGAAGGCAGGAAGCCCATTTAGTTAATTTTAATAAACCCGCATGGCATGCAAGAGGTCGTCGGTTCGACCCCGATCAGATCCACCACTATATATTATATGCTTTCCACTCTGTTTCTGCCGTTTTCTTTCGCTTTATATAAGGCATCGTCAACCCGCTTAATTATTGCTTCATCCGTATCTCCATACTTGTAAGCGGTTACGCCGAAACTGCAATTTACGCCGGATTTTATTGAAAAGTTATGTAGTTCTATCTTAGACCTTAATTTTTCGGCAAGTTCTAACGCATTTTTAATTCCTGCGCCGTTTGAGATAATCATAAATTCTTCTCCGCCGAATCTTGCAAGAAAATCTTCTTTCCTTATGTTTTCCTTAACTAAAAACGCTAGTTCCGAAAGAACGGTATCTCCCGCCTGATGTCCAAAAGTATCGTTAATTTCCTTAAAGTGGTCTATATCGAGCATAATTAACGAAAATTTGATATTTTTAATAAAAGCGTCATTTAAACAATCAGATAGTTTTTCGTCTAACGACCTTCTGTTATAAACTTCGGTTAAAGCGTCAATCTCTGCCAGTTCCTTTAATACGTCTTTCTCTTTTAATAATTTTTGCTCTTTGACGACCTTTTCGTTTACATCGGATATGATAACGAGTCCCGTCCATTTATTTTCATACAATATCGTAGTCGTTAATAGTTCTCCCCAGAAAGTTTCACCGTTTTTTTTCTTTACCCTAAGAATATATTTTTCTTCAAACAATTCTCCGTTGAGCCTCTTTTTAATGCTTTTCCATAAACGAATCTTTTCTT
>DAHWHJ010000034.1:0-10514 GCA_027335745.1 bacterium | reverse complement strand
AAGACCCGGAATAGTCCATAGATTAGACAAAGATACTTCCGGCATAATGTTAATAGCGAAAAACGATTTATCGCACAACGCCCTTGCGTCAAGTTTTAAAAACCGTGAAATTAAAAAAACTTATTTTGCCGTAACTTACGGTATTATTACCCAAAAAGACGGATGCATCGAAGGGTTCATAAAAAGAGACCCTAAAAACAGGATTAAAATGGAAATGGATAAAAAAGAAAACGGAAAACATTGCATTACCCGTTTTGAGAACTTAAAATCTATAGGCGGCGCCGCAACACTGCTTAAAGTTATGCCGGAAACGGGAAGAACTCATCAAATTAGAGTTTCTCTTTTTGAAAGCGGGTATCCTATCGTAGGAGATAAACTTTATAAAAGAAAAGATATTAACGATAAATACAAAAGTTTAAATTTTGTCAAAAGACAGATGTTGCACGCATATATGCTTGAATTTCCACATCCGGTAACAAAGGAAAAAATAATTTTAAAAGCACGAGTTCCCGACGATATGTTCTGGGCTATCGGTCCTAATTATTCGGACACCGCAGTTTTATAAGTTAGAGGTGTTTCATAAAATGGTTAAAATAGGATTAACGGGTTCCATAGGTGCGGGGAAAACAGCCGTCCTAAATTTGTTTAAAAATTACGATTTTTTAACCGTAAATCTTGACGAAGAAGCAAATAAAATTATAAAAAAAAATAGCGTCGAATATAAAAAAATTGTTGATTTTTTTGGAAAAAACATTTTAAATAGTGATTATGAGATAGATCGTAAAATTCTTGCCGGTATAATTTTTTCTGATTTTTTTAAAAAAAAGGCTTTAGAAGATATAATCTATCCGTCATTAAGAGCAAATGTAGACGACATACTTAAAGCAAGCCGTAAACCGGCTGCGATAATTGAAGGAGCGGTTATTATAGAATCCGGATATTATCTTAACTTAGATAAAACCATCCTTGTAGCCTGCGATTTCTCGAGAAGAATTAAAAGAACATATAAAAAATTCGATTTTGAAGATTTTATTAAAAGAAATAAAAATCAATTAAGCGAAAAAGAAAAAATTAAAAAATCCGACTTTATTATAAATAATAACTACGGATTTAAATTCTTAATCCCTCAAATTAACTCATTTATACGCTTTTTAAATAATTTATATAAAATTAATTTTTCAAAAAATAATGTCGTATAGGGATAGACTTAAATCTGTCCCTTTGAAATAGGGGGAATATTGCATATGGAAGAACATATAAAATGCGCAGACCTCGGATATAATTTTATAAAAGAGTTGTTGAATTTTGCGTCTCAAAAAAAATCCGTAGAGGAAGTGTTGCATTTCGTTAATATCGGGTTTGAATTTACATTCGGAGCAACGGCGATAATGTTTATATATAGAAGATATAATGCCGAAGAAAGGGTTGAGATATCCAGAGGCTTTTCGCATGAATTCATTAAAAAAACCAATGAAACTCCCCCCGTAGCTTTACTTCAAGAAATAGCGCCGTTAAAAAACGGATTATATATAGATTTTAAAAAAGACGGCGATAAATATGGTAAATATGGCTATTTATTTGAACACGAAAACGTTTCGGAGTTTTATGCTTATGAATTGAAAACGGCATATACGGATTCATATTCCGTAATAATATATTCGGTATCCGGGTTTAAAAATTGCGGTATCGATAAGATTGAAGTTTTCGATACTATCTTTTCCGTAATCGCTTATGTTTTGAACTCAAATAAATGCGTTCAAACTATGAGAGATTGTTCGCAGATCGATTACGTATCGGGATTAAATAATTTTAAATATTTTCATGAAAAACTTTTTCAGGAAATGCAAAAAGCAATTAACGAAAAAAGTAAGTTATCCGTTTCGTTAATTTCCATTAATCAATTAAATAAATTAAATTCTATGAACGGTCATCAGGCCGGGGACAAAAATATCGGGATAATTGCTAATATAATTAAGAAGAATATAAGGGTATTCGATACGGCTTCAAGATACGGCAATAAATTTATAATTTTATTTCCTAATATAGGAAAAGACGCGGCAAAAGATATTATAAAAACCATATTATCGGAAACCGAAGGCGTATTCAAAAAAGAAAACCAGACTATATTATCTCTAAATGCCGGAATTTCAACATTTCCGGACGACGGAAATAATGAACGGACTATTTTAGATATAGCCGAAGGACGCCGCATCGATGCAAGAAGGATAGATAGGTGGGCATGTCTATAAAAGTACAAAAAATAAAAATTTAAAGGAGTATTTATGAACATTAAGGAATTACCGGTAAAAAAAATTAACGAATTACTTCAAATAGCAAAGGATTACAATATAGAGGGCGCATCCGGGATGCGGAAACAGGACCTTATATATGCCCTCCTTCAAGCGGAAACTGAAAAAAGCCAGCAGACGGAAAAAAACGGCTTGATTTCGGGGGAGGGAGTGCTTGAAATTCTGCCTGACCAATATGGATTTTTAAGGTCGCTGGAGGCAAATTATCTTCACGGTCCCGACGATATTTACGTATCGCCGTCCCAGATCAGAAAATTCGGTTTGAGAACAGGGGACACTATTCGTGGAGTCATAAGACCGCCAAAGGACAGCGAAAGATTTTATGCCCTCTTAAAAGTCGAAAGCATAAATTTTGAAGATCCCGAGATTGCGAAAGAAAAGATTTTGTTCGATAATTTAACTCCTTTGTATCCGGAAGAAAAAATAAAGCTCGAATTTGACCCTAAAAATTTATCTACGCGGCTTATGGACCTGTTGATTCCTATAGGGAAAGGACAGAGAGGGTTGATAGTCGCCCCTCCGAGAACCGGAAAAACGATGCTATTAAAAGATATCGCCCATGCTATAAATACCAACCATAAAGAAATTTTTCTTATGGTTCTTTTAATAGACGAAAGACCGGAAGAGGTTACGGATATGCAGAGGTCGGTTAACGGCGAAGTAATCAGTTCCACGTTTGACGAACCGCCTCAGAGACACATACAAATTGCCGAAATAGTTATAGAAAAAGCAAAAAGATTGGTGGAAACAGGAAAAGACGTCGTGATATTATTGGACTCTATCACGAGGCTTGCACGCGCATATAACGTTACTATTCCATCTTCGGGAAAAGTCTTATCCGGCGGAGTGGACTCAAACGCCCTTCATAAACCAAAAAGATTTTTCGGAGCGGCAAGAAATATCGAAGAGGGAGGCAGCCTTACCATAATTGCCACGGCTTTAATAGATACGGGATCAAGAATGGACGAGGTAATTTTCGAAGAGTTTAAGGGAACCGGAAATCTTGAAGTTAACTTAGACAGAAAATTATCCGAAAAGAGGATTTTTCCTGCCATAGATATTAATAAATCCGGTACAAGAAAGGAAGAGCTTCTCATAGATAAGGACCATATGAAAAAAATATGGATATTGAGAAAGGTTTTGTCCGGCATGGATACTGCCGACGCAATGGAATTTTTAATAGACAAAATAAAAAACACCAAAACAAATACTGATTTTTTAAATCTGATGAACCAGTAATGTAACGGCGTGAAATTTTTGTAAATATGATATATTATAATCATGTCAAAAGAAAATATTAATTTGCCGCTCAATGCTTCGGAAATTTTAGATACTATCGACGACGGCGTAATAGTGATAGGCGAAGATTATAAAATAGTCTATGCAAATAAACGCTTCTTGGACGATGCCGGCATTCCTCCCTCCGAAGTTATAGGAGGGTATTGTTATAAAGTAAGCCATTTTCGCGACGAACCATGCGACCCGTTGTTGGAATCATGTTCAATAGAAGAAGTAATCAAAAAAGGCAAAACGGTCAAAGTGATTCACGGTCATTACGGCAGACAAAATAAAGAAATTGCCGTAGAAATAAATTCCACGCCTTTTTATGACGTTTCGACCGGTAAAAAATATGCCGTGGAAGTCTTGAGGTGTCTTGGAAACGGTTCAAACGCCCATATAAAGTTTAATCTTTCCCAGAGATTATCCGAAGTAGGTCTTTTAGCCGAAGGAGTGGCGCATGAAATAAATAATCCTTTAAATAATATCCTCGCTTCTATCGATATGATAAAAATGTGCGTCGGAAACAGCGCTTTAATTCAAAATTCCGAGATTTCAAACATAATGAAAGAAGGGGGATGTAATATAAAAAAATATTTTGATTTAATGAAACAGGAAATAGAAAGATGTAAAGAAATTACAAAAAAAATGCTTATTTTGTCCCGCCCCGTTTCAAACTCTTCGGACATCGTGAATGTTAACAAGTCTATCGAAGAAAGCTTATCCCTTATATCCTTTACCGCAAGCAAAAAAAATATTATGATTAAGAAAAATCTTGCGTCTAATATTCCCCTTATCAGTTTTTCCGAAGCAGGTCTTAGGCAGGTTTTGCTAAATATCGGTCTTAACGCAGTTCATGCGGTTTTAGAAGATTCCGGAATAATTTATTTTATTACGAAGAAAATTAAAGATTATATTTATATAATAATTATCGATAACGGCTGCGGTATCGCGCAGGGGGATATTAAAAAGATTTTTGACCCGTTTTTTTCTAAAAACAAAAATTCGGCAAGCACCGGACTCGGTCTTTCTATTTCTATGAGCATTATGAAATCTCTCGGCGGCTCTATAGAAGTCAGGTCAAAATTAGATTACGGAACAAAATTTACGATAAAGATTCCGATTAAAAGGAATTTTTCGGAAAATAAAGAAAATAAGCATGAACATGAATTTACGGTAGATTATTAATTAAATTTTAAGATGGATAATAAATCTATTTCGATACTTGTAGTGGACGATGACGTAAATTACAGGACTATCCTTTCTAATTTTTTAAAAAATGAAGGTTACGACGTCGAGTCCGCTAATTCTGAGGAAGAAGCCGTGAATAGACTCGAAAAAGATTTTTTTAATATCATAATATCAGACCTGAAATTACCGGGAAAATCGGGAATAGAACTGCTAAAAACGGTAAAATCGAGGTCTAAAGACGTCGAAATGATTATCCTGACGGCTTTCGGAAGCGTGGATTCCGCCGTTGCCGCCTTAAAAATGGGAGCCTGCGATTATTTAGTCAAACCTTTAAGCCTAGAAGAACTCAGCATAACGATAAAAAGGCTAATAGAGAAAATAAATCTTAAGAATTATGCGTCTTATTTTAAGCGCGAAATCTTTAAAAAATTTTTTATAGGCAAATCTAAAGCGGCGGCAAAAGTTATAGAAGACATTACCGTTGCCGCAAAATCAAATTTGAACGTTCTTATTTCGGGAGAGTCCGGAACCGGTAAAGAACTTAGCGCAAATCTGCTTCACAGGCTTTCTTCAAGAAGAGATAATCCTTTTATTATAGTAGATTCGTGCAATTTATCGGAAAATCTTTTTGAGTCCGAATTGTTCGGACATGAAAGAGGCTCTTTTACCGGTGCCGACATCCTTAAAAAAGGACTTTTGGAATACGCCGACAAGGGAACGCTGTTTATAGACGAAATAGGAGAAGTGAGCGGCATAATACAAAGCAAACTTTTAAGGATAATAGATACCAAGAGCTTTAGAAGAGTCGGCTCTTCTAAAAATCTTTTCATAGACATGAGAATTATAACGGCTACGAATAAAAATCTTAAAAAAATGGTGGAAGACGGTCGTTTTAGAGGCGATTTATTTTACAGGATAAGCGGATTTACGATAGAACTTCCGCCGTTAAGAGAAAGAAAAGAGGATATTCCTTATTTAGCGCATTATTTTATGACAAAAGAAAATAAGATTCAATTTTCAAAGCCCGTTTCGCGTTCCGCTATGGATAAACTTATGGATTACGACTGGCCGGGGAACGTCAGGGAATTAAAAAACGTTATAGAAAGAGGAATAGTATTATCCGAAGGAAAAGACGAGATTCCCGAGGAAGCCGTACAGCTTGAAATTTCAAACGCGAAAAATTATCATAGCGGAAAAGAGTTTGAAGTTTTCGAGAAAAATTTATCCTTAAAAGAAATAGAAGAAAAATATATAAATTATCTCCTTTCCAAAGGACTTACGAAATTGGAGATTGCCCGGATTATAGGAGAAAGCGAAAGATCGGTCTACAGAAGACTTTCGGCGGGAAAAGTTTAATTCCTTAATTTTTTATTTTATTTTTTATTTATTTGATTTAAAATTAATAAAAACCGATTCAAAAAGCAACGCATATTTTCAATTTTTTAATTTAACTCCAGGGGGGTTATTATATGAACTTTTCAAGAATCAAAAAAGTTTCGATTAAGACCAAACTGCTCGTCTTAATTTTTGTAATTTTAGTTTTAATGTTGTCGTTTTTGACATATTATGCCGTATTTTATCAGAACAAAATGTCCGTAAAAACGACGTCGTTCGATGCCGTCGTTACCGCTAAGACGATGCTGTCTAGTATGAACGGTATGATGCTTAACGGCACCATAGCCAAGAAATCGGACAGGAGGCAGTTGTTCGGCATATACCAGAAAATCAAAGGAATTAAATATTTTAAGGTTGTAAGGGGCAGCGCCGTCGATAAAGAATTCGGCGCCGGTTTAAAACAAGAAGTTCCGACTTCTAAATTCGACAAAGAAATACTTGCATCTAAAAAAGAGATAACGAGAGTTTACGAAAAAAACGGGCAGAAATATTTAAAAGTAGGAGTTCCTTTTACGGCGGAAAAGATGTCCCGCGGAATAAACTGTCTTATGTGCCATACGGTTAAGGCGGGAACCGTCCTCGGCGGGGTCGAGCTTGTTTATTCCCTAAAGAATACGGTAAACGCTTCAAATATTTTTATGAGAAATATTATTGTTTTCTCGATTATACTTATTGTTCTGTCGATTATAATAATATATATTCTCCTTAAACAGGCTTTTATCAAGCCTATAACCGCTTTTTACCACAGGGTTAGAGATATATCTAAAGGCGAAGGAGATTTAAGCAAATTAATTCCTATGGACTGTTACGATAAGACGGCTATTATCGCCAAGAGGCATAAAAAATGTATGCTGGAAGAATCCGAGTTGGAGACGAGGTGTTGGGATAAGCAGATTGAACGGTATGGAGAGAAAGGGGAGCAAATCTGTATAAAGTGTAATGTTTATAGAAATTCGGTTTACGATGAAATAACATCTGTCGTTAATGAATTTAATAAATTCATTATAGATATAAGGGAAATAGTAAAATCCATAACTGAAGAGGCAATGACAATAGTGGACGTCAGCACGACGATAGAGGGTCATGTGGACGAAATCAGCGGCAAAGCGCAGGAACAGGCGGAAATCGCCACCCATGTCGCCGCGGCCTCCGAAGAAATGTCACAGACTATAAAAGAAATTGCCAAGAATACTCAAAATGTCAGTTCTATAGCAAAGGAAGCCTCGGACAGCGCTAAAGACGGTTTCGATATAGTCGAAAAATCTATTTCCGGCATTAAAAACGTCGCAGTTCTTACAAAGCAATTAGGCAGTCTTATAAGCGGATTGGAAAAAAGCTCTTTTGAAATAGGCGAAATCATTTCGGTTATAAACGATATAGCCGACCAGACTAATCTGCTTGCGCTTAATGCCGCAATAGAAGCCGCCCGCGCGGGAGAATCCGGCAGAGGATTTGCCGTCGTGGCGGACGAGGTAAGAAAATTAGCCGAAAGGACCGTCAAAGCCACTAAAGAAATAGTATCCAAAGTTCAAACTATGCAACAAAGCACTCAGGATACTAAAACATCTATGGATAAAACGTTAAACGAGGTTGACTTGTCGGTAGGTTATGCTTCTAAGGCGGGCGAATCTTTGGACGGCATAGAAAAAAGCATAATGAGCTTAACCGACCAGATTAGTTCCATTGCCGCCGCATCGGAAGAACAGACTGCGGCAACCAACGAGATATCGCAAAATATCGAAACGGTATCCAATCTTTCAGTGTCTAATTCGGAGAAATCTTCCAGCACTGCCAAAGAAGCCGCTTCGATTTATGGAGAACTCGAAATATTGATAGGCATATTAAAAAAGTTTAAATATTAAAACATTATTAAAAAGGAGGATGGTTTATTTTGGAGAGCTACGAAGCAGGTTCGCGCAAATCGACTTTCGACAGTTTGGCTAATACAAAAGATATATACGTCCCGTCGAAGGAAACGATAAAAAATAGTTATGTGGACGATTACGACAGACTTTACGAATATTCCATAAAAGAAAACGCGAAGTTTTGGGACGAGACGGCAAAGCAGTTAGACTGGTTTAAGCGTTACGACAAGGTTTTGGATTCGTCAAATCCCCCTTTTTATAAGTGGTTTACGGGAGGAAAAACAAATATCGTTTACAACGCCTTAGACAGACACATAACGACGTTTCGCAAAAACAAGCTTGCCATAATATGGGAAGGTGAGGACGGCAGCGAAAGGGTTTACACATATTTTTCTTTATATAAAGAGGTTAATAAGTTCGCAAACGTTCTTAAAAGTTTCGGAATAAAAAAGGGCGATACCGTTACCATATATCTTCCTAATATACCGGAAATCGCGATAAGTATGCTTGCATGCGCAAAAATAGGGGCTATCCACAGCGTAGTATATGCCGGGTTTTCGGCTATGGCATTGAAGGACAGAATACTCGATGCGCAAAGCAAACTGCTTATTACGGCGGACGGCGCCTTCAGGGCAGGTAAGATAGTAGAGCTTAAAAAGATAGCGGATGAAGCGGTTACGAAAGCTCCGGTGGTTCAAACGGTCATCGTCGTTAAGAGAATAGGTAAAGACGTCGCTATGGATACGTCCCGGGATTTTTATTACGACGGGCTTATGAAACTGCCTATAGCAAATCCGTATTTAAAAACCGAAGAACTTGATTCGGAAGATCCCCTTTTTATACTTTATACCTCGGGAACGACGGGCAAGCCCAAAGGAATTCTTCATGTTCACGGGGGATATTCCGTAGGGACTTATATAACTTCAAAGTATGTTTTTAATATTAAAGATAACGATACTTACTGGTGTGCCGCCGATCCGGGCTGGATAACGGGACATTCGTATATTATATATGGGCCTTTAATTAATGGGGCGACTACGCTCATGGTCGAAGGCTCGCCGTATTATCCTTATCCGGACAGATGGTGGAAAATCGTTGAAAAGCACGGGGTTAATATTTTTTATACTTCCCCTACGGCAATAAGAGGCGTCATGAGGTTCGGCGAAAACTGGCCTAATAGGCACAACTTAAGTTCTCTTAAAATATTAGGCAGCGTAGGCGAGCCTATAAACCCTGAAGTATGGCGCTGGTATTATAAGCACATAGGCAAGGAAAGATGTCCTGTAATGGATACGTGGTGGCAGACCGAATCGGGCATGTTTTTAATAACGCCGGTTCCTACGATGTCTTTAAAACCGGGTTCGTGCGGAAAGCCTTTTTTCGGAATAAACGCCGATATATTCGACGAAAACGGTAAAAGCGTAAAAGCAGACAAGGGAGGCTATCTTGTAGTAAAAAAACCGTGGCCTGCAATGATGAGAACTATTTATAAAGACGAAAACAGATATAAAGAAACATATTTTTCTAAATTTAACGGAATATATCTTGCCGGCGATACGGCAAAACGAGATGAAGACGGATATTTTTACGTTATGGGTAGAATAGACGACGTAATAAAAGTTTCAGGATACAGGCTGGGAACTGCAGAAATAGAAAGCGCCATAATAACCCATGAATCGGTTGCCGAATCCGCCGTTATAGGAAAGCCGCATGACATTAAAGGCAATTCCATTAAGGCTTTTGTAGTTTTAAAGCCTAATACGGAAAAAAGCGACGCGCTTGCAGACGATATTAAAGCTAATGTCGGGAAAACTTTAGGGCCTATTGCAAAACCGGATGAGATAGAATTTGTGGACTCTCTTCCAAAAACCAGAAGCGGAAAGATCATGAGAAGAGTTTTAAAAGCAAGAGAAATGGGAATAGACGAAGGCGATTTATCTACTATAGAAGAAGATTAATTTCGGATAAAGACATATAATAAACTCAATACGGAGGATTCAAGCTTGAAATTTAAAATTATAGATTCTATAGAAACAGTTTTGGAAGAAAAAAGGGTAAAAGAATTTGACCGAATTTTTGTTTTCGGGGTTTTTCAGGGAGACGAAAATAATTTTTTAGGGAATAAAAATTTTAAAAAGTTAGATTCTATCTACAAAAGAATTAAACAGCTCGATTTTAAGGCAAAAAAAGGAAAAAATATAATTATCGAATCCCCCGTTTATTCGTTAATCTACGGATTAGACAAAAAAGATAAATTTAATTACGATTCTCTAAGAAATTTTATTTCGGGTTCTTCAAAAATAGCCAAAACAAATAAAATTAAAGAAACAATTTTTATAATTCCCGAATTGCATAGAGAATATTATATAAAGAGCGGGCTATTTTATTTATCGGGCTCCATTGCGGAAGGAGCCGAATTAGGTCTATACGAATTTAAAAAATATCTTACCAAGGATAAAAAAAATAATGATAAAAT
>DAHWHJ010000088.1:0-5320 GCA_027335745.1 bacterium | reverse complement strand
GCTTTTTTTTGGGGATGCACCATACAGGCGAAGTTTCCTTTTATGGAAAAAGCCACAAGATTAGTTTTAGATAGACTAAATATAAAATACAGAGATATAGATTCTTTTACCTGCTGTCCCGAAAAATCTTTGGTGAAGAACATTGACGAAGGTCTTTTCGATCTAACCGGAATCAGAAATATAGCTCTTGCCGAAAATGAAGATGTCGATATAATGTCGGTTTGCACCGGATGCTATTCAAACCTTAAGCAGATAAAGGCAAAGGTGACAGCCAACCTTCCGTATCAAAAAAAATTAAATAAAACGCTTGAAAAGTTAAACTTAAACTTTTCCGGCAAATCGTCGGTGTTCCATTTCATAGAATATCTTCACGACGAAGTCGGACTCGATAAAATAAGGGCAAACGTCAAATATCCCCTCAAAGGATTGAATATAGCAATTCATTATGGATGTCATATGGTAAGACCTTCGCATGCCGTAAATTTCGATTCCCCATTCGACCCCCGTAAATACGATAATATTTTAAAAGCGCTCGGAGCTAACCCCGTCCAATATAAAAACAAAATGATGTGTTGCGGACAGGCGTTGGACAGAGTGGACGAACATGATAAATCATTAGTTATGGCAAGGATAAAATTAGATTCAATCAATGAGAGCAAAGCCGATGCCGTTTCTACGGTCTGCCCCTCCTGCTTTACCCAGTTTGATACAAATCAATTTATGCTGTTAAAAGAAGGACTTAAACGTCAGATTCCGGTAATAACTTTAGAAGAACTTATGTGTTTAGCTTTTGGTATAGAAGGCGCCGAAGAGTTTATATCGCAGCACAAAATTAAAGCCGGAAAGTTTATAGAAAAGTTTAAAGGAATAAAGGCATTGAGCGATTATTCGACCGTTTTCGACAGGGACTCTTTAGTTAGATGTTATAATTGCCGCGCATGCAAAAACGACTGTCCTATGAGTCTTTCTTTCGAATCTTACGATCCGCCTTTGGTTATAAAAATGATTTTAGACAACGACGTCGAAAGGGCGATGTCTTCAAAAATAGTATGGGAATGTCTCGAATGCCATACATGCGTAGAATTATGTCCTCAAAATTACAGCTGGGAAACCGTTCTTACTACGCTTAAAAATCTTGCGATAAAAAACGACGTCGGTCCTAGGAATGTTAAAAAAGCCGAAGAACTTTTCTTTAAAACGTTAAGACTCGGCGACCCGCAGGAAGGGATGCGGAAAAAATTAGGACTTCCGCCTGCGAAAAAGGTTTTAGATGCCGAATTTAAAAGGATAATAGACGAAAATATTTTATAAGATATATTGTTAAAAAAATGTAGATATGTTATATTTTAATTGATTATATTATTTAAATTTATAAAAAAATAGAGGGATTAAAGTGCTGAGGATAAAGAATAAATTTAATGCCGAAAGAGATATATCAGGATGCGGATTGTGCGGTATTATAAATGCAAAAAAAGTTAAGACAAACGGCGGCGATATAAAAAAAGCAATATCGGTCGAGCATGACAGGGGGAACGGCTTAGGCGGCGGTTTTGCCGTTTACGGCAACTATCCCGATTACGCTGAATTATACGCTTTTCATATAATGTACGACAACCTGTCCGCTAAAACAGACGTAGAAGAATACCTTAAGAATAATTGTATTATCGAAAAAGAAGAACCTATCCCTACTTTCAGGACTTCTAAAATATATGACCATCCTTATCTGCACCGCTATTTTATAAAACCTAAATCCGATAGACCCGACAAACTGTTCCATGAGCTGGGGGACGATGATTTTGTAGTAAATAGCGTTATGCTGATTAACCAGAATTATGATGGAGCATATGTTTTTTCAAGCGGAAAAAATATGGGGGCATTTAAGGGAGTGGGCTATCCAGAAGATATCGCCGATTTTTACAAATTAGAAGAAATTGAAGGTTATATGTGGACGGGGCACAATCGGTTTCCAACGAATACGCCGGGCTGGTGGGGAGGCGCTCATCCTTTCACGTTACTCGATTGGTCTATAGTGCATAACGGCGAAATATCTTCTTACGGAATTAACAAAAGGTATCTCGAGATGTATAAGTATAATCTTGCGCTCAGAACAGATACTGAAGTAATAACATATATTCTAGATCTGCTTATCAGAAAGCATAAACTTCCCGTCCGCCTTGCGCTGACGGTTCTTGCTTCCCCGTTTTACCAGAAAATAGACAAAATGGACGGCGATAAAAAAGAGTTATTTACGGCATTAAGGCAGATTTACGGCAGCGCGCTTTTAAATGGACCTTTTGCCATAGTATTTGGATATTCAAACGGTATGGTCGCTATGAACGACAGGATTAAGTTAAGACCTCTCGTTGCCGCCGCTATGGGCGATTTTACTTATGTAGCGTCGGAAGAAGCCGCAATAAGAGCCGTTTGTCCGTCTCCGGATATTGTATGGTCGCCTAAAGCCGGAGAACCGGTTATTGTAGAGTTTGAAGAAAAAAATATACATCAGACAGGGGGATTAATAGGTTTATGACAAAATCCTCGTTTTCCAATATACAATCCGAATATTTAGCGCTCATAGACCACAATAAATGCGTTAGGTGTAAAAGATGCATTCAGAATTGCGGATGGGGAACATATAGCTTTGGCGGAGATAAAATTCTTTCCGACCATTCTAAATGCGTAGCTTGCGGTAGATGTTACACATACTGTCCGGAAGGGGCTATATCTATAGTTAAGAATCCTACCGTTCTCAGGGAGAATGCAAACTGGAAAGAAGGTCTTATAAAAAATATATGGAGGCAGTCGGAAACCGGCGGAATCGTTATCTCGGGTATGGGAACGACTTTTAAATATAAAAAATATTTCGACCATATGCTTTTAGATGCCTGTCAGGTTACGAACCCTTCAATCGACCCTCTGAGAGAGCCTATGGAGTTAAGGACTTATCTCGGCAAAAAACCCTCTAGATTGGATATCGACTTTGATGAAAACGGAGAAACCGTTTTAAAATCAAAAATGCCTCCGCAAATAGAATTGCAGACCCCGTTTGTTTTTGGAGCGATGTCTTACGGCTCTATCTCTCTTAACGCGCAAAAGGCAATGGCTTTAGCCGCGAGAGCTTTAGGAATCGTTATGAATACCGGCGAGGGAGGCTTGCATGACGACTTGGTTCCGTTCGGCAAGAACATTATAGTTCAAGTTGCCTCAGGAAGGTTCGGCGTTCACAGGGACTATTTGAACAGCGGAGTTGCGGTAGAAATAAAAATAGGACAGGGCGCAAAGCCGGGTATCGGGGGACATCTCCCCGGCGAGAAAATCGGCGTCGATATATCTAAAACAAGAATGATTCCCGTAGGCACGGATGCAATTTCTCCTGCTCCGCATCACGATATTTACTCTATCGAAGATTTAAGGCAGCTTATTTATGCCGTTAAGGAATCGACCAATTATGAAAAGCCCGTATCGGTTAAAGTAGCGGCGGTGCATAATATAGCCGCTATAGTAAGTGGAATAGTTAGAGCCGGCGCCGATATCGTTTATATAGACGGTTATACCGGAGGAACGGGAGCCGCGCCGAATATAATTAAAGACCATGTAGGCATACCTATCGAGCTTGCTCTTGCTCAAGTCGATGAAAGACTCAGGGACGAAGGAATAAGGAACGAAGCTTCTATTATAGCCGCAGGAAGCATTAGGTCGAGCGCCGACGCCGTAAAAGCTATTGCTTTAGGCGCGGATGCAGTTGCTATAGGGACCGCCGCTCTCATAGTTATGGGATGTCATGTATGCGGCAAGTGTAATACCGGAAACTGCAGTTGGGGAATTACCACGCAAAGACCGGAACTTGTAAGAAGGCTGGATCCCGAAGTTTACGGAGAAAGGTTATACAATTTAATTTCAGCATGGAGCCATGAAATTCAGGAGGTTTTGGGAGCTATGGGGGTTAATTCCATCGAAAGCCTTAGGGGATCCAGAGAGAGATTAAGAGGCGTGGAATTAACGGACGCCGAACTCAAAGCGCTTGGAATCAAACACGCCGGGCTATAATTTTATTTTATATTATTATAAATATAAGGAAGGAGTTTTGAAAAAATATGATAACCATAGATGCCGCCGGAATGCATTATAAAGAACTTAACCGTTTGATTAGAGAAGGAATAGGAAAAGGTATTAAAAAATTTTTTCTTGAAAATGTTAATGGACAGTATTACATAGGAGATGGAATCAAAGGCGACGACGTCGTTATTAATATAAACGGTGTTCCGGGAAACGACCTAGGCGCTTTTATGGACGGACCTACTTTAATTGTAAACGGTAATGCGCAGGATAATGTAGGCAATACTATGAACGCAGGCAAAATATTAATAAAAGGAGATGCGGGAGATGTCGTCGGATACGGAATGAGAGGAGGAAAAATTTACATTCTCGGCGATGCCGGCTATAGAGTGGGAATACATATGAAAGGTTATAACGAACAGCTGCCTATTATAATTATAGGAGGTAAAGTAGGAAGTTTTTTTGCCGAATATATGGCAGGAGGCATAATAGTCTTATTAGGACTTAACGATTCCGATGAATTCGACAGCGAGTACTTTGCATCCGGTATGCACGGAGGCACTCTATATCTTAGAAAAAAAATAGATTTTTCTAAATATTCAAAAGATGTGGAACTATATGAAACAGACGAAAACGATATGAATTTTTTAAAAAAATATTTAATCGAATATGCCGATAGTTTTAATATTTCCTCTGAGAAAATCACGGGCAAGCCTTTTTATAAAATCGTGCCTTCGAGCGCAAGACCTTATGCTCATCTTTATACTTCGGCTTGATATAAATAATATTTAACTAAATTTATGGATGAATTATTTTCGGGAACTCAAAAAATGGACATTAATAATCTTAGCGTCATAGAAGAAAGAGTTATTCTAATTAAGGAATCGTTCGAAAAATTAAAAATAGAACGGGATAAACTTTTAACGGAGGTTAAATCTAAAGATGACGAGATCAATGAACTAAAGAACAGACTTATCCAAAATGATGCCGAAAACGATTTAGTAATAAAAAAAATAGACGGCATATTAAATAGTTTAGAAACAATACAGCTATGAGCGAATTGGTCGAACTCACCATTCTGAATCATAAGTTCATTTTAAACAGCGATAAAGATAAAAAATATTTAGAGCGGCTCGCTTCATACGTAAATACCAAAGCGGATGAGGTGCTTAAGGGGACTAAGTCGATAGATTCTTTTAACGTCGCAGTTTTAACGGCGCTAAATATAGCCGATGATTTTATGTCGGATAAAATAGAAGTTAAT
>DAHWHJ010000071.1:0-5349 GCA_027335745.1 bacterium | reverse complement strand
TTTTTCTATATTTTTTTTATAAGCAGAGCTATTATAATTCTTGCCGTATGAAGAAAGGATGCTTAAGCTTTTTTCGGATTCGTCGAAAATAATTATAGAAGCGTATTCGAACTTTATAAGTTTCGACAATTCGTTTATGATAAAATCCGCCGCCTCTTTCGGTTTAGGACATAAGGCAATCAGGTCGTTAATGTTATATAGCAAATCCTGTTCTTTATATTTCTGGAGTATCTCGTCCGCAAGCGATCTCTTCACGAGCCACGAATTAATAGAGTGCGACAAAATCGCCGCCGCGGCTTCGGCTTCTGCTCCGCTCTTCCCGAAAACTTTGCCGATTTCTTCTCCTTTATTCTCGATTTTTATAGGATAAGAATGTAATTTTGCGTCGGGAATATCGCCGGTAATCGGACTACCTGCGTTATCTACGACGGAAAAGGGCTTCGAGGAAATATTTATGATATTTTCCAATAAAACGGAGTTTTCTTTTTTTGAAAAAAATTTTTTTAAATTTAACTCTTTCAAAAATAAATACCTGTATTTTTTTCTTTTACGCTTAACCGTAAAACATTTGCTTAATAGAAATGCTAAAACTGAATCTGCGCTTTTTTTGCCCCTACTTCTTCTTTAATCCACATAAGCATTTTTTTAGATCGCTGGCACCAGTCTTTTACGTCGTTTTCAAAAGTGGAACAGTCCGCAAGGATTTCTATTGTATCTCCGGCCTTCATTTTTATGGCTGTAGCGGTGATTTTTAAAATAGGTTGCGGGCATTTAAGTCCTCTTGCGTCGATTGTCTGCGTAGGCATTTTTGAATCCTCCCTTCTTATAATAATTAATTTGTTTCAAATTAATTATAAATTATTATAATACATAATTCAAATAATTTAAAATTTACTACAAAGACATATAAAGTTTCCTATTTTTTTAAAGGACCTAATCTCTTTACGGCTTCGACGGTTTCGTTTATTACGGAAACGAACCTGTCGCCTTCGCCCGCCGATACGTAATCGAAACGGCATCTTTCTTCCTCTATGCCGAACTGCTTCAAGAGTTTTAATAACAGCCTGTATCTCTGAACCGCCCTATAGTTGCCCTCTTTATAGTGGCAGTCCCCGGGATGACATGCAAGAACCATAACGCCGTCCGCTCCCCTTTGAAATGCGTCCAGAATAAACTGCGGGTCTATTCTTCCGCTGCACATAACTTTAATTACGCTGACGTTCGGTAAATACGGTTTTTGAGCCGCCCCTGCTTTGTCCGCCCCCGCATACGAACACCAGTTACATAAAAAGCCGATTATTCTCGGCTCAAAGCCTTCCGTTTCGTTTGTTTTCTTAATTTCGATATTTACGGTATCGACCTGTCCGTTTTCCTTTTCTTTCGCCGGCAGGGAATTTTGCATAATTATATACCCTCCTTTTACCTAAAAGTTTTTAATTTATTATGATTATTTATTTTAATTATTTAATATTTATTATTTATTATTTTTGCCGTTTACGCCAGCATAATTCCTATTTCGGCAAATATCTCCTCGTTCGTGAAACCGTTTGCTTTTATAACCGACGACGGACAGGCGGCGGCGCAGGTTCCGCATCCCTGACACAGCAGTTCGTTTACCGAAGAAGCCCCGTTTTCTTCGTCGAAGGATATCGCTTTATACGGACATACTCCGATGCATACTTTGCATCCCGAGCACCTTTCTTGATTTACTACGGCGGATATAGGGTCTATAGAGAGCTTTTTTCCGGCTACAAGACCCGAAAGAACGTATCCGGTCGCCGCCATGCCTTCGCCCATCGCCTCTTTTATGTCCATAGGGGAATGGCAGCTTCCGGTAAGATAAATACCTTTTATCTTGCTTCTGCCGGCATCGGTTCTGCCGTGCAGCTCTTCAAAAAATCCATTTTTATCTATGGAAGTTTCCAGTATTCCGGCTAATTTTTTCGTATCTTCCCCCGGAACCGACGCAGGACACAAGATTACGGCATCGACCGATATTTTCCCGGTAACGGCTCTTTCGTCTTCGCGGACTCCGGCGCCGATAGCATTTCCGCCGCCGGTTACCCCTATTTCGCGCATACCTCCCGAACCGCAGGCTCCGTCTATCGAAAAAACTTTTTTATCCTCTTCTCCTTTTACCGTTATGCCGTTTATATCGTTTATTCTTATAAAAGACGTATTTGCGTCTTCCGCCGCATGTCTGTAAAGACTGCCGCTTTCCTTTCCGGGAATTACCATTTCTTTATATAAATGGTATATCTTAGCCGACGGTATTTTATTTCTTATGATATGATTAAATTTAAAAGCGTATTCGCAGCATATGCCCGAACAGTAATCTTTATGATTTTTATCTAAACTGCCCACGCAGTGGACTATGGCAAAAGATTGGGGTTCCTTGCCGTCAGGCGTCCTAATCTTTCCTTCCGTGGGTCCGTTGGATGCAAGAATCCTCTCGAATTCAATGCTGTTGTAAATGCCGGGTATTTTCCCGTAGCCTAACGAAGGGATTTTTCCGCAGTCGTATAAGGCGGAACCCGTCGCCAAAATAATGCTTCCGGCATTTCTCTCTATAATTTCCTCTTTTTCGCCGAATTTAAAAACGTCTTCCCCTACCGGACAAGCGTCTATGCACAACCGGCATAAGCCGCCGTCTTCCTTGTCTTCGTTATTAAATCTGAGGCAAACTTCCGCGTTTATGTAAGGAACGTTAGGCAGCGCGCCGGCAAAAGAAAAATCTACGGCTTTTCTTTCGTTCATTCCGCAGTTAAAAGGATTTTTAAACAATACCGGACAGGGTTCTATGCACTCCGCGCATCCGATGCATTTTTCGGCATCCACATAACGGGGACTGCGCTTTATTTTAACGGTAAAGTTTCCGTAAGAGCCGACGACGCCTTCTATTTCCGACAGTGTTAAAAATTCTATATTACCCGATGCATTTCCGTGAAGAGCTTCCCCCATAATGGGTTCGAGCATACAAGGCCCGCATTCCATATTGGGAAATATTTCTTCGTATCTCACCGGAAGTCCGCCTATGGTAGGCGACTTTTCGACTACCGTTACCTTTCTCCCGGCTTCCGCTAAACTTAAAGCCGCTTTAAGTCCTGCCGGACCCGCTCCGACCACTACTGCGTCCAGCAATATATCTATCTCTTTATTTTCTAAAGGCTCCTGAAGGTTAACCCTCGATATAGCCGCATTTATATAATGTATGACTTTTTCGGCTGCCTTGTCTTTGTCTTCGGTAACCCATGCGACCTGCTCTCTTATATTAATCATCTGCATCATATACGGATTAACTCCTGCCGCCGACAGAACGTTCATAAACGTTTTTTCATGGTCTCTGGGAGAGCAAGCAGGGATTACGACGGCTTCTATACCGTTATCGATAATATCCTTCCGCAGAAACTCCTTTCCGTCTTCCGAGCATAAAAAACCGCAGCTTTTAAAAATAATGTCGCCATTGCGTTTCTTTACGGCGTTTTCGACTGTTTCGGGATTTATTTTATCGGATATATTAGTACCGCAATTACAAAAATAAACGGCAGTTTTCATAATGCACCTCTTCAGATTAATTTTTTTAATATTTATATCCTCAGCATCGATTTTATTTCATTTATCACGTTTACGAGTGCGCTTTCGACCTCTTCCGTCAGGTTCTCGCCGAAATTTACGGTATCTTTTGCTTCTACCGCAAATATAATAATTTCCGACGGCAAAGATATGCCCAGATAATTTGCCGTTTCGATAGCCGTGGGCAAATCCACGTCGTGGGTTGAAACCGTATTCTTCGTAAAAGGAATATCGGGATAAATAAATTTAAAAACCGTTCCGGCTTTATGCCTGCCGGTAACTATGGCATCTATTATAACCGCCCTCCGAAATCCCGCCATATATTCCATAAGGTTTATCCCGCCCGTGGATACTTCTATAAATTCCGTAACTTCTGTAACTTTTGAACCGCCTATCCCGCGCCCGTTATGTTCGTTATGTTTTTCTTTATGCTTCGCTTTATACATAGATTCTAAAGTTTTAACGGCTTTTATTCCTACGCCGTCGTCCGATAATATAGAATTGCCTATGCCTATAACCGCTGTTTTTAAATTTATTAATCCCATGAATTCCTCTTGATAAACTGGATAATATCACCGTCTTTATTTCTGATTTTTACTATAAGCGGCATTTTGCCGGGCAAAGAGTGGGTCGAACAGGACAAACAGGGGTCGTAAAGCCTGAAAGCCATTTCTATCATATTAAGCAAACCTTCCTGAACTACCTGTCCTTTGCTTATTAGTTTTTCCGCCGCCCGTTTTATGGACATAGTCATAGGAGCGTAATTATTAGTAGTTCCGACTATCAAATTTACCTTTTTAATAACGCCTTTTTCGTCAGTAACGTAATGATGGGTCAACGTGCCTCTCGGCGCCTCCACCGAACCTATGCCGACCGCTTCGTGAGAGCCGTTTACTTTTACTCCTTGCGGTATCGTTCTGACTTTATCGGAAGCGGTTTCGTCGTCGTTTGCAAGTTCCAACATCCTTTCCGAAGCGTAGAGCAGTTCCACTAATCTTGCCCAGTGAGTCGCAAGCCTGTGGTGAACCGGTTTGTATCTTCCGTCGTTTCTTTTTGCGCTTAAAGCATCGTACATTTTTTCAAAATTTTCCTGCGCCAGCGGCGTCGCCATTCTATCGGAAACGTTAAGCCTCGATAAAGGGGTGCAGGAATAAACGCCGCTTTCCTGTCCATCTACGAAACCCTTCCAGCCGACATTTTTTAAATAAGGATATTTAAGATAAGTCCACGGTTCCACCCTCTCGGCAATATGTTCGGCATATTCGGCTGAATCGTATTTTACGAATTCGTTTCCTTCCGGGTCTATAACCCTGATTTTTCCGTCGTAAAAATTAACGCGGTTAAATTCGTCGACCGTTCCCATATAATACGTCTTATGGATATAAATATCTGAAAGAATAAGTTCCTTATAAACGGGATTTTTTAATACTATGTCGTCGAATATTTTAAGGCTGAAAAGGGCAAAATCTATATTCTTTTTTGCGTTAAATTTAATTTCGTCCAATTCTTCTTTAGAAAGAGATTTGCTCCAGCCTCCGGGCAATCCGCCGGCAAGATGAACGCCTCTTCCGCCTATCATTTCTATTATGCGGTGATTTCTCGCCCTCGTTCCTATAACCTCTTTCCCTATATCTAATCCGACTTTCCTTATGACGCCCAGAATGTTTCTTTCGGAGGGCGGCGCATCCGGTCCGACTATAAAATCCGGTCCGCCGAGCGCATAAAAATGGGTAGTATGGTCGGTAACGTAAAAAGCCATATATAAAAGCTCTCTTA